>CAZURR010000058.1:6196-16086 GCA_964622715.1 uncultured Hyphomicrobium sp. | reverse complement strand
GTGCCGGGCTTGAGCCCCATGTATTCAAGCGCGCGCTGCATCGAGGCGCGCTTGTTGTCGTTTTCTACCTTCGCCGGATCGGGCACGACACCAGTAATTGCGGCAACGTCCTCCGGGCTGGTACCCCACGTGACGATCGGCGGCAGATCGGTCGCGTTGAGCGTAACCTGGGTGTCGAAGTGGGCGCCCTGATCAGTGTGCAGCGTCTCCCAGTGACGCATCGCCATCTCCCAGGCAGCCCCCTTGGGCGCCTTCGGCCGGCCTTCGATAAATGCGTATGTCTTCTGGTCCGGCGCGATCATGCCGGCGCGCGCGCCAGCCTCAACCGACATGTTACACACCGTCATGCGCCCTTCCATCGAAAGCGATCGGATCGCCTCGCCGGCATACTCGAGTACGTGGCCAGTGCCGCCTGCGGTGCCGATCTCGCCGATGATAGCGAGAATGACGTCTTTCGCCGTGACGCCTTGGGGCAGCTGCCCGTCGACCGTCACGCGCATGTTCTTGGCCTTCTTCTGGATAAGTGTTTGCGTGGCGAGCACGTGCTCGACCTCAGATGTACCGATGCCATGGGCGAGCGCACCAAAGGCGCCGTGCGTCGAGGTGTGACTATCTCCGCAAACGATTGTCGTGCCTGGCAGCGTGAATCCCTGTTCCGGTCCGACAACGTGGACGATGCCCTGACGCACATCGAGCTCATTGAAATACTCGACGCCGAATTGCTTCGCATTCTTGGCCAGAGTTTCGACCTGAATTCTGCTCTCGTCGTCGTCGATACCCTGGCTACGATCTGAGGTCGGAACGTTGTGGTCGACAACAGCGAGCGTTTTGTCTGGTGCGCGTACCTTGCGGCCCGTCATGCGTAAACCCTCAAACGCCTGCGGACTCGTCACCTCATGCACAAGGTGGCGATCGATATAGAGCAGGCACGTCCCGTCCGGCTGCGTGTGAACCACATGTTCTTCGAAAATCTTGTCGTAGAGCGTCTTCGCCATTGCTCAATTTCGCCCAAAAAGTCGGGCGGCTCCTGCCTCTAATGCTCAAGAAAACGTAGCGGTTAGATAGCGTCTCACTCGCCGAGCCGCAAATTTTGAGGCCATGCGATCAGGGGGGGCGAGCATCAATATTTCCATTGCCGGGCTTTTGCGACGAGAAAGTCCCTCAGCACCTGTACCTTTTTCGAGGCCTTGAGCTCCTCCGGATAGACGAAGAGGATCGGCAGGACGGGCGGGTCGATCTCGGTAAGTACGGGCACGAGATCGGTCTGCTCGTCGGTCATGTAGTCGGGGATCATGCCAATGCCGATGCCAGAGCGAATCGCAGAACGCAGCGCGATCACACTATTGGCGCGAAAGACTGGCTCGCGCGGCCCACGACCATCGCGGCCCACAGTCTCGATCCAGGTGATGGCGGACAAGTGTTGGGCCGGCTGGCCGCTATAGGAGACGATGCGGTGCTCGTCCAACTCTTCCAGAGTATTCGGCGCATCAAAGCGCCGCACATACTGAGTTGAGGCGAAGGCGCGCACCTTGGCAGTAAAGAGCGAGCGGCGGATGAGTTCGGTCTGCCCCGGCTCGCGCGTCCAGATGGCCACGTCGGCTGCGCGCATGCTTATGTCGACCTGCTCATCATTGAGGAAAAGTTCGATGCGGATCTCGGGGTAAATGTCATGGAATTCGCGCAACCTCGGCGTGAGCCACACGGTGCCGAAGCCAACGGGCGCTGTGATGCGCAGCTCGCCCGTGGGCTGCGACGTCGAGTCCGAAAGCAGCGTCTCCGCGGTATGCAGCTTGTTGATGACGTCTGATGTGGTTCGGTGCAGCAGCTCACCCTGCTCGGTCAGCACGAGCCCGCGTGCATGGCGATGAAACAGCACAACCTTGAGCTCACGCTCGAGCGCGGAAACCTGCCGGCTGACCGCGGACTGGCTCATGTGCAGGTCATCGCCGGCATGTGTGAAACTGCCGGCTTCCGCAGCAGCGTGGAAAATTCTGAGCTTGTCCCAATCCATGAATCGATCCCGTCGGGCATCTCGCCGGCGCTCTCAGCATCAACGTGTTGCATTGCAACATAGCTTACTCAAAGATGCGTGAACAGGGCAGGCGCACTCTAGAACTGCGACAACTGGCTCTCGTTATATGCAACCGCGGCACATTCGGCCGACCACGCAACTGAGGAAATTCAGCATGAAGTCGATTGCATGGGGCGCAGCGGTCCTAGCACTATTTGTCTCCGCGACATCTTTGCGCGCAGAGGCGGTCAAGCTTTGGGAGACAACAGGTTTCAAGGCCCCCGAGTCAGCGCTCCCAGTCCCAGCAGAAGGCTTCGCGTACGTCAGCAACCTCTTCGGAGGTGTTACCGAGAAGAACGGCAAAGGGTTCATCTCGAAGGTCGCGCTGGATGACGGCAAGATCGTCGAGCTAGAATGGGCAAACGGCCTCAATGCGCCAAAGGGGCTCGCGCTCGCCGACGGTCTGCTTTACGCCGCCGATATCGACCAGCTCGTTGCGATCGATACGAGGACTGGCAAGATCGCGGTCCGCTACGACGCTCCCGGCGCAAAGTTTCTCAACGACGTGACGGCCGACAGCGATGGCCGCGTATATGTATCCGATTCAACAACGAGCACCATCTGGCGCTTGGTGGACGGCAAATTCGAGAAGTGGCTCGACAGCAAAGAGCTCAGCAACGTCAACGGGGTCCTCGCACAAGGCGACAAGCTGATTATCGCTCCGTGGGGCAAGAGGCGGGAGGACGGGAGCGCTGAGCCAGCGCGCTTATTGGAGGTGTCCCTCAAGAACAAGACCATTCGCCCCCTCGGCAACGGTGAACCGATTGGCAATCTGGACGGCATCGAGCGCTTCGATACGTCGAGCTATCTCGTTACCGAATTTATGAATGGAGGTCTTTATAGCGTTGAGGCGTCAGGCGCTGCCAAGCTTTTGATCGACCTGGATCAGAGCACCGCGGACATAGGTTACATCCCAGCAACCCGCACTGTGCTGATCCCTATGCTCAGAAAGGACAAGTTGCTCGCATACCGCCTTAAGTGACCCGATCACGGCTCACTCGGCGGCTTCTGCCTCGATCTCCAGCGTCGCGAAATAGCGCTCCGCTTCCAGCGCAGCCATGCAGCCCATTGCGGCCGCGGTGACGGCTTGCCGGTAGACTTCATCCGTCACATCGCCAGCCGCATATACGCCGGGAACTGATGTCGCGGTGGAGTCGGGCGTCGTGACGATGTAACCGCTCGAGGTCATCTCCAGCTGGCCGCGAAACAGCTTCGTTGCCGGCGCGTGCCCAATTGCTATGAAGACTCCATCGGCCGGCCGCTCCATCACTTCGCCGGTCTTAACGTTCTTAAGATTGATACCCGTGACGGACTTCGCATCCTCGTCGCCAACAACTTCATCGACGGTATGATCCCAGATCACCTCAATCTTCGGATTCTTGAAGAGGCGGTCTTGTAGGATCTTTTCCGCGCGAAGGCTGTCACGCCGGTGCACCAAAGTGACACGCTTGGCAAAGTTGGTCAGGAAAATTGCCTCCTCGACGGCGGTGTTCCCGCCGCCGGCCACAATCACTTCCTTCTCCTTGTAAAAGAAGCCGTCGCACGTTGCGCATGCCGATACGCCGTAGCCCTTGAACTTCTCTTCCGAGGGAATGCCGAGCCACCGCGCTTGCGCGCCTGTGCAAATGATAAGCGCGTCGCACGTGTAGACATCGCCGGATTCGCCTTCGAGGCGGAAGGGCCGCTTTTTCAGATCCACCTTGGATATGTGATCCAGGATGATTTCAGTGCCGACGTTCTCCGCCTGGGCCTTCATCTGCTCCATGAGCCACGGGCCCTGGATCACATCGGCGAAGCCCGGGTAGTTTTCCACATCCGTGGTGATCGTCAGCTGGCCACCAGGCTGCGATCCCTCGATCAACAAGGGTTTGAGCATGGCGCGCGAGGCATAGATGGCGGCCGTATAGCCAGCCGGCCCGGACCCAAGAATTAGGACTTTGGCGTGCTTGGGCTGTGTCATCGTTCATTTCCTCCGCAGCATCACCGCTCGCCGCGCATCAGATTGGGATGCTCATATAAGCCTGCGGGCTTACCGGTCAATGCATGCGGCAATACCGCTGCTAACAGAATTGTGTCTGCGCGCCAAAACATGGCTGTGGACGCAAATCGTTGCACCAATCCAGCTTGGCACGCTAGCTTGCAGGAGGAGCCTTGAAACGACAGGTGGGGGTGGACCATGTCGGGCGTCTTTGGGAACGTCGCAACAGCGATCTACGGGGTCTTCGATCGCGTGTGGACAGCGGTGTGCTGGCCACTCATTGGCTTCCTCAACCTCATCTTTCGCCCCGATCCGCAAACCGGCGCGGTGAGTCTGTGGAAGGTCGGTCTGTGGCTGTGCGCCAACGCAGCGGTCCTTTATTTCACCCTAACGGACCTGACATCGCGTCCACTGTTTTGGACGCTCATTGCGTTTCTTATCGTGCACATCCTGATCATGGTGAGCAGCCTTCGCATCATGTACGAAGAAAAGCGCGTGATGGAGGGCTCGCTCACGCCGGAACACATGACGTTCTCGGCGTTTGATGCCGTCAACAACATGCCGATCCTGGCCTCCTCGGTCGTGTTCTATATCCTTGGGCTTGCCGCCCTCATTCAGTCGATTGAAAAAGCCGACATTGCGAACATCCTGAAGCAACGCCCCAATCTGATGAATGAGTACGCGGAATACCTCGCGTGCGTCGTCAACGAGGTTCCTATCGTAGGTTCTATCGTCAATGCCTGGGCCAACGTTTCAGACCTCACCGACAACATGTCAGCCGATATCGTCTACGCCGGTTGGGCGGGCAACGGCGTCAGGCTGTTCGTCGTGGCAACAATCACCATCATTGTTGTGCGCGCGTTCCTCTTGCGCTTCCAGCAGTGGAGCCAGGAAATTTCGATAGCGCACGCGATCGAAGAGGGAACCGCGAGCGCCGAGGCCATGCAAAAGCGGCTCGTGCGCATGCCTACGACGCTGAAGAACCATCTGATAGCCGCGGCCTTGACCCATCCCGACGGCGCCGTGCGCCGGCGCGCGATGGCAGCGATGTCGAGTCTCAATGTGCCAAATTTTGCACGCGAACTTCTCCAGCGGCTCAATCAGAACCTCGATCCCGACTTGGCGCTGGATGAGATACGCGAATCTCTGTCGGCTATGAGTTCATCGGCGCGTGAGGCGCTATCACTTGATATTGGCGATGCCGTAGACAAGCAAATGGCCTCGATGAAAAACGCGATTAGCTCCGAGACAAAGTTGCGTTTGGAAAGCATCAAGTCGCTGCTGAAGCATAACTAGTCCTGCCAATCGAACACACCTGGACGGGCAAGAGCGCCGCATGACGACACGGATCGCCGACAAGCCCTCTCGTACAGTGCCGCCTGCTGCCTTGCGCGACACCGCCCGCCGGCTCAAGGCGATTTTCATCGGCTCGTCGGGCAACTTGGTGGAATGGTTTGACTTCTACACTTACTCCGCATTCGCGCTCTACTTCGCCAGCTCGTTCTTTCCTTCTGAGAGCCAGACTGCACAACTTCTCCATGCCGCCGGGATCTTTGCCGTCGGGTTCCTGATGCGGCCTGTTGGCGGATGGTTGTTTGGCCACTTCGCCGACCGCCACGGCCGCCGCATTGCGCTGGCCGTTTCGGTGCTCTTGATGTGCTTTGGCTCGTTGGTGATCGCCATCACGCCAACTTATGAGAGCGTCGGCGTGGCTGCGCCGTTGATCTTACTTTTTGCGCGCCTCATTCAGGGGCTGAGCCTCGGCGGTGAGTACGGCACGAGCGCCACCTACTTGTCTGAGATGGCCCACCCGGAGCATCGCGGCTTCTATTCGAGCTTCCAGTACGTAACGCTGATCGGAGGCCAGCTGCTCGCCATGCTTGTCCTACTGGTTCTGCAAAAATTGCTGTTGACGCCCGAGCAACTCGAAGCTTGGGGCTGGCGCATTCCGTTTGCCATCGGCGCTGGGCTTGCCATCATCGTCTACTTCATGCGGCGCGACATGGAAGAGTCCGACGCATTCGTGGAAGCCAGCGCGACGATCGATACGCGCTCTAGCCCGTTTCGAGCGCTAATGAAGCACCCGCGCGAGGTCGCGATTGTCGTGGGCCTGACGCTCGGTGGCACAGTCGCATTCTACACGTACACAACCTACATGCAGAAGTTTCTGTTCAACTCCGCAGGGCTCTCCAAGGACACGTCAACCGTCATCGCGGCTGGGACGCTGTTCGTCTTCATGTGCTTGCAGCCGGTTGTTGGGGCCATTTCGGACGTTATCGGCCGGCGCCCCGTGCTGTTGACGTTCGGCATTCTCGGCACGCTGCTGACTGTGCCGATCCTGACTGCCTTGCAGCACACCACGGACCCTTGGACTGCCTTCTTCCTCATCATGGGTGCCCTTGTCATCGTCAGCGGCTACACGGCCATCAACGCAGTGGTAAAGGCAGAACTCTTCCCGACCAGCATTCGCGCCTTGGGCGTTGGGTTCCCATATGCGGTCACAGTGGCGCTGTTTGGCGGCACGGCAGAATATGTGGCGCTCTACCTCAAGAATATTGGCCATGAGACGGCCTTCTTCTGGTATGTGGCCGGCTGCATCTTCTTGTCGCTCATAGTTTACGCGTTCATGCGCGATACCCGCCACGAATCGGCCATGCACCGCCACGTTTGAGCGGCTGAGAGCAGCCAGCTAGTAGGGCGAAGCGCGATGTGCTAGATCCGCGCATCTTTTGCAGCGCAAAAAGCCCCTGATGCAACTTAGAAACATTGCCATTATCGCCCACGTCGACCACGGCAAGACCACGCTCGTCGACGAGCTCTTGAAGCAATCCGGCTCCTTCCGCGACAACCAGCGGGTGGCAGAGCGCGCTATGGATTCCAATGACTTGGAGCGCGAGCGCGGCATCACCATCCTCGCCAAATGCACCTCCGTCGCCTGGAAAGACACGCGGATAAATATCGTGGACACGCCGGGCCATGCCGACTTCGGCGGCGAGGTGGAACGCATTCTCAACATGGTCGACGGAGCCATTGTCCTTGTCGATGCCTCCGAAGGACCGCTGCCGCAAACGAAGTTCGTGGTCTCGAAGGCCCTGAAGTGCGGCCTACGGCCGATCGTCGTCATCAACAAGATTGATCGCGCCGATGAGCGCCATGGCGACGTGCTCAACGAGATCTTCGATCTCTTCGCCAACCTCGACGCGACCGAAGAGCAGCTCGACTTCTCCGTGCTCTATGGCTCGGGCCGCGATGGTTGGATGGCCATGGCGCCGGAAGGACCGAAAAAGAACCTTGCGCCTTTGTTCGATCTCGTCCTCGCGCACGTGCCCCCGCCCAAGGTCGAGGCCGGTCCGCTGCGCATGCTGGCGACCACGCTCGAGGCGGACCCCTTTCTCGGGCGCATTCTGACAGGCCGCATCACCTCGGGCACCCTCCGCCCCAACCAGCAGCTCAAGGCGTTGCACTGGGACGGCAGCATAGTTGAGACGTTTCGCGTGCAGAAGGTGCTCGGCTTCCGTGGGCTCGACCGCACCCCGGTCGAGGTGGCCGAGGCGGGCGACATCGCGGCTGTGGCCGGCATGAGCGAGGCAACCGTCGCCGATACGCTGTGCGATCCCTCGGTCGAGACACCGCTTATCGCACAGCCGGTCGACCCGCCGACGCTCTCCATGACCTTTCGTATCAATGACGGGCCGCTCGCGGGCCAAGAGGGCGACAAGGTGCAAAGCCGCGTCATCCGAGAGCGCCTCTTGAAGGAAGGGGAGCGCAACATAGCGATACACATCAGCGAGACCGGGGACAAGGACAGCTTCACGGTGTCAGGGCGGGGCGAATTACAGCTTGCCATCCTGATCGAGAACATGCGGCGCGAAGGGTTTGAGCTGACCGTCTCGCGCCCCCGCGTCTTGTTCAAGACAGACGAGACGACGGGAGAACGCCTGGAGCCGATCGAGGAGACCATCATCGACGTCGATGAGGAATTCTCCGGCGTGGTCGTGCAGAAGCTGTCGGAGCGCAAAGGCGAACTGCTGGAAATGCGCCCCTCGGGCGGTGGGCGTCAGCGCCTCGTGTTCAACGTGCCCACCCGCGGGCTCTTGGGCTACCAGGGCGAACTTTTGACCGACACCCGTGGAACGGCGGTGATGAACCGCCTGTTTCGCGCCTACGCCCCGTACCGCGGCGAGATCTCGGGACGGCGCACCGGCGTCCTCATCTCGAATGGGGACGGTGAAGCGGTCGCGTATGCGCTCTTCAATCTGCAGGACCGCGGGCCCTTCATGATTGGTCCGCAGACGCGAGTCTACACCGGCATGATCGTCGGCGAGCACGCGCGCGGCAATGATCTGGGGGTCAACGTCACCAAGGGCAAGAAGCTCACGAACGTTCGCGCGTCTGGCAAGGACGAGGCCGTGCAGCTCACCCCACCTATGAAGCTGACGCTGGAAAAGGCAATGGCTTACATCACCGACGAGGAACTCGTTGAGGTCACGCCGCGATCGATTAGGCTCAGAAAGCGTTGGCTCGATCCCAACATGCGCAAAAAGATGGAGCGCTCCCGCGAACGCGATGTTGCCTGAGTAAACCACTGGCATTGGGGCCGCGCGTGCCATCTTCAATCCCAACCGATCAACAGTTGAGAGTAGCAGGTCAGGAATCGTGGCCGGCCGGCGTGACACCGCCCGACGAATTCCAGGTCGCGCTCGAGTTTGCACGGCGCGACGAGGGCCATCTGTTTGTGACCGGCCGAGCCGGCACTGGCAAATCGACGCTATTGCGCTGCATACGCGATATGGTCGCCCAAGAGGCCGTCGTACTTGCGCCCACTGGTCTGGCCGCCGTCAATGTCAGCGGCCAGACCATTCACTCATTCTTCGGCTTTCCACCGCGGCTCATTAGGCCCGACGACATCAAGCGCAGCCGCAATGGCCGACTCATGCGCCGTCTCAAGCTCATGATCATCGATGAGGTATCGATGGTGCGCTCCGATCTCATGTCCGCGATCGATCAGTCACTACGATTAAATCGCGGGCGGCCACGCGAGGCATTTGGCGGCGTGCGGCTCCTGGTTTTCGGTGACCTCCACCAGCTGCCGCCCATCGTCCAACGCGGCGAGATCGCCGAGCACCTCGAAAGTGCGCACGGCGGCCCGTTCTTTTTTAGCGTGGGGGCTCTTTCGGACGGGGCTGGAATGTCGTTGCTAGAGCTCGATCACGTCTTCCGTCAAAGCGATGAAACGTTCCTTAAAGTCCTTAATCGAATCCGAGACGGAGACGTGACAGAGGAGGACCTCACCGTGTTGAACGAGCGCACGCATCCCATCCGCACACTGGGCGAAGGCGGTTCGTTTGTCATCCTCACGCCCACCAACACCGCCGCGCAGCGGATTAACATGGCCTATCTCGATGCGCTCCCTGCCGACGTAAAAACCTACGAGGCCGGCATCAGCGGTGAGTTCGGCGAAACCGCGCATCCAACGGACGCGACGTTGCTTCTGAAGGCCGGCGCGAAAGTGATTCTGTTGCGCAACGATCCCGACAAACGGTGGGTCAACGGCACGGTCGCCCGCATCGCGAAACTCGACGACAAGCGAGTTTGGGTCGAAGTCGATGAGAAGGTGCACGAGATCGAGCCCGTCTCGTGGGAGGCACGCCGTTACGCTTACGATCAAACGGCCGAGAAAATCGTTGAGAACGTGACGGGCACCTTCCGGCAATTTCCTTTGCGCCTTGCCTGGGCGCTCACCATCCACAAGTCGCAAGGTCTGACCCTCGACCGCGTCTACGTCGA
Organism: uncultured Hyphomicrobium sp.; assembly: GCA_964622715.1. Lineage (GTDB taxonomy): Bacteria > Pseudomonadota > Alphaproteobacteria > Rhizobiales > Hyphomicrobiaceae > Hyphomicrobium_A. The sequence goes on along the minus strand of CAZURR010000058.1, from coordinate 6,250 downwards.
CTTGGGCAGGGGCACTTTTGCGCACGGTCAAACTTACGTCGCGTTGTCGCGCTG
>CAZURR010000058.1:0-6096 GCA_964622715.1 uncultured Hyphomicrobium sp. | reverse complement strand
GTCGTCAACATCACCGGGACGCAGCATTCGGCGCTTAAGGTTGTCGGCAATGCGCCCCGCCCGCCGAGAATTCGCGACATTTATGAACTGGGAGAGAACTATGAACGAGCAATTCACCCGTCAGGCCGAAGACATGCTGGCCGCGGCGAAGGACGCGCGCATTCCAGAGAACGTTCAGGCGTTTGCCGAAGATAGCGTCGCCAAAACCCGCGATGCGTATTCGAAGATGAGCGCAGCCGCCAAGGAAGGCGCGCAGGCAGCTGAAGAAATAATGCAGACCGCTCAGGCCGGCGCCAAATCTTTCGCCGAGAAGATTCTGCACAACACCAGCATAAACGCGGAAGCCATTTTCGATGCCGCCGAAGCTATGGCTCGCGCCAAGACGGTGCCGGAAATTGCCCGCCTTCAGGCGAAATTTGTGCAGCAGCAGCTCGCCGCGGCAAGCAAGCAATCGAAAGAGTTCTTCGAGCTCTCCAGCAAAATCTCACGACAGACGCTGGAAAGCATGAACGCTGTCGCCACGAAAACCTTCGAGCAATTGAAAAAGGTTGGCTGACGCCACTTGTTTCCACATGGCGGTTCACACCTGCCACAAAAAAACCGGCTAAAAGTTGCTAAAAGGCGCCTGGGGGAGAAATCCTGGGCGCCTTTGCTTTTTGATGGCCAAATGGCCCAAGTGTCAGCGAACCGATACGTCGCGGCATTTGGGAATGGCGCGACGCTGCCGGCCCAAGGGTGTTGTGAGCCAATGCTGGGTGAGAGTTCACATTTCGAAATTCGTCGTGGCGGCCTGTCGGACTCACTGGCGCTCTGCGACGTGTTTCGTCAAGCCTGGCACCAAGCCTACCAAGGCATTATCCCGCACTTTCATCTGGAGAGTATAATCCTCCGGCGCGGCCCTGACTGGTGGAATTCCACGATCAAGTCCGGCAATGGGCTCCTCGTCCTGCAAGTCGCGGGCAGTGTCGTCGGCTATGCGACGCTCGGCTCGGCGCGCATGCGCGGAGAATACCAGGGCGAAATCTACGAGCTTTACGTAACGCCGACTCACCAAGGCCTGGGTTTTGGCGAACACTTGTTCGAAGCGTCCCGCCACGACCTGGACACGCGAAAACTTTCTGGATTGATCGTTTGGGCGCTCGCCGACAATGCTGCGGCGACGGACTTTTACTGGAGCCGTGGCGGCCGACCAATTGGTGTGGGCTTTGAGTGTTTCGGCAAAAGAAAGCTCCAGAAGATTGCTTTCGCCTGGGATTAAAACTGGGTTGCGACAAACGGGGCATCCGACCCGGCAATCTAAGAGCCTGCTTCAAAAGAAAACGTAGAGAAAGACTCTGACAGCGGGCGCTGCCCTTCCCCCCCGCTTGGCGCATTGCTATACCGCAGCGCGCTTCCATCGATGCAAGCTGAGGTACTCGAGATGAAGATTGCCATCATGGGCGTTGCCGGCCGCATGGGCCAACAGCTTATTCGCGCGCTCCACGAGACCGAGGGTTGCACGATCGCCGGCGCCGCTGAGCGGCATGGCTCCCCCGCTATAGGCGCAGATGTGGGCGTCTTGGCTGGCATTGGGTCACTGGGAATTACGGTATCGGCGGACCCCATCGATCTCATTGCCGGCGCCGAGGGCGTTGTTGATTTCACCACACCCCAGGCGACAGTAGAGTTCGCCGGACTTGCTGCGAATGCCAGGATCGTTCATGTGATCGGCACAACCGGTCTATCGGAGGAGGACGATGCGCACATTGCCGCCGCGGCCCGACATGCTCCGATCATCAAAGCAGGGAACATGAGCCTCGGTGTCAATCTGCTCACCGCGATCACGCGTCGCGTCGCCGAAGCGCTGGACGAAGACTTCGACATCGAAGTCGTCGAGATGCATCACCGGGACAAAGTTGATGCACCATCAGGCACGGCGCTCATGCTCGGCACCGCAGCCGCTGAAGGCCGAGGCATTGACCCAAAGGACCACGCAATTCGTGGCCGCGATGGAATGACCGGCGCGCGGCCTCGCGGCGATATCGGTTTTGCGAGTTTGCGCGGCGGCACCGTCGTCGGCGACCACACCGTTATTTTCGCCGGGCCAGGCGAACGCATTGAGCTCACACATCTTGCGGGTGATCGTTCAATATTCGCCCGCGGCGCGATCAAGGCGGCCATGTGGGGCCGCGGCAAACCTCCCGGGCTTTACTCAATGTCCGATGTGCTGGGGCTTTGAATCGTGGAGGCCGTTCGCGTGGTGCAAACTAAGGCTCGGGTACATACGCTGGTGCTGGTGCGCCATGGTGAGAGTGAGTGGAACCGGCGCAACCTGTTCACCGGCCAACGCGATCCCGATCTTACCGAAAAGGGCGTGATTGAAGCACGCGTCGCCGGCCGCCTCTTGAAGTATGAAGGCCTGGTGTTCGACCTCGCCTTCACCAGCAAACTGAAGCGGGCGGTGCACACCCTTGACATAATGCTCGCTGAAATAAATCAACCAAATCTCGAGATTCGCTGCGACCAGGCACTGAACGAACGCAAATATGGCGATCTTTCCGGACTCAACAAGGACGAGGCGCGGGACCGGTGGGGCGAAGAAAAAGTTCTGGAGTGGCGGCGCAGCTATGACGTTCGCCCGCCAGGCGGTGAAAGCTTGAAGGATACAGCTGAGCGAGTGATGCCGTACTACAAGGACAAGATCTGGCCGGAGCTTGAGGCCGGCAAGACGGTGCTTGTCACCGCGCATGGAAACTCATTGAGAGCCCTTATCATGAACCTGGAGGCTTTGAGCGGGGAAGAGATCTTGGCTAGAGAGCTTACGACTGGAGCTCCCATCGTTTACCGGCTGGCCGCCGATGGATCGGTAGTGGAGCGTAGAGACTTGTTGCCGTCGCGGAGCCTCGATGCCCCGCCGGAGGACGACGTTTGATGGGGAATCACAATGTCATTCAAGGATCTCGTCGATGCGGTTGATCACGCCGCGAAGAGACGTCGCGACCGGTTGATCGCCGTCTACATCGGTGTCCTCGCCGTCGCACTCGCCATCTGCAGTGTGGGCGCCGGCAACGCAACAAAGGACGCCATGGCCAGCAATATCGAGGCCGCCAACACCTGGGCCTTCTTTCAAGCGAAGAACATTCGGCGCCAGGTGTTGAGACTTCAAATCGGCGAATTAGAGGTTCTGCAGGCTGCTGAGCCCGAACTGAATGAAAGCGCACGCGCGGTAATCGCCGACCAAATCAAGCAGTATCGAGAGAAGGAAGCGCACTTGAGCTCAGAGCAGGAAGCGGGCGAAGGTGTCAAGGAGCTGCTCGTCAAGGGCAAGGCGCTTGAAGCGCAGCGCGATTACGCCATGCGGAAGGATCGCTACTTTGACTACGGCATGGCGCTCTTGCAGATCGCCATCGTACTCGCCTCGGTCTCGATCATCACCGGCGGAACAAGCCTACTGGTGCTCAGCGTCATTATTTCGGCGGTTGGCATCGTCTCGACGCTCAATGGTTTTACGTTGGTCTATACGGTTCCCTTCATCGGCTGAGCATCCATCCCTTGCCGGCAGGCGGCCTAGCGGCTAGCACTACCGCGCTTCCACCACACGGCCGCAAGGGACCCGACACGACATGACGACACACCGCTTGCTCCTCCTGCCCGGCGACGGGATCGGCGTGGAAACCATCACCGAGGTCGAGCGCGTCATAGCCTTCTTCAATGAGAGCGCAAAGGGAGTCACGTTTGAGACGCGAAGCGACCTCGTGGGCGGCGCCGCGATCGACAAGCACGCCGTGCCGCTCACCGATGACGCAATGGCAAAAGCGGCAGCTGCGGATGCCGTGATATTCGGCGCGGTCGGCGGTCCGAAATGGGACGGCGTGCCCTACGCCGTCCGCCCCGAGGCGGGTCTCCTGCGGTTGAGAAAGGACCTTGGGCTCTTTGCCAACTTGCGTCCTGCCATCTGCTACCCGGCCCTCGCCGATGCTTCCTCGTTGAAGCGCGAGCTTGTCGAAGGGCTCGACATCATGATCGTGCGAGAACTGACGGGCGGCGTCTATTTCGGTGAGCCGAAAGAGATCGTGACGCTCGAGCACGGCAAGAAGCGCGCCGTCGACACCCAAGTGTATACGGAAGAAGAGATCGAACGCATCGCGCTCGTGGCCTTCGATCTTGCGCGCCAGCGCGGCAAGAAACTACATTCGGCAGAGAAGCGCAATGTCATGCGCACCGGCGTTCTGTGGAACGAGGTGGTAACCGCAACGCACAAGGCTTATGCACCCGACATCGAACTGGAGCACATCCTTGCTGACAACTGCGCCATGCAGCTCGTGCGCAATCCGAAGCAGTTCGACGTCATCGTCACTGACAATCTATTCGGCGACATCCTTTCCGACGAAGCTGCCATGACGACGGGCTCGTTGGGGATGCTGCCCTCCGCCTCACTCGGCGCGCCTGATGCCAAGACCGGGACACGCAAAGCGCTCTACGAGCCTGTACACGGTTCGGCGCCAGATATCGCAGGCAAGGGTCTGGCCAACCCCATCGCGACGATTGCATCGTTCGGCATGGCGCTGCGCTACTCGTTCGATATGGGTCGTGAAGCCGATCTCCTCGACCAGGCGATCGCCAAGGCCCTTGCCGCGGGCCTTAGGACTGCCGATATCATGCAACCGGGCATGCGCCAGGCCAGCACATCGGAGATGGGCGCCGCAATTGTTGAGGAGTTGGGCCGTCTCGCAGCCTGAGACGAAGCCGCGTAGACCGTTCGGTTCTCAACACACGAAAGCGTCTTGCAAGATGGCCTTGCCACACGTTAGTGATCGCGTCTGGACATGATTTGCTGCGCGGCGCTCGGTGCCACACAGTTTTTTCTTGATATATCAGGGCTTTAATATGGGCTACAGAATCGCCGTTGTGGGCGCCACGGGGAACGTGGGCCGCGAAATGCTGAATGTGATGGCCGAACGCGAGTTCCCGGCCGACGAGGTCTATGCGATCGCTTCGCGCCGCTCGCTCGGCACCGAGGTCTCATACGGCGATAGGACCCTCAAATGCGAGGACCTGGAGCAGTTCGATTTTTCGAAGGCTGACTTCTGTCTCATGTCAGCGGGCTCGACGATCTCAAAAGAGTGGTCGCCGCGGATTGGGGCCACGGGCTGCATCGTCATCGATAACTCATCTGCCTGGCGTTACGATCAGGACGTGCCGTTGATCGTACCAGAGGTCAACGCCGATGCCGTTGCCGGATATACAAAGAAGAACATCGTCGCCAACCCGAACTGCTCCACGGCGCAGCTCGTCGTCGTATTGAATCCGCTGCATGAAGCAGCCGGCATCGAACGCGTTGTTGTCTCAACCTACCAATCCGTGTCTGGGGCCGGCAAAGACGCGATGGATGAGCTGTGGCGTCAAACCAAGAGCAAGTACGTGCCGGGCGAGGACTACCAGCCCAAAAAGTTCACCAAGCAAATTGCCTTCAATTGCATCCCTCACATCGACGCCTTCATGGAAGATGGCTATACGAAAGAGGAATGGAAAATGCTGGTCGAGACCAAGAAGATTCTCGACCCGCGCATCAAGCTGACGGCGACCTGCGTGCGCGTGCCGGTATTCGTCGGACATTCCGAGGCCGTGAACATCGAGCTTAAGCGGCCGCTTACGGCGGACGCCGCACGCGAAATCTTGCGCCAGGCGCCCGGCATCATGGTTGTCGACAAGCCCGAGGATGACGGTTACGTCACCCCGATAGAGGCCGCGGGCGAGTTCGCCACCTACGTGTCGCGCATTCGTGAAGATGCGACGGTGGAGAACGGACTCGCCCTATGGATCGTCTCGGACAACCTGTTGAAGGGTGCAGCGCTCAACACCGTGCAGATCGCCGAGACGATCATCAGCCGCAAGTTGCTACCGAACGCGGCTTGATCGCTTCGCAGTAAATCGATCTAGGCGTCAGTCGTTGCCCGACAACTCCGCAGCTTCCAGTTTCCCGAGCGCGACGACGATGGCATTCAGGTCCTGAACGAATCTCTCACGCTGCTGGCCCGGTATTGCCGAAAGCTCCTTCTCGTCGACGCGCTTGGCAAGCGGGTCGGCCGCATCGAGTACACGCCAGCCTTCCTCAAT
>CAZURR010000057.1:0-16345 GCA_964622715.1 uncultured Hyphomicrobium sp. | reverse complement strand
CGGAGAGAGGCTGATCGGGATCGTTTCGGAGAGGGACGTGGCTTATGGAGTCGCTCGCTATCGAGGCGAACTGCACACACTTCCGGTGTCGGCTCTCATGACGAGGGAGGTCGTAACCTGCTCGCCGGAGGATAGCCTCGCTGAGGTGGTAAAGATGATGAGCGAGAAGCGTATTCGTCATCTCCCGGTGATCGATGGAAACAAGCTTGTCGGTGTCATCGCAATGCGGGATATCATGAGGCATCGCCTCGAGGCGATTCAGCGCACGTCGAGACTGGTGGGAAATTTGGTCGCCTCCGAACATTAGGCCGCCAGCGTCCGTTGACCCGGCACGGTAGCGCGGTTGAAATACCTCAGCCTCGCCGGAGGAGGGCCATCCCGGCGTCGACTCCCATATTCGCGCAACTGTTTGCAAGTGGCTGCAGCATGCTGATGGGTCGTCCGTGGTCGCTCCGACTGTGGGAATTCAAATAGGCCTGGTGCGCCAGCCGGGGCAATGAGCGGATCTTTTGGCGAGAATGCCGCGCCGAGCTTGAGGGGTTGGTTCTGTTTAGTGCAGGTGCGGCGGCCTCATTCGCTGCTGGGATCTACAACTTGTGGCGTGACGCCGCCAACACGACCATCAGCCGCTGCAAAGACGCCTGATAGTCGTAAACCAAACTGCTTGCCCAAACGGTTGCCTCGGCGCTCATAAACCAGCCCTAAGCGGAATCGAAGACAAAGGACGCCTTCTCAAAAAGCGATTGGTTCTGCGCCGACCAGCTCGCGACGAGAGAGCCCGGCAGCCGCTCCTGTAAATCACTATATGCCTTGTATAGGCTAATAAGGGTTTGAATCTCTGCGCCTCTGGCATTCCCAAGATACCCATAGATAGCTTATGCTTACGGTCACGACGTTAGGAAGGCTGACCGGTTGGCGCTCGTCCTTGGGGATCACGGGTTCGGCCGTGTCCAATGTGCCCGCACCGCTATGATGGACAAAATCCTCAAAACTTTCTTGGACCGCGTTGTGTTGCACGGGGCTCTCACAGTCATAACCGCGCGCGGGACAACGCTGACATTCGGTGACGGTACCGGCGAGGAGGTGCGCGTGCGCTTCACCGACACGCGCGCTGAGATGGGGGTAATCCTCGATTCCGGCCTCTCCGTGGGTGAGCTGTTCATGGATGGCCGCCTAGTTGTCGAGCGTGGGACCATTTATGATTTCCTAGAGCTTGTTTTACGCGAGGGGAATTATGGCACTGAGGTCTTATTTAACAAGATAGTCAGTTACATCCGCCGCCTGACGCGCGATCTGTTCAGCGGCAACAATCCCCTGCGCGCGCGCCGCAACGTGGCCCATCATTATGATCTTAACGGCGGGCTCTACCGGCTCTTCCTCGACAAGGATATGCAGTACTCGTGCGCCTACTTCGAGAGCCCCGATTGCACGCTGGAAGAGGCGCAACTCGCCAAGAAACGGCTTGTGACCGCCAAGCTGGCGGTGAAGCCTGAGAGCCGGGTTCTTGACATCGGATCGGGCTGGGGCGGTCTGGCGCTCTACTTGAAGGAGATTGCTGGCGCGCGCGAGGTGCTGGGTATCACGCTGTCAACCGAGCAGCTTGCAGTCGCGCGCGAACGTGCCAAGGAACGCGGTCTTGATACCGACGTCAATTTTGAGCTGCAGGATTATCGCGCGCTCAAAGGCACGTTCGATAGCATTGTATCGGTCGGTATGTTTGAGCATGTTGGCCCGCGCTACTACCAAACGTTCTTCGAGAAGTGCCACGACCTCCTCGCGCCGGACGGTGTGATGCTGCTTCATACCATTGGCCACCTCGATGTGCCTTGGGAACCGAACCCTTGGATCGAAAAATATATTTTCCCCGGCGGCCATCTTCCTGCCCTCTCGCAGATAGTCCCGGCGATCGAGCGCTCTGGATTGATTGTTACCGACGTTGAGTGCCTGCGCCTGCACTATGCCAAGACGCTTGCTGAGTGGCGCCGGCAGTTCATGGCACGTCGCGACGCCGCGCTAGCCCTGTATGACGAACGGTTCTGCCGCATGTGGGAGTTCTATCTCGCCTCATGTGAGGCCAGTTTCCGTTACGGGAACCTTGGCGTTTTTCAGGTCCAGTGCGCACACCATGTTGATGCGCTTCCTATCACCCGCGACTACATTTCTGCGAGAATTTTGGCGTTGCGAAATGCGGAAATGCGGTACGGCTCGACTCAATCGTTGCGTGGGAAAGTGAGAGAGGCGGAGATTCGGCCTATCACACCGCGCCGCAGGCATGGCTGAAGATCGCGACAAGACTTTCTCTTTGTGCGCTCCCAACCAAAAGCCAGGCACCAGGGCGGAAAACCGCCGCATTGAAATTGACGTCAAGGGGACGTAGGCCAGATACGTTGTGGGGTTCCTTGAAGCGAAAGACGTGTGGAGTGAGTTGATGGATTACGTGATTGTCAATCTGGAGTGGTCCTTGCTCGGAGCTTTCGCGGGCGGGTTCATCGTGGCGTGGATTGCCTGTGCCAGAGTCAGGGATTAACGCAAATCGTATTGCACGGTGGCAGTGAGTGGGCTGGGGAGTTTGAAGCATGACGGAATTGCAGTGGCAGGCGGTATTCTTATTGGTGGCGGCTTTTTTCCTTGGTGCGGTTATAGCCTGCAGTCTCAAGCGAAAATTCTACTACCGCAAGTCAGCGAGCGCGGTCGCTACGCCGGTTGCTGACAAGCCAGCTGCGACGGAGCCCAAAATCGAGGTGACGCCTCGGGAGCAAGCCGATTCCGGATCTGAGCGCTTCGGTAGCGCCTTGGCGGGCGGGGCGTCGGTCGCCGCATCCGCCCCGGCGCCCGCGTCCGCGTCGGCGCTGACACCGGCCGAGCCCGCCGCGCCGCCAGCGCCCAAGGAAGAGCGAAAACTGGTCTTCCCGCCCATGGTGCAAAAGGTGGAGCCATCAGAACCGGAGCCTGAACCGGTCCTAGCGCCGACCGTTCCAGAGCCAATGCCGGCGCCCCAACCTGCTGCTTCGGCACCGGTTCTCGATCCAGCTCCTGAACCCGCACCCGCGCAGGTCACAGAAGCTGAGCTCAAGCCGGCACAGGATAGGGCGCCGCCTGCGCGCGACATGTCCCATCTGCGCTCCGTGCGCTCTGAAGCCTTGCGTGGTCCAGAGGCGTCGCGTCCATTTGGCGCCGCCGATGACCTAAAGCGCATCCGCGGCATTGGCGTTTTGATCGAGAAGAAGCTCACATCCTTGGGTGTTACGAGCTACGAGCAGGTCGCCAATTGGACCGGTGCAGACATCGAGCGCGTCAGCCAGATTCTCGACTTCAAGGGCCGCATCGAGCGCGAGAACTGGATCGAGCAAGCGCGTATCCTTGCCACCGGTGGGCAGACGGAGTTCTCGCGGCGCAACGATCGCAGCGACGCGTAAGGCGGCAACATCTGCGTCGAACCATTCTTTCGCACTGTTGACGCATGCTGAATCATTGCGGGCGCAGTGTCCCTGGCCCCGAAGCAGATGGATGCGCGCATGCTGACCCCTTCCGCCCCGCTCGTCGCCAGCGAGGATGAGGTCACCGCGCTGCTGAGCAACCCTGCGACCTACCCCGAGGTGCCCGCACGCGTCGATGTGATCGAGACCCATTGTGCACGCGTGTTCTTGGCTGGAGCTGAGGCCTACAAAGTCAAGAAGCACGTCCGACTGCCCTTTCTGGACTTCTCGACCTTGGAGCAGCGCCACCGGGCGACATCGCGCGAGGTCGAGATCAACCAGCCGCACGCCCCGGCCATCTACCTTGGCCTCGTGCCCATCACGCGAGATACGAGTGGCGCTCTTGCACTCGGGGGGCAGGGGCAGGCCGTCGAATGGGCCGTCCACATGCGCCGCTTTAGGCAAGAAGCGGTGCTTGCCAATCAGGCGCAAAAGGGGCCGCTGCCAGACGCGCTTTGCAAGGCGATTGCCGAAGTGGCGGCACGCTTTCACCGTACGGCCGCCATCACAACAGATATCGAAGGGGCGCAAGATATAGGTGTGGTCACGCGCCAGTTGACGGAGAAATTAGGGACCGCGCACGAGCTGTTGGATAGCGAGACGGTGCTCCTTTTCGTTGATCGCGTGAGAAGTGGCTTAGCACGCTTTTCGCCGCTCCTGAACGCGCGTTCCAGAGCTGGCTGCCTGCGTCGCTGTCATGGAGACCTTCATCTTGGCAACATCGTGCTTATCGACGGCGCGCCAGTGCCGTTTGATGCGCTGGAGTTCGATGAGGAGCTCGCCACGATCGACGTGCTCTACGATCTCGCATTCCTACTCATGGATCTCCACAATCGCGGTGACCGCCGTGCGGCCAACATTGTGCTCAACGCTTATTGCGGCATCGCGCCTGTAGGCGGCGAGCTGGAGGGGCTTGCCTGCTTGCCGCTTTTTCTCGCCTGTCGCGCTGGGGTGCGGGCCATTGTTGCCTTGGAGTGGATCGCCCAGCTGCAGGGCACGGTGCGCAGAGCGGAGGAGGAGAGTGCGCGCCAACTCACTCGGCTCGCCGCCAACTATCTTGCGCCGCCTTCGCCCGTCCTCATTGCGGTAGGTGGGCTCTCGGGCACCGGCAAGTCGACAATAGCGGGCGGCCTTGCGCACCGCGTGGGTGCTGCTCCAGGAGCGCTGCACCTGCGCAGTGACGTGGAGCGCAAGCGACTGTTTGGCGTGGCAGAGACTGAGCGTCTCAGTGCCGAGCACTACCGGGCCGACGTCACCGAGCGCGTCTACGCCGTTCTGCTTGATAAGGCGCGGCGTGCGCTTTTGGCGGGGCATGGCGCCGTGGTCGACGCGGTTTTCGCCAAGCCAGATGAGCGCGCTGCCATCGAAGCTGTTGCGCATGAGCTAAGGGTTCGGTTCGAAGGGCTCTGGCTTGAGGCGCCCAGCGAGACCATGATGCAACGGGTCGAGGCGCGCCAGGGTGATGCTTCCGATGCCGATCGCAGCGTGGTCGCTCAGCAGCTCGACTACAATACCGGCGAGATTTCCTGGCAACGCGTCGACGCGAGTGGTGCGCGTGAACAGAGCCTTAACAACGCGCAAGCGGCGTTGCGGGCCGCACGCATCAGCTTGGCGGAATAAGCACTGCGGCTCCTGTGAGCTTGCCGGCGCGCAGCCGATCAACTGCCTTGTTGGCATCTTTGAGGTCGAACGTCGTCACATGCGGGCGGATCGGCACGCGCGGCGCGATTTCCAGAAACTCGATGGCATCCTGGCGCGTGAGGTTGGCAACAGAGCGCACCACGCGTTCGCCCCACAACAGGTCATAGGACATCGCAGGGATTTCCGTCATGTGGATGCCGCCAAGCACGAGCGTGCCCCCCTTCGCGAGTGCCTTAAGAGCAAGCGGCACGAGAGATCCAACGGGGGCAAAGATAATTGCACCATCAAGCAGCTTCGGCGGCATGTTCTCGGATGCACCCGCCCACACCGCACCCAGGCCGCGCGCGAACTTCTGGGCCGCCTTATCGCCTTTACGCGTGAAGGCGCAAAACTCTTGGCCGTGGAAGGTGGCGAGCTGTGCCACGATGTGCGCGGCTGCCCCGAACCCGTAGATGCCCAGCCGGCGGGCGTCGCGCACGAGTTTCCAGGCCCGGTAGCCGATCAGCCCGGCACACATCAAGGGTGCTGCTTCCGCATCGGAGTAAAGAGGCGGGATCGCGAAGGCATATTCTGCATCGGCCATCTCGTACTGGGCGTAGCCACCATCGATAGTGTAGCCCGTGAATCCCGGGTGATCGCAGAGATTTTCGTGTCCTTCGCGGCAATATCGGCAGCGCCCGCAGGTCGCGCCAAGCCACGGCACGCCGACGCGGTCACCGATCTTGAAAACACTTACGCCGGGACCGACAGCCGCGACGCGTCCAATGATCTCGTGACCAGGAATGATGTGGGGTTTGGGATCGGGAAGATCCCCGTCAATGACATGGAGATCAGTGCGGCAGATGGCGCACGCGCCAACGCGGATAAGGATGTGTCCGCGCTTTGGCATGCGGACCGCGCGCTTTACGCATTCGAGCGGTGCACCGGCGTGATCGAGCGCCATGGCGAGCATGCGCGATGGCAGTTTGGGCGCACTCGTCTTCTTGCGCTTCGCCGATGATGTGCGCGATGTGGATTTCGCTTCGCCCAATGTCTCGATCAATCCATCTCAACGACGGACACGATGCGGAACGTTCGCATGACGCCGTCATGCTCTTTCAATGAGACGTACTCGCCCGGCGCAAACCTGTGCTTATCGAAGCGGAAGCCGGGTTCGTCGTCTTCCTCGGCATTGGGATCGTAATCGAACGCCCAGGTGCCGCCGCGCTTGTGCACCAGATGACCTAGCTCTTCCTCGCCCGCCCAGAAGCGCCGGACGCGGCATTTAGCGTGCTCCTTGCGCCACTCCTCGGCGACAAGGTGATCGCTGTCGTCGATCGGGGCGATGAGATCGTAGCCGCGCTCTCGGCTGCCATCGGGGAAGTCGTGGTCGCGTGCGAGCTCCAAACGGATGCGCTTCAACGCCATGGGTATGTCTTGCTCTCGTGTCCGAAAAGGGGGCAGCGCAGTTCTGTGGGCACAGGGACTGCGCTGCTCAATTCAAGAAAGCGGTCAGCTCTTGCCGATAGGTATTTTCCGCTCCGACTTCTGGACGTCAGCTCGCTTGGGTGCAGTCAGTTTCAAAACGCCGTTGTTGAAGCTCGCGTCAATCTTGCTTTCGTCGACGGTGTCGGGCAGCCGTAGCGAGCGCTGGAATGAACCGAAGCTGCGTTCGGCCACATAGTAGCTCTCTTCGCTCTGCTCACTTTCGCTACGCTTTTCGCCTTTGATCGTCAGGTAGCCGTTGGCAACCGTTACGGAGATATCCTTCTCGTCGACGCCAGGTAGTTCGGCCTCAACGATGATCGCCGTATCGTTCTCACGCACGTCAAGCTCTGGCACCATCGTGCCGCTGACCCAGCGTGAAACCGGCGTCGACCAAAACGACTTTCCACCCTCGAAGCGCTCAAGCACCCGGTTCATCTCGTCCCGCATGGCCGAGAAGATATCCTTAGGACCGGCGGCTGGCTCACGCTTTGACTTCGAGACCTCAATTTCACTCATGGGGTTTTCCTTACAACTCGGGGGCCGAAGATGGGTAAGACAAAGCAAACACTACACCGTTACGCCCGTGTGTGGGATCCGTCGTATCGTGTAACAATACGCCGGCGCGACGCGTGCCGGTGCGGCCTATCTTGCGGTGCAATATTTCATTGAAATAATAGTAAAAAGCCGGCCTCAGGCAAGTGGCGGACCGGGGCACTTCTTTATGCCAACCGCACAGCGAGACCTTGGTCAGTAGCCTCTCACGGCGCTGCCTAGAGTGGTGACAGGCTGGGGCGAACTGCTCGAAACTTTCTTCTTGCGCGGGCGGCGCCTGCGCGGACGTTTTGCCCGCCGCACAGAGGTGGCGCTGTCTTCAGATGCAGACGAGGGGGGCGGTGCCGTTGCCGTAGCGGCTGCTGAGGACTTGACGCGCTGGCGCGGTTCTGGCGCGAGCTCTATCACCGTTGGCTCTATGTCGTCGTCCACCAGCGTTGATTGCGTGATCGCATCGAAAAACGGCACAAGCTTGGGCTTGCCGCCGTCCGAGGCCAGTTTCTTATCGCGTTGTTTCTTGAGCTGGTCCGTGATTGCAGCAATCGGTGCCACCTGGTTCTTCGTGCGAAGGTGCACGACCTTGAAGCCACGCTTCTTCAACTGGGCGAGGATCGTTGGCAGCGCCTGCGCCGTGGAACGCTTTATGTCATGGAACAGGACGATGCCGCCGTTGTTTTCCTCGACAAGCCGAAGGGTGCGCTGTGCGAGCCGCGAAGGACTGTGGACATAGCTGTCGTTGGAGACAACATCGACTGTGAAGGCGGCTATCCCGCGTGACTGCAGATACGCGAGCATCGGGCCTGAATCGCTCAAACCTGGGAAGCGGAAGAACGGCGCAATTGGCTTGCCGGCGGCAAGCTCCACTGCGGCGATGCCGCGCTCGATCTGGTCCTTTGCACGCGCCAGCCCGCGATGGCGCAGATTGAGCGGATGCGACCAAGTGTGCGTGCCCACCGTGTGACCACGACCCACCACTTCTTTTACCATATTCGGGTATGCCATCGCCATGCGGCCGACATAGAAGAACGTGGCCTTGGTGCAGAATTCGTCGAGCGCATCGAGAATGGGCTTCGTGTATCGCGGCATCGGACCATCGTCGAAGGTCAGCACGACCTCTTTCGGTCCTAGGAAGCGCGGCTCCCTCTCGTACTTGGAAAAGTCACCGAACAGAGGCCCTGCCTTGGTATCGATCTCAACGATGCGCGAGACGCCGAGTGCTCCACCCGGGTTGGGGCAGCTCTTTTCGGCTGCTGACGCGACAGAGATGGGCGCGGCAACGAAACAAGCGACTGCAACAAACAAAATGCGGCTCACAGGACTACCTCGGCGTGCTGAAATTTTAGAGTTTGAACCATTACAACGGGACCGTTTGTATGAAGGTTACCAGCTCTCGAACCATGAATACCACGAATTGCTAGCCCGTTTACGCCGGGTTTTCGTTGCGCTTGCGGTTGCACGCGGCGTCTTCTCCCAGGGCAGAGCTTCTTGTTTGCCATTGGCGCTTGTTCCACCGGTCACCGGCCAAACAACAGAGCGCCTTACCAATGGTTGCTTTGCGGTCGCAATCGTGCGCCGCTTCATTTCTCGGGCAGCCATTGTGTCGTAGTCGGCAAGCGTCGTTGCATTCGCCTTCGGCACCATATGTACAACCTTGAAGCCGCGTGCCTTGAGCTCGTCGAGAAGTCCCTTCAGCCCCTGCGCCGTCGATGGTTGGATGTCGTGGAAAAGGAGAATCCCTTTGCCCCGTTTGGCAAGCTGCGCCAGAACGCGCCTTTGTACGACTGCCCCATTGCGCGTGTCGAAGTCGCGGGAATCGATGTCGATGTAGAAACTCGCCACGTTACGGCTCTGCAAGTAGCCAATCGCGGTCTTGCTCATGCGCAGATAAGGAAAGCGGAAGAACGGTGCGATAGGCCTGCCGAGTGCTTTGGCAACGGCGCTGAACCCAAGCTCGATCTCGTTCTTGGCATCGTTGAGACCCACCGTCTGCAATTTGGCGTGTGACCATGTATGCGCGCCGATGGTGTGCCCGTGTTTGGCGACCTCTTTGACCATGGCTGGATCGGCCACCGCCATGCGCCCTACCATGAAGAACGTCGCCTTCGTACAATGATCATGAAGTGCCTTGAGCACTTGCGGCGTGTAGGGGCGCAGGGGACCATCATCGAAGGTCAGGATAACCTCGCGGTCGCTCAAAACGTCGAAAGCGCCCTGAGGCGACGGACCAAACATCGGGCCCTTGGAAGCATCAACCTCGATTATGCGGGATAAGCCGAGCATGTCGGAGCGCGTTGCGCAGGCATCGACAGCAGGTGCAGCCAAGGCCGCTTGCGCCAGCAACACGCTGGCGAGCGCAGAAATCACCACCCTTTCACCTGCCCCTAGGACGCGCCGCATGGCCTCGTTTCCGTTGGCTGGGGAATTTATCCCCAATTTAGCACAACGGCCAAGCCGCAGCGCCCATACATACATAGAACCTAACCACCTAACATTTCCTGTAAACGGGCGGCACCGACGCTGAACGCAGCTTGGACTTGCTTCAGCGCGCGTCTGTTGCATTCAAGCACCAGACTGTCTTTGTGCGCGCGACGTGCTAAGTCCCAGTGTTATCCAAGCATCCAATGTTGGATTGATGACCGCCCGAACCCAATTTCGGCGCGTGCCAGGGGAGCGTCTCCTCCGATGGTTGAGGGACAGCAGGAAATCATTGCGCACGAGCCGGGGGCCGCGCCTTCGGCGGAACTTGTGCGCGCCGTCTCAGACGCTCTAGAGGAGAACAACAAGGACAAAGTGCGCGCTCTTGTTGCCGAGGTGCACGGTCCCGATCTCGCTGACCTTATCGAGCTATTGGGGCCCCAAGAGCGCGGCAGCCTCATTCGGACGCTTGGGGCCGACTTTGATTATGAGGTGCTGACGGAGGTCGATGAAAAGGTCCGCGACCAGATCTTGGAGGCCCTTCCCAAGGATGTTCTGGCCAAGGGCATCACTGACCTCGACAGCGACGATGCCGCCTATCTCATTGGGGGGCTGACGGAGAGCGACCAGAAGGAGATCCTGGACCAGCTCCCCCAAGGCGAAAGAGCCGCGCTGCAGCGCAACCTCCTCTACCCGGAAGAGACAGCCGGTCGCTTGATGCAGGCCGACTTCGTGACGGTCGCCCCGTTCTGGACGGTCGGGCAGGTCATCGACTTCATGCGTGAGACAGAGGACTTGCCCGAGACCTTCTCAGAGATCCTTGTCGTCGATCCCGGCTTTCATCTGCTCGGCAGTGTTGAGCTCAGCCGCCTGTTGCGCACCAGGCGGCAGGTCGCTGTCGAGAAGATCATGGACACTGACCGCCACCTGGTGCTGGCCACGACCGACCAGGAAGAGGTGGCGCGTGAGTTTGAGCGTTATGGCTTAATGGCTGCACCCGTCGTCGACAAGAACGAGCGCCTCGTCGGCGTTATCACCGTTGACGACGTCGTAGAGGTCATCGAACAAGAGGCCGATGAGGACGCCAAGCTGTTGGCCGGCGTCGGCGATGAGCGCCTTTCCGACAGCGTGCGCCAAATCGCGCCCCCGCGCTTCGCCTGGCTGTTCGTCAATCTTTTGACCGCCATTGTGGCCTCCGCCGTCATCAAGCTGTTCGACGCCACGATAGAGCACATGGTGGCGCTCGCCGTACTCATGCCCATCGTCGCCTCCATGGGCGGCAACGCCGGTACGCAGACCATGACGGTGACCGTGCGCGCGCTTGCCAGGCGCGAGTTGGGCCCGGCCAACATTGTGCGCGTGGTCATTCGTGAGACCGCCGTGGGGCTGATCAACGGCTTCACGTTCGCATTGTTGCTCGCGCTTGTGGCGTACTTCTGGTTCGGCACGGAACAGCTAGGTCCCATAATCGCCGTTGCCATGGTGGTAAACCTGCTGGCGGCCGCACTTGCGGGCATCATTATCCCGCTTACCCTTGACAGGATGGGCTTCGACCCCGCCGTCGCCTCGACTGTGTTCGTGACGACAGTCACCGACGTGGTGGGCTTCTTCTCGTTTCTGGGCCTGGCCACGTTGTGGCTGATGTGAGTGTGGCGGGGAGGGGGGAAGATGAGGATCACCGTTCGGCCGCTTCAGGAGGCCGACCTCGCGGAATGGGACGCGTTGTTTGACGCCTACGTTCGTTTCTATGAGGCGGATGTCACCGATGACGTCATTGCGTCAACCTGGCAGCGGCTGCTCAGCGGGCAGGATGGCCTATTCGGCCTCGCCGCCGCCGCCGGCGGGCGGCTGATCGGGATTGCGCACGCGCTGTTTCACCGCTCTACGTGGTCGCCAACCTTCTATTGCTATTTGGAAGATTTGTTCGTCGATCCGGGCGCGCGTGGGCAGGGGGTTGGCCGCGCACTCATTGAGGCTGTTTACCGCGAGGCAGACGCCAATGGCTGCACGCGTACTTGCTGGGCGACCAAGTCGAATAATACCGTGGCTCGCCGCCTCTACGATGGCCTCGCCACCTTGAGCCCATTTGTACAGTATAGGCGTGGATAAGGCGCAGCAGATCCCTAGCTCGTCGGCTCGTCGAGCTTGCGCGTGAGGTTCTCGAACTCGCGCCGCAATTCCTCGTTCTTGAAAATTTGATCGAATGTCGGCGCTTCCAGTTTTTGGATCGCATCGAATGACGCTGCACTGTCACGCATCAGCCTCTTGAGCTGGAAGCTCGCTTCCACCGTCTCGTACGTATTGTCGGCGATGCGCAGATCGTGAGTTGCCCGCGTGCGCGCTCGCGCGATCTGCTCGCGCTGCTGCTGCAGGTAGCGCCGATACCCCTTGGCTGCCCGATGCGCAACCCTCTGCGCGTCCCAGTTTGCTTCGAGCGCGCGACGCTGATCGGGGCGGTTGTTGCTCTTAAGGAGGCGGCGTGTTTTGGCCTGGGCTGCCTCGATATCCTTCAGGATGGCATCGAGCTTGGGCATGTACTTCGTATCGATCTTCGCGATAGCGGAATCTTGCGCGTGTACCAGCATCGCGAACAGTGCCGCGTGCATAGCAAAGTACTTGCGCGCAGCGCTCATGTTGTCACCAGCGGCGGCCAAGAGTTTGCCGAGTTGCGAGTCGATTGCCTTGGCAGCATTAAATACCGCGACGAGACGCACGAGGTCTCCTGAGAGCACACTGTCGAGTAACAGATCGACCTGCTCGGGCTTAAGCTCCACGCCCGCCTGCGACAGCGCGGTTGCAATTTCGCCCTTTGTGGCTTCGATCTGATTCTGGTTCTTGACGATGCGCTTTTCTGCGTCCGCGATCTCGCTGCCTAAACTATCGACGGTATCGGTGAGCACACCGGGCAGCATGCCGTCGGTGGGCGCAGTGATCTGTTTCTCCTTTAGCGCGGCGATGTGGCCTTCGATGTCATGGATGTTTCGCCTCAGTCCTTCGACCTTCTTCTGCAACTCAACGATGGGAACGTCGGTGACTATTCCGAGTGCAGAATCGAGCAAATTGCGAACGTAACGTTCGCGATCCTCGCGCGTCTCCGTCCATAGGGGCGTGACGATAAACTCGTCCTTGCCGGGTAGCTTTTGCGCTTGCACACGCTGTTGGGCTGTTTCCTTCAAGACCGCATCGATAGCCTGCATCAACTGGCGCGCTTGCTCGTATGTCTTTTGGCCCGCGCGCGGGTCCTTTACCGGAGGCGCCACAGGCGTGGCGTCATCCTTGGCGCCAATCGCAGGCGTTGCGGTGGTTTGGGCAAGCTCGGGGCCATTGGCAGACTTGTTGATGAGGTCGGCGATGCCGTCGCGGCTTGAGCTTTGCGCCGCGAGCGGTCCGGGTAACGCACCAAGCGCACCGGCGGCGAGCGCCAGCGCAAAGTATGGCCCACGAACTGCGGCTGCCATCACGAGACCTCCAAACGCATGGGCAACAAGCCCCGAAATTCAGGCTAATCGATGATCAGCGCGTGTACGAGCTGTCAATCATTCACCTTTTTAGCAGCCAGCCGAACGAGATCCAAAAGATGGGCATCAACTTGGCGCGCGTCAGTCAGAACCACCATGTGGGAAAGCGTGTCGGCCTTGCCAAGTCCGCCACCGGGTACGCCCTTTTTGACGACGTCGTCCGGTTGATGGTCGCCGAGCGCCAAATGCAACCGCAACTCCTTAGCACCGACGCCTAGTGCGGCGAATTCATCCAAGTCGCGAATGGCAATGAACGTTGCGCGCGGCTCAAAGCGTGTGGCTGGCCAAACCGCCTTGATTTGCGCGATGAGAAATTGTGCCAGCGGCCGGTAAGCCTTCGCCTTGGCCAGCAACGTATCCAATTCGTCGCTCATGGCGTCTTCGGAAGACGCGTCGACCCGCGGCTCCGGTTCTGACTCTGACGAGCTGTGTGGTTTTGCGCTCTCTTTCTTGTCGGGCGATTGGCGCTTTATATCCGGCTTGTCGGTTGCGCTTTCGGCATAGATGGGCCGCCCGCCATTGTGGTGAATTCGCTCCAGCCACGACGCCTTTGAGAACATGAAGCCCTGCTGGCGCAGCCAGTCGATGATGTCGTTGCGATGCGGCAGATTTTGCTCGGCAATCGCTACCATCCATTCGCCGAGATCGCGCCCACTATCGTCTTTGAGGCCGTCGATGAAGGCACGTTCCTTTTCACCGTAATCGGCGGCCATCGTGTTTCCCTCACAACCACCGGCGTGTCTTCGCTTTGTAGTCTAGGTAGGCTTGACCGAAACGTCTTTCCAGGTGCCGCTCTTCAGGGAGGATTGCGAACCACGTGACTAGCAGCCCAAAGACAAGCGCGGCAATCACAAACCAGATGTTCGTGGCGATTTCGGCCACGCCAAACAAGATCAATGCATCTGCGAGATAGATGGGATTTCGGAAAAAGCGAAACGGTCCGGATGTGACCAGCGTGGTTGCGCCAGCGTTAGGTCGAATCGTCGTGCCGTGCCGGCGCAGGGTCACAATTGCCGTCACCAGTAGCACGACGCCAGCGGCACCGAACCCAATCCCCACTATGCGCGAAGGGAGGTCTCCAAGTCCCGGCCAGGGCAATGGCGACACATAGCCTAGCAGAACGGCGGCACCCACGACGACAATTAACAAGATTGGCGGCCAGGGAAGGCTGGTCGGCCGTTCTTCGACATCGAAATCCTGCTGCGCGGTCATCACTTTCCCCCGAGCGTTGCTAACACCGCTCACTCCTACACCAGAAATCTGGCCCCAGGATAAAGGGTCGAGTGATTCGCAGGCGACCTTATGATCAGGGTTTCTTGATCTGCTTGCTATTTTCGGTTTCTTTTGGGGCCGGCGTTCTTCTCGCAATCGCGTCGGCCTTGAGCTCAGCGGCGATGTCAAACGTCTTGCAGTTCTTGACGGCAAGCTGGCGGTTATAGGCTTCGAGCATGGCGTGGTCTTGAGTGTACTGCGCTTCTGGACTGATATCTCCGGCCGAAGCACCGAATACCGATTGGTTGACCGTGCGAACCCCGCGCGAGGCTAGCGATATGTTTGCGTGCCCGTCCTTGCCACGCATTTGCAGGATGCGCACCTGCATGATGCCGGTCAGCTTCTTGCAGTCGTATGCCATCTCTTTCTCGGAGAGTTGGTAGGTGAACCCCGTCGCATCGCCGGTCAACGGTGGCTGGTCGACGAGCTTTGGCGGGCTGTCGTTTGACGCCGAAGTGCATGCGCAGGTGACTATGCTCACCATCGCTACGAAACCAAATGTCCCTTGCCGAACCATTGCTTTTGTTCCCACCCGCTTGTCTTTGCTATCGATTCCTGAATCGGGGCGGATATGAGGCGCTTAGGCACAGGTCAACGGCCATGGACCTGTGAACATACGGCGCAGTTGCGCATGGGCCGTGCCCGAGGTTGAATGCGCCGCGAAAATGCCATCCATCCGGCTGGCGCGGGTGTTAGGGTTCACGCGAGGGGCGATCATGCAGTTTGGATCTATTCTGGGTCTGGTGCTTGTGGCGGCGAGCTTTGTGTTCATCGAGGCGGCGCGTGCGCAAGACCAGCCAGCAGGATTTGAGTGTACGTTTGAGATGGGCAACGCCTGGAGCTATGAGAACGGCGTATTCAATACGAAGGCACCGGCGAAGCTCTCCTTTAAGATCGCCGAGATCGATCTAGATCGGCAATCTGCGCAGCTTCTGACTGACGGTCGCGACGATCCCGGAACGCTCAAGATCGTTCGCGCCATCAACGCCAACCATTTCTTGGAGGTCGTCAACGAGGGCTTTCTCAACCTGACGACCATCTACGACAAGGACCCGGCAACGGGTTTGCATCCTGCGGTTCATTCGCGCCACTTCGGACTCATTGGCCAGCCGGTATTTGCCCAATATGCCGGATCGTGCACGGCGAAGTAGCAAACGCCGGCACAGATTTTTGTGGATGTTTGTTGTTTGCGCTCGCGGCGCGCTATCGCGCTAGGCCATGTTCGCTTTGGTCGCTGAAGGGAACAATAGGCATGACGCTGCATCTCATCAAACTGTGTGTGGGCGCGGCCTCGGTTGAGGATCTCGGCGCTTGGCAAAAAGCGCGCTTGGAGGAGCAGAAGAAGGCTGGCATTCAAGCGCGCCTATTCCACACCACCTTCCAGGCGCCAAAGCGTCAAGACGAGCTGCTTGACGGCGGTTCGCTTTATTGGGTCATCAAGGGTGTGATCCAGGCGCGTCAGCGCCTTATGGGATTTGAGGATGGGCACAAGAAGGACGGCTCGCGCTGTTGCCTGCTGCTGCTCGATGAGGAGCTCGTGACCGTGCGCCCTTTCCCGCGGCGCGCGTTTCAGGGCTGGCGGTATTTCTATCCTGACGATGTGCCTGCTGATCTTGGCCGCGGCGACAAGCGGCTCGCAAAGCTGCCGCCCAAAATGCGCCGCGAACTGGCTGAACTTGGTTTGATTTGAGGGGGGTCGGGCGTCGATGCGGCGACGGGTGCTATGAACAAGTACGCCGATCGCACCTCTATTCTAATGATACCGGACCAGGGGTGTCATGCGTGAGGGTGGCGCATATTGAATAACGTTTCGCCGACGAACCCTGAGCTTCATAGAGCATTCCAACACCATCACACCCAGCATCACCAACACCCCTCAACACATCCGCCTTGCGCGTATGGGCTGGTCTGAGTATTCGAGCGCCAGGCTAAGTTTGCTTACGGAACATCTCATGTCGCGCCCGCGTCTCACCGCACTCATTAGAAGCCTGCCCGCATTTGTGC
>CAZURR010000056.1:0-16863 GCA_964622715.1 uncultured Hyphomicrobium sp. | reverse complement strand
GCTCAGTTGGATAGAGCATCTGCCTTCTAAGCAGAGGGTCGCAGGTTCGAATCCTGCCGGGATCGCCATTGGTTACAGGTTTGACCTCACGAATTGCGATTAGCCAAGGGTAAGGCTCCGGGTAACAAAAACAGGCATTGGAAGGAGTTCCTGAATAGTAGATTCACGAATTGGGTTTCCGTCGGTGCCGCTGTTCCCATCGCCGGACACCATTCAGCTGATGTTCTCGTTCACCCCGATGAAACCGGTTAAGCCGCCGGACCTAACACCGCTCCCGAAGTGTTGGCGTACTCCGCGACTGTCAGTGTAACAGGACGCGATGCCGACGATGCGATCCCGAGGCCCTGCCCCCCGCCCGCGCCTCCTGCCATCTTTGCTTGCCACATGCCCTTTGATGCCGACTGCGGCCCCGTGACTCTCGCGCGCTCACGTACTGGGTGTGAATGCAGCCAGTGCTGGGATGGGGAGTTTCCTTCGGAACATCCCGAATAGCGGGTCAGTCCTAATCTCCCTGCGTGAACACCGGATGGTTATGACCGCCTGTCCTCAAACCACGGAGCAAATCATGTTGAATGACCTACTGACTCGGCCGGAAGAGTACGTGTGCACCCAGCGCGATGGCGAGCTTTACATCGAGCCGGCCCCGGTCGCTTCCGCCGCAACAACCGAATGCGATGAACAAGCGAGCAAGGAAGCTAACCTGCTGATTGCCGCCTTGCGTCGTGCCTACGTTGCCGAGCGTGGGCAGCTTGGTCTTGGCGCCTAGCGCGCCGAGCAGACGCCGCGGGCCACAGCGCGCGTCAGGAACGTCCGACTTTTGCACCCGGAAGCGGACGAGCCGATCTGGTGACCCATTAATTTATTTGATCATGATTTCAGCGCGTGCGACCAATGAACCGGGGGGTGCTCCGGCAGTACGATCGGTAATCGTCCCCGTACATCTCTTCAAGCCATGGTTCCTCGGTCAGCGGTGTCAGTGCAAGCGCAACGACAGCTAGAACTGCAAACGGCACCACCCACGCGGAAGCGGTCAGAACGACCCAGCCAATGAGCAACAGTATGTTGCCGACGTACTGCGGATTACGGGAATAGCGATACACGCCGGTCGTAACGAATGGGCCGGCGGCTCCGGAAGTCGTTTCCACCCCCAATTGTTTTGCGCCAACCCAGGCCAGGATGTTGCCCCCAATTATCAATCCGAGGCCCACCGACCATCGGAGCCACCCCGGCCAACCGAGGCTGTTCCAGTCGAGAATTCCAATCAGGATTATCCCCGCGACCGCCGCGAATTCGAAAACCCAAATGAAGATGAACTGCCACGAGCATTGGCTGGGCGGCGGCCAAACTCGATGGAGAGGCACAAAAATCGACACGAGAAGCGCCCCAATGAGAGCGAGTAGCAAAAGTCCCGTGAGGATCAATAGAATCAACATGGATACTGACTGCTCTGGCCCACGAAGCGGCACCAGTCTCTAAGATAGAATCCGGCACACATTTGCCAGCCTCTGAACTGGCTGAAGTGGAGCGTAGGCCAGGATCAAGGCTGGCGGCAAGATTGTCTGTGGAGCCGGTGGGCGAGTGCCCAATTGAATGAGGATCGCGTCCGGCAGATAGTCCAATCGGCAGCCTGATCTCTTTCCACTCGAAAGGGGACACTCCAAAGCAGTTGACATGCCTTGCCTGAAGAACTCCGAAGAGTGAATAGGCGTTCCAGAGCCAGAGCTAGCGTGTGCCATCGGCTCCTATTGGTTCGTGCGCGCCGAAGTCTTATTTGTAGCATCACTTAGGAAGTGCCACGAGCAGCGCCAATATCGAAGCGGTGTGCAAGAGGAGCCAGCCCATGCCCAAGCTGAAGCTAACCTACTTCGACTTTCACGGTGGACGCGGAGAACCTGCACGGCTCGCCCTCTCGGTCGGCGGCATCGCTTTCGATGACGATCGCCTGCCGCTCGCTGGGTGGGACCGTCGCAAGGCGGACATGCCTTTTGGTGCTTTACCTGTGCTCGACGTGGATGGACAGATCCTCGCGCAGTCCAATGCAATCAATCGCTATGTGGGAAAGCTCGCGGATCTCTATCCTGCTGACCCGTGGCAGGCCGCGTTGTGCGACGAGGTCATGGAGGCGGTGGAGGACATCATCAATAAGATGGCTGCCACCTTCAATCTTCCAGAAGAACAAAAGAAGGCGCAGCGCCAAGCGTTGGCTGAAGGCCCCATCACGTTCTATCTCACCAGGCTACAGCAACGGCTCGAAGCACATGGAGGCCGGTACTTCGCCGCTGACCGCCTGTCAGTCGCCGATCTCAAGGTGTTCATATGGATTCGGAACCTACGGTCCGGAGTGCTCGATCATATACCAACCGATTTGCCCGATCGCGTCGCGCCCAAGCTCATGGAACATTACGAACGAGTTAAGAACGATCCCGGCGTCAAGGCCTACTACGCCAAGCATGGAGTTGCGATCTAAACGGCGGTTGCTGTTGGCTTGACACGGCAAAGCGCTGCATTAGGAACTCAGCTCGTCATCGGGTAAGGGCAGCCTGCTTTCATTGCTAAGCGACTGGCCTCGCCCTTGGCTACGCGTGCGTCAGCGATGTCCGCATTACCCCCGAACGTGTTGCAAAACACCCGTTGAGCCTTGGCCCGAACCGTGATTCCTTCGTTGGAACAGGATCAGCGGGAGGTAGGGCCAAGATGGGTCGGCGCAAGCGCGGGCAAGACGTGTGTGGTTTTTCAGACGAACACGACAGCTTTGGTTATCGCTGCAAAGTGACACGTCGATGCCGCCAAGACGAACGCGTGCCAAATCGCATTGTGATAGTGCAGCTTTTCCCAAAGATGAAAGACGATCCCGGAGGTGTAGAGGCCGCCGCCGACCGCCAGCAGGAGAAGCACATGAGGCGAAACTGCTAGCAAAAGTGGATCGAGCGCCAGGATGATTGACCACCCCAGAGCTAGGTAAAGAAAGTAAGATGTTCGCACTAAGCGCTCTGGCCATAGCAGCTTGGCGGTGGCTCCGAATACGGAGACGACCCAAACAAGCCCCAGGAGAGCAAAGCCGGTTGTCCCACCAATCTTGAGCATTGCAAAGGGTGTGTAGGTCCCAGCGATCTTGAAATAGATTGCCGCATGATCGCACCGGCGCAGGATGGCCTTGAGGCTGGGTCTACTGCTCAAGTGATATGCTGCCGAGCAGCCAAACACTGCAACGAGCGCCGCGCCATAAATCGATAAACCGACAAACGATAACGAAGGTAGATGCTGGAAAGCGAAGATGACGAGTATCGTCGCCGCCACAAGGCTGGCTGTCACACCGACGACGTGAAGGACGCCATCAGCCACACGCTCGCTATAAGTGTACCTGGGACGATTTTCGGTCATGAGAGCCAGTTGCAATTTCGGGGCGGTGAGTCCGTATGTGGCTATAGGGGGCCAGGAAGCGCCAATTGCAGCGGGGGTATGGTTTGGCCCCCACTGCTCGCCCTGATCCAACCTCTTTGGAGCCGAGCAAGGCGACGTACCCATTGCGAGATGTCGTTCGCCTGGACAGAATTGCAAGGGTCCAAAGACTCCGCGCGCCGCGGTCGCGTTGAAATGGGGCGCTCGCGCCGCGTTGCATCTTTCCCACATCCCTCCAGCATGACCAGGTCGCGATGCTGGGGACGACACTTGCATCACTTCATTTCCATCACTTCTGCGACCTCCAGTGTGCCATCGAGTTCAAGGTGCGGGCATCCCTTGGCCATCTCAAGAGCAGCATCCATGCTGTCGGCCTTCACGATCGAAAACCCTGACAAGGGATTCGAACCACCATCGTCTGACACACCACTTGAGCTTACGGTCTTGGACTTTCCCAGGGGTATGGCGGGGTTGACCGCGGCATCGCCAAGGCCGCCGACCCAGGCTTTCCATTTCGCCTTATATTTGGCTCCCTCCTCAGGGCTCTTAGGCCTTCTGCCGCCGTGATAGGCAAAGACGTAGTTCGACATGAGATTTTCTCCGGTTTCTCAATTTCCGTTTGTCGCGCCGCGCTCATGCAAGCTGGTCCCAGCGGTATAGATCAGGTTTTGAACCTCCCCATTGCAACGGCCGACCATCCACGTCTTGCGGAGCCTTGCCCTGAACCGTCATCTCGTGCACTAACAACGGAGATCCTGGTCCGGCGGCCTATCGTTAGAAGCTTTCCTGGCAACATATCTTTCGTGATCGGAGCCGGGGTAGCAAGTTCAAACTGCCGGCCGCAGCGCGCAATGACGAGCATGGGCGATGGCCTCTCTGACGAATTCTCGATTTTGTCCTATGCTGCTACTTTCCTCTTTGCATAGGAGATCCTGACCTTGGCAACACTCGACGAGCTCGCCCAGATTGACGGCGTTGTCATTGCATTCGAGTTTGCCACCGACGGCAAGCTTCTAGGTCACAAGGCGAACGCGACAACATCGCCGGAAGTTGCGGCAATGGCAGCGCAGTTTTGCGCTGCTGTCACGATGAGCTTTAACACTGTGGGGAAGGCCTTCGAAAAGTTGAGCAACTCCTCCTGGCTCCCACAGCAGGGCTGGGCCTACTCGGGCGGGGACTATACGGTCGCAATTGGTGGCAAGGGCTTTAAGGGTCTATTCATCAAGACAGATAAGGCCGACTTCAACCAGCTTTTCCAATTGCTCATCGGCGATCGGTGAAACACCGACGTGTCGTGCCGCACATACTCGTTCCCGCGCCATCGAGGCTCGCGAGTGGCGAATCTTAACGGCGCGAAGTGGGCCCGTTGTCTGCCGGTCCCCTCCGTCAGGAGGCAGGCCCCTTTCCTCGAAACATGCAAGCAGATATGCGATGGGGCCTCAACATAGGAGTCTCATAATGAAGATTGTTTGCCTCAATCGCACGAATGACGAAGGGGCCAGTCTGAGTGAACCTGAGCCAAGTGCTCTTGATTTTCCCTGACCTGGAAGGCAAAGGCTCACGGATAGTACTCGGGAGTTCTGAGACCGTCTACGCGACGGAGAACCCGACCGAAGTTTATGGTCACGCTGAATAGCCGGCCTTATTGCTTGAACAGCACCCTCGGCTCTCTTCCAGAAGGCCCACGGCTTTCTACGCAGCGACGATCAATTTCAATTCAGAATGACGACGAAGCCCGCGCCCAACACGGTAAGACCCATGCAAACGATGAGGCCGCTGCGAATAAACTCAGACATGTGATTCTTCCTTGGTCTTGTGCCCGAAAGCACGCACACTAGGAACTACGTTGAGCGTCGGGGACCGTTACGCGCCCCGACATCCTTACGGCAAATAAAACTTCACTGTTGTGTGATGCTGCGTCCAAGCTGATACTTTTGTCCGGACTACGAACGACAGGATCTGCTTGAACGCTAACGACCCGATTCTCTGCCGCCTCAAGAAGCCTTGGCGAAAACCGCGGCGGGTAAGAGCCGCTCGACAATGACGCAATCGCAGCAATCCAACGCGCAATTTGCCAATCCCTTGGAAGATCCCTCGGCAACGGCTCTTACCGCTGGTGACCTTGCGGCCGTTTTCCTACCCAACCATGGGATGCTGGGTATCTCGCTCCGCCACCAGGGCACGGAAATCCTGCGTCGGCTGCAAGATCTCAAGACAGCTGCCGCAAAAGGCAGTACCGCCGGAATCCCGTTCCTCTATCCGTGGGCCAACCGGCTCGCCGCTGCGCGCTATGAAGCAGCTGGGCGGTCGGTAGTGCTCGATCCAGAATCACCGCTCCTCCACTTCGATGCGCACGGCCTGCCGATGCACGGCATTCCATGGTCGCATCTGTCCTGGGGCGTCATCGCGACCCGGCAGGACCGCCTGACCGCCGGCCTCGATTGGTCGAGCGCGGAGCGTCTTGCGATTTTCCCGTTCCGCCACCGGTTGACGATGACGGCTGCCCTCCAATCCGACAGCCTGACCCTGGCGACGGAGCTGTTTGCGGGTGGCGATGGACCAATACCGGTGAGCTTCGGCTTTCACCCCTATATCGGTATGCCAGGTCTACCGCGCGCCAACTGGCGGCTGACACTGCCGGCCATACGCCGGCTAGTGCTCGATCAACGCGGGATCCCAACCGGCCGCAAGGAAGCCTACGGCGGTCTCGACGACTATCTCGGCGAACGCGACTTCGATGACGGTTTTGCCTTGCTTGAGAAAGGCGCCGCATTCTGCATTGCAGGTGCCGGTCGCCGCATCTCCGTAGAGCTGGTTGAGGGCTTCCCGAATGCGCAGGTCTTCGCCCCGAAGGACTCCGATTACATCGCGTTCGAGCCGATGACCGCACCTGCGAACGCTCTTATCAGCGGTGAAGGCTTGCGACTCGTGAAACCAGGTGGCCGTTTTCGCGCGACCTTTCGTATTCGCATTGGCTCGGACGCTTAATCTCGCCCACGCTCGTTGAAATGACCGCCCCCGGGCGAGCGTTCCAATCATGGGGCTCGCGTTGGTTGTAACCGTTCTCCGATTTGCGTGAAGCAGTTGGAATTTTGGAGCCGCCATGCGAAATTTTACAGAGCGGCCCCATTCAGGCTAGCGCAGCAGACAATGGCACCACATGGGCATTACTGCTCTTCTCTCAGACAGCCTTAGCCCTTGTCGTCGGACGTCTCAGCCGACTTATCAGGCGCATCGCCAGCTGGTGCCGCCGTGCCTTCAGTTGTGGTGGCGGCTTTGTCGTCCATAGGCGCATCGTCAGCAAAAGCCGCTGAAAGAGAACCCAATGCAAGCGCGAACGACGTAGCCAATGCGATGTATGTTTTGTGGGTCATGAGTGTGTATCCCTCGTTGAGTTTGAGCGCCCCCGCGAAACAAATTGCGGATTCGATTCGAGCAATTTTGGGACACGCTGGCAGATGACTCAAAAATAGGTTGTTGGAGAGATCGCGCACTCGGGTTTGCTTCATCGTGAGTGAAACCGTTTTGAGTTGCCGCCTTAGCCGGTCTTCGATCGACGTGCGTTAGACCCATCAACGTGCGCCATCAGGCGATCAAGTCGCGCGTGATCTCGCCGGTATTTCGGCAGCCGCAGAGCCCCATCGTTTGGTCAAACTCGGCGTGCAGCAATTCGAGAACGCGGCGCACACCGGCCTCACCATCGACAGCTAAACCCCACAGGATCGGACGCCCCAATAGCACCGCCCGCGCGCCAAATGCGAGCGCCTTGAGCACGTCGGTTCCACGTCGAATGCCGCCGTCGACAAGCACCTCGACGCTGCCGTCAACCGCCTCGATCACTTCGGGCAATGCCCAAATGGATGGCCGCGCAGTGTCGAGTTGCCTGCCACCGTGATTTGAACAGATGATCGCCGCGGCGCCCGCGTCGACAGCGTTCTTGGCATCATCACCGCGGTCGATGCCCTTCACAAGAACGGGCAGGCTGGTGAGCGAGCGCAACCACTCCACGTCGCGCCACGTTAAATCGTCGTCTAACAGACCGGCAAAATATTCTGCGATGCCAGAGGCTCCGGCGACATGGGGTACTTTGCCTAGCTTCGGATCGTCTAGATTCGCGGCGACCAAGCCGTCCGGCAAATGGAAATGGTTGCGGACGTCAGCCTCGCGGTGTCCGAGCATCGGCGCATCGACCGTCAGAATGAGCGCCGTGTAGCCCGCCGCCTCGGCCCGCTCGACAAGCGACTTCGTGACCCCGCGGTCCTTGTAAATGTAAAGCTGGAACCAGCGAGCACCGTCGCTGTCATTGGCGACATCCTCCATCGAGGTGTTTGACATGGTGCTCATGACATAAACCGTGCCGGCCGCCTTCGCGCCCCGCGCTGTCGCCAGTTCCCCGAGTGGATGCGCCAAGCCGTTAAAGGCACACGGCGCCACCAAAACCGGCATTGCGACTTTGTGGCCCAGCACCGTCGTCGCGGTATCACGCGTGCCGACACCGCGAAGGACCCGGTAGCGGAGAAAAATCTCGTTGAAGGCTTTGTGGTTCGCCTCGAGAGTAATCTCGTCTTTGGCACCGCCTGCGTAATAGCCGAAGGCCATCGCCGTCATGTGCTCTTTGGCCAACCGCTCGTAATCGAACAGGTTGACCGGCGCGAATTCGCGTTCTTGCGCTTTGTTCATGGTGACTAAGACGAAGCTTGCGCCGAAGGTTCCTTGGTTCCGATCAGCAGGCTAGCCGATGGAACAACAAACCGGAACCGAGAACCGCCCGCTGGTTGCTCTGTCTAGCGGGCAGTGGCTGCTCTGCGTTGGCGGCGCTGCTTGGGGTTCGGCTTACCGCCTCCTACCTCACCATTGCGTGCGTGCTGGAACCGCTTAGGGTGAACGCGCTTATTGCGCAGCGAACTGCCATTTGAATGTTCGCCGCTCGTCGCGCGATCATGGGGATCAGCGGCAAGTGCCGAATCACCGCGGCGGTCCACGCTCGGAATCGTTTGACGGGTCAGTCGCTCGATGTCGCGCAGAATAGCGCGCTCCTCACTACCACAAAGCGAAATGGCGACGCCTTGCGCACCTGCCCGTGCCGTGCGGCCGATGCGGTGGACGTAGCTCTCAGGGATGTTCGGCAGCTCGTAGTTGACGACATGCGTCACCTGGTCGATGTCGATGCCACGCGCGGCAATGTCCGTTGCGACGAGCCCGCGAATGTGCCCGGCCCGGAACGCGCCGAGCGCCGCAACCCGCTGCCCCTGACTCTTGTTGCCGTGGATCGCGGCAACCTTGATTCCCGCCGCCTCTAGATGGCGAGCAACCTTATCTGCGCCGCGCTTGGTGCGCGTGAAGACCAGCGCGCGCCGCATCGCCCTGTCAGCGAACAATTCGATGAGCAGCGATCGCTTTTTCTGCACTTCGACGTGAATGACGCTTTGCTTGACATTATCCACTGTCTTCGCCGCCGGGGTGACGGCAATGCGCACGGGATTGCTCAGCATCTCGTCTGCAAGTGCGCCGATCTCTCGCGGCATTGTCGCGGAGAAGAAAAGGCTCTGCCGCTTTGCTGAGAGCTTGGAAAGGATTTGTCGGATGGGCCAAATAAAGCCCATATCGAGCATCTGGTCGGCCTCGTCCAGAACAATGATCTCCGTGCCAGAGAGCACGACGGTACGCTGTTCCAGGTGGTCGATGAGCCGGCCCGGTGTCGCGACGAGGACGTCAACGCCGCGGCTCATAGCGTTGACCTGCGGCCGGTAAGGGACGCCGCCAAAAATTACTGCGACGCTCAATCCTGTATGGCGTCCATAGGTCTTGAAGCTCTGCGCGATCTGTAATGCCAATTCTCGTGTCGGCGACAGAACGAGCACGCGCGTGCCCCGGCGCATAGCAGGATGGCGGTTGGCGGCGAGCCGGTGCAGGATCGGCAACGCGAAGGCTGCCGTCTTTCCGGTCCCCGTTTGGGCTATACCCAATAGGTCTTTGCCGGCCGCAACGCTTGGGATGGCTTGTGCCTGGATTGGAGTCGGCGTCGTGTAGCCTTCAGCGTCAAGAGACTTGAGGAGGGCAGCATTCAAACCGAGTTGGGAAAAGTTGGTCAATTTCAATTCTTTCATGTGTGGCCGTGCAAAGAGGCAGGCCGAGCTTGTGTCGGCCGTGCGCAACTGAATGCGGCTCGTCTGGGAAACGCCCCGCGTGGCCTGGGCTGTTATGAGATGTCGTGTCAGAGGCGCTCAACAGGAGGACGAACGAGGGGCCTACTTTCGAAATACGTGGCCCGAACCCAAGTCCTTTTCACGCGGCTGGAGCGCCGATGGTCGCCCGAGTTGCTCTCAAGCGATGCGGGCTTATCTCATGGTGCGCTGCAAAAGGCAAGAACCATCGTGCCGGACCTTTCAGTGACCGTTGGTCTCGGTCGAACCCTCATTTAACGACGACTAGGAGGCCAGCATCGGACGTTCTCCCCGAGCGGGTGCGCCAAGCAGCTGCACAATCATGCGTCTGGAGCGGTGCTCGTGATCCATGCCGTTGCAGCAAGGATTGCGAGCGCAACAGCAATCTCCAACCTTATAGAAGCGCGCAGCCGTGCCGCTCCCGTTCGAGGATCGCGCCTCAGAAGCGGGGTCAAGCGCAGCTTGTTCCAGGCCGCGATCGACAGGAGGACGGCGACAAGAATCAGTTTCACCAGGAACCGCTGCTGATACGCACTATCCACGTTCAGTTGGGCGCCTGTGATTATAAGGAGCAGCAGCACGCCAGCTCCCAATAGGCCTGCAACGACCCAGATGGCGCGGGGACCAAATGCTTCGATCTCAACTGAAAGGGTTTTAGGTTCGGCCCCGCGGGTTAAAGCCATGAGCGGGTAAAGCGCGCCAAGCCACCAGTGCACTGCCGTGAGATGCACGAAAAGGAGCATGGCCAGAGCGATTCGCGCGCCGCTGCTTACGGTATGACCTTCCAACAGAAATGACCCAATCATGACCAAGGCAGCCGGCAGGCCGACAGCGGTCGATCTCCATCTCACCATGACCACGACAAAGGCCGCGACCAATTGCATTGCCGCAGCCTGACCGATTGGCGTCTGCATCCCCATCCAGCGCATGTCGGGCCCAAAAGCCAGCGACCAGTCGCCCCCCGAAATGGCAAGCTGGAACACGACGTAGCGCATTGGCTCTATGAGAAGCAGCAGGCAGAACCCGAAAATGACCTGTCGCCTTAAAGCGAGTTGGACCTGCCTGGCAGCGCTCGGAAAGCTCAACGCGAAGAGAACACCGCCAGCGACAGCAATCGAGGCGACGTACACGAAGACGCGGAGCAGGATCGGCAAGAGGTCGTGTTCGGTCATTGCTCAGATTGTGCGTCTGGGCTGGGCTTCACAGAGAACGTAAAACTGCCCTTCATGACATGCCCATCTTTTGAAACCGCAGTCCACGACACTTCATAGGAGCCAGCCTGCAGGGCATCGACGGCGACGTTGGCGGAGTCTACGAAGGATTTTGGCAGCTCGCTGCTCACCGTAATCTCTTTCTGACCTTCCACCCGCCGCACATGTATCAGCGTCAAACGCAGCGGCTTTGAGAACTGGAGCTGAATTTCCGAAAGACCCGCAGCGACTGTCTCGCCATCCTTTGGAATGCTTGCATTCATCTTGGCGTGAGCCAACGCGGCGGCGATACCAGCTACGACCAAAACAACAGCGAATGCTACCGACCTAAAGGCTTGCATCCTTGACCTCCTCCCCGCCATGTCCAGTGCCCACGACGGCCGCTACTTTTTGCCGCCGCAAACCAGCATCCTTGACCACGGCATAGACCACCGGGATCACCACGAGCGTCAGAATTGTCGACGACACCATGCCGCCGATCATCGGCACGGCAATGCGCTGCATGAGCTCAGAGCCGGTACCGGTGATCCACAGAATGGGCAGCAGGCCGGCCGTGATGGCGACAACCGTCATCATCTTAGGTCGCACGCGTTCGACCGCACCCTCCATGATGGCATCGTGCACGTCGGCCCTGCTGAGGGGGCGGAGCTCGCGCTCGGCGGTTGCTCGCCGGCCGGAGAGGGCGTGGTCGAGATAGATCAACATGATGACGCCGGTTTCGGCGGCGACGCCCGCTAGAGCGATGAAGCCAACGGCAACGGCGACAGAGAGATTGAAGCCCAGATACCAGACGAACCAAAGCCCACCCACCAGCGCGAACGGCAGTGAGAGCATGACGATGAGTGTCTCCGTCAGGCGACGGAAGTTTAGATAGAGCAGCAGGAAGACGATCGCCAGCGTCAGGGGCACCACGAGCATCAGGCGCGCTTTGGCCCGTTCGTAGTATTCGAACTGTCCGCTCCACACCGCGTAGTAACCAGGCGGAAATTCAACGCTTGCCGCCACGGCCTTCTTGGCGTCGGCGACATAGGACCCCAGATCGCGATCCCGCGCATCGACGAAGATGTAGGCGGCGAGTTGCGCGTTTTCCGTGCGGATCGCGCTCGGTCCGCGCACCAGCTCGACCTTGGCCACCGATCCTAAGGGAACCGATGCACCGTTTGGCAGCGGCACGAGAACCTCTTGTTCAATGGCCTGCGGATTGGAGCGCACGTCTCGGGGATAGCGGACACTGACGGAGTAGCGTTCCCGGCCTTCGACCGCCGTCGTCACCGTCTGCGCGCCCAGTGCGGAGGCGATGACCTCTTGCACGTCGCCAACCATGAGGCCGTAGCGCGCAAGCTGCTCACGGTCCGGCGTGATCTCCATGTAGTAGCCGCCGATGATGCGCTCGGCGAAAACGCTTGAGGTGCCCGGAACTGTCTTGATGGCCGCTTCGATCTGGCGCGCGAGACGCTCAATCTCCTTCAAGTCGCGGCCCAGCACTTTGACGCCGATGGGCGTGCGGATACCGGTCGCCAGCATGTCGACGCGCACCTTGATAGGCATGGTCCAGGCATTTGAGACGCCGGGAAACTGCAGCGCCCGATCCATCTCGTTGATCAGTTTGTCGATCGTCATGCCTTTTCGCCACGCGTCTTCTGGCTTCAGGTTGATGACGGTCTCAAACATTTCGGTCGGCGCAGGGTCGGTTGCCGTGGCGGCCCGGCCTGCCTTGCCCCACACGCTTTCGACCTCCGGGAACGACTTGATGATCTTGTTCTGCGTTTGCAGCAGCTCTGCCGCCTTGGTGATCGAAAGACCGGGCAACGTCGTCGGCATGAAGAACAGCGTGCCCTCATTGAGGGTCGGCATGAACTCCGTTCCCAGCCGCTGCACCGGGTAGATCGTTACGGCGAGCACGACGACGGCCACGGCAATCGTCAGCGTCTTCGCCTTGAGCACGCCTGTTATGACGGGGCGATAGATCCAGATCAGGAAGCGGTTCAAGGGGTTCTTGCGCTCGGGCACAATGCGCCCGCGTATAAAGAGCACCATGAGCGCCGGAACCAATGTCACCGACAGAAAAGCCGCTGCACCCATGGCAAAAGTCTTGGTGAAGGCGAGCGGCTTGAAGAGCCGACCTTCCTGCCCCTCAAACGTGAAAATCGGCAGGAACGAGACGGTGATGATGAGCAGCGAGAAGAACAGGGCCGGCCCGACCTCGCTCGCCGCTTCGATGAGAATCTCGACTCTTGGCTTGTCCGGCGGCGCGCGCTCCAGATGCTTGTGCGCATTCTCGATCATGACGATGGCGGCATCGACCATCGCGCCGATGGCAATGACAATGCCGCCCAGACTCATGATGTTGGACGAGATCCCCAACTGATGCATGAGGATGTAGGCAATCAGGATGCCGAGCGGCAGCGTCAGAATCGCAACGAACGCACTCCTCGCGTGCAGCAGGAAGATGAAGCAGACAAGAGCGACAATCGCGCTCTCCTCGATCAGTGTCTTCTTCAGCGTTGCGATGGCGCGTTTGATCAATTCGGAGCGATCGTAGACCGTGACGATCTCGGTGCCGTCCGGCAGCGCTGGTTTGATCTTCTCAAGCTGCTCTTTGACGTTCTCGATAACCGACAGCGCATTTTCGCCAAAACGCTGAATGGCGATGCCACTCACCACTTCGCCCTCGCCGTTAAGCTCGGCAACGCCGCGGCGCTCGTCAGGCGCAAGTTCCACGCGCGCCACATCGCGCACGAGCACGGACGCGCCACCCTCCGCCTTGAGGACGATCTGCTCGATGTCCTTGACGCCGCGAAAATAGCCGCGCCCGCGCACCATAAACTCGGTTTCGGCCAGCTCAACGACCCGCCCGCCAACGTCCATGTTGGACATGCGGATCGCCTCGCTCACATTTGAGAGCGGAATGTTAAAGCTCTTCAGGCGACGCGGATCGACGATCACGGCGTACTGGCGCACAAAGCCGCCGACACTTGCCACCTCCGCCACACCTTCGGCCTCGGCAACCGCAAACCGCACCTGCCAATCCTGCGTCGTGCGCAATTCGGCCAGCGTGCGCTTGGCTGCCATAACGGCGTATTGATAGACCCATCCGACACCCGTCGCGTCAGGGCCAAGCGTTGCCACCACACCGCTCGGCAGGTCACGCTGGGCTGCGCTCAGGTATTCGAGCACGCGCGATCGGGCCCAATAGATGTCCGTCCCGTCCTCGAAGATGACGTAGACAAAGCTGACACCGAAAAACGAGAAGCCGCGCACCGCGCGCGCTTTGGGAACGCTTAGAAGTGCGGTCGAAAGCGGAAAGGTGACCTGATCCTCGACCACCTGTGGCGCCTGGCCAGGGTATTCGGTGAATACGATGACCTGCGTATCGGAAAGGTCGGGAATCGCGTCGAGTGGCACATTGCGCACCGCATAGACGCCCGCGCCAGCGAGGAACACGGCACCCAGCAGCACGAGCATCAGATTGCGGGCCGACCAGCGAATGATGCCCGTGATCATGGGCGCTGCTCCTCTGTCGGCGGCGGCGCTTTGTCATGAGAGGAATGGTTCATGCCACCAGCCGCTTGCTTCGGCTTTCTGGCGTCGTCGGCCGTGAAGCCAGAAAGTGCCGCTTTGAGGTTGCTTTCAGCATCGATCAGGAAGTTGGCCGCCACCACGACCTCCTCGCCGGCCGCGATCCCCTCCTTGATCTCCGTGTAGTCCTCGCCCCTTAGGCCCAACTTCACGGATCGCGGTTCGAAGCGCCCCTCGCCGCGCGCCACGATGACCACCTGCCGATTGCCGCTATTGATCACCGCGGAGTTGGGGACTGCCACGCGCGGTTCCGCACCAGCATTTGCGTCGATTTCCACATCTGCATACATCTCGTGCTTGATGCGCCGCTCGGGATTGTCGATTTCGATGCGCACCTTTGCCGTGCGCGTCGCCGCGCCGAGCTCGTGCATAATGAAGATGATGCGCCCTTCGAAGACTTCTGACGGGAACGCCCTGAATCGCACCTTCGCAGGCTGGCCCAATGCGACAAGGCCCATGTCCTGTTCGGCAACGTCGGCGATGACCCAGATATTTTCTAGGCCAGCGATGCGGAAGATCTCATCGCCCATGCGCACCATCTGGCCTTCAACAACGTTCTTTTTCATGATGTAGCCGTCGGCGGGAGACGGCCAGTCGAAGGACATCACGGGTTCGCCCGTCCGCAGCATCTCGTCCAGCACGGACTTGGGAACCTCGAGGTTGCGCAGTTTCTGCTCAGCCCCCTTCAGGCTCGACCGGCGTCCGCGCACGCTGCTGTCGGGAAGCCCAATCCGGTAGTCCACCTGCGCATTGACCATGTCTGGGCTGTAGATACGGAAGAGAGGCTGTCCGACTTTGACTTGCGCGCCGGTTTCCTCGACGTAGAGCTTCTCGATGAAGGCGTCGGCCCTCAGCGTGACCGTATGCATGGTGCGCTCGTCGTGCTTAGCCACTCCCGGCGCGCGAATAGGCCGGACAAGGCGGCGCTTCTGCGCCAACTCCGTCCTCACACCTGACCGCTGCACACGGTCGAGACTAATCTTCACAGTGGAAGCGTCGTCCTCGTCCTCGCCTTCGTAGACGGCGATGTAGTCCATCCCCATCCAGTCCTTCTTTGGCACGGGAGAGGTGTCCGCTAGCCCCATAGGGTTGCGGTAGAAGAGGATCTTGCGTTCTTCGGGCACGTCAGCGCTGGTCGTCCCATCATGGTCAACGGCGCCAGGACGATCGCCACCTATTGACGTCATCAAATCAGGCCACGTGCCCGTCCCCCATCGATAGCCTATTGCGCTTGAGGCTAGTAAGACGAGCGCCAGGGCAACGGCCATGGCAAGGCCGGTGGCAGCCGTGATCGAACGGAACATGGAAAACATCGTCACAATCCTTCTCGCTTGGTGATGTTGCCATGGGATCACCCACGGACACACGATGCGTCAGCGGCCGCGCACAAAGGTGCGCTCGCCGAGTGACGCAGGCTTGGAGAAGGTTAGGCTCGGGGGGGTGGCGTTTGCGGGTCGCGAGACCAGTCGGGTGGCCGCTCCAAGGCCGGAGCAACGAACCGACTCAAAATGTGCGTACGAGCGGCTCGATCGGGGGGCATCAGGCCAAGTTGGCCGAAACATTTTGTAAGGCAGGTCTCAGCGCAGTTGGCTTTGCCGTCGCCGCAGCAGCAGTCGCCAGCATTCGTGCCGTCGCAGTGCTCTTGCGCCCCATGGGTCTCGGAAGTCGCGACTGGCAGCGTGCCCTGCTGGTGATGCCCGGTGTGTGGCTGGTGCGGCTGGGCCTGCATCGACTGCGCGAAATCAACCTGCAGCACGCGAGCAGCCGCTATCGCAGAGCCGACGTGACCAAGGGCCATGGCGGCGGCGACCATAAAAATCAGTACTCGGCGCGCATGCGCCACGTGTAAGCCTCCTAACAGCGATACTGAGGCCATGCCTTAGCTAGCTGAGCCGTCAAGCATCAACATGGCAGGACAGGCCCTTTTGGCGAATGAAGCTAATATATAGTCACCTGTGTCGCGAATGCTCGCTTTGCGTTAACAGCGGCCATCGCGGCCCTTATCAGCGATGCCGGCCAGTGCCCGCACCATCGGACAGACCCTGAGGGGTCCATCGAGGTCCGCAATCGGCCGCAAGCGGGGATGCCCCAGCCCCGGATTTCCTGCAATCCAAACACGGTCCTGTGCGGACTGTTCAATTGACGTCGGGATGTGGCTGCATTGTTACAGAGTCCGTCGAGCACAAGTGTTAACCTCGCCACTGATTTCTCAGTGACCGAGTTATCTTCACACGGCCCCAGGGGAACCTGCCATGTCGGAAATTATTCGCAGCGGTCTCATACTTTGCATGGGTCTGACCGTGATGTGCGCGGGCATCGTTGTTATTCTCTATTCGTGAGTGCCGGCGAGGTACGTGCGAATAGGATTTGGGCAACGGCCGTTCTGTGCTGGCGGGCCTCATTAGACGGCCAGATATTGATCTCCGCGCTGTGCGCTTGACCGAAGCTGTCCCCAACGTACCGATAAGTTGTCGAGGCCGCGTTCGAAGCTTCGTCAGTGGGTTGTTCGC
>CAZURR010000055.1:0-17592 GCA_964622715.1 uncultured Hyphomicrobium sp. | reverse complement strand
GGGTGCGTGTTGCGCACAACATCCCTAGACGGAGGCTAGAGTTGGCTTTTGCCGCTTTTCTTGCCTGCGTTGCTGTGCGATTCTTTTACGACCTGTTGGGGTGAGGCTTGCACCTCACCTCGTCACACGGCAGGCGGGGAGAGGGGGCCGGGTCCGCACATACGGACCCCGCCGCCGATCAAGACAAAAAGAGTGGAGAAGCAGGCAAGTCCTAATTTGCCGCGGCGCTATCGGTGCCGTCGTCAGCAGCGTCGCCGCCTGAGTCCTTCTTGGCAAGTGCCTTTGCGGCATCGTCCATGGCATCGGCGGCGTCGCCGCCGCCTGAGGTATTGGCAGCTTCGTCAGCGAGTACTCGAGACGGTGCCGGCGATATTGATGTGATGCTGAGCCCACAAACGAAGATTGTGATAAGCGCGATGACGGCCAGTTTCAGCTTCATGTTCATCCCCCTGAACCAAGTACAACGGACGCACGCACAATCGCACCCAACGAGGCGCTTTGGCAATTTAAAAACTGGAGTGAAACCGTCAGACTAAAGAAAGATACGCGTGGCTCAAATTTCGAGCTTCTGATTGTATTCGCCGACCTCGCCAAATTTCGAGAGTTCCCCGTCGATGTCGACAAAGATCGCCTTCATGTTGGCTTCCGACGTGGGGCTTTCGACAACGACGACGAGCTCGGGTTTGTTGGAGGAGGCGCGCACCAGTCCCCACGTACCATCCTCCAGAACGACGCGCACACCATTGACAGTGATGAGATCGCGGATCTTTTGACCGGCGATCTGTGCGCCATCTGCGGCGAGCTTCTTGTAGTGCTCCACCACTTGGTCGACGATGCCGTACTTCTCCTCATCTGCGCAGTGCGGCGACATGGTGGGGGACTGCCACGTCTTGGGCAGCGCGTTCTTCAAGTCGGCCATGGTCTTATCAGGGTTGTGGTCGAGCATGTCGCACACGGCAAGCGCAGCGACGAGGCCGTCGTCGTAGCCGCGCCCCAGTGGCGGGTTGAAGAAAAAGTGGCCCGACTTCTCAAATCCGACGAGCGCCTTGGTCTCGTGGCTGTAGCGTTTGATGTAGGAGTGGCCGGTCTTCCAATAGGTCGTCGTTGCGCCGTTGGCCTTAAGCACCGGGTCGGTGAGGAAAAGTCCTGTGGACTTTACATCGGCGACGAACTTCGCGCCTTTGTGCGAGGCAGAAATGTCGCGCGCCAGCATGACGCCGACTTTGTCGGCAAAAATCTCTTCGCCTTGATTGTCGACAACGCCACAGCGGTCGCCGTCCCCGTCGAACGCGAGGCCGACATCGGCGCCAACTTCGAGCACCTTGGCCGAAACGTCGTGCAGCATGGCCAGGTCTTCGGGGTTGGGATTGTAATGCGGAAAACTGTGATCGAGTTCTGCATGGAGCGGCACCACTTCGCAGCCGACGGCCTCGAGCACCTTCGGTGCAAAAACGCCGGCCGTTCCGTTGCCGCAGGCCGCGACAATTTTGAGCCGACGCTTGAGCTTTGAGCGATCCGTCAGCGCCTTTATGTAGCGCTCGGCCATTTCGGGCACGAAAGTGTATTTTCCGCCCGGCGCCGTCACGTATTTGCCGCCAAGTACGATGTCCTTTAACTCCGACATCTCATCGGGGCCAAAGGTCAGCGGTCGAGCAAGTCCCATCTTGATACCGGTCCAGCCATTGTCGTTGTGACTGGCGGTGACCATTGCGACCCCTTCAACGTCGAGATCAAACTGCGCAAAATAGGCCATGGGCGACAGTGCTAGGCCAATGTCATAGACCTCGGCGCCGCCGGCCAGGAGACCCATCATCAAAGCTTGCTTTACGCTGCCCGAGTACCATCGGTAGTCGTGGCCAACGATGATGCGTTTGGGAACGCCGCGATTGGCAAACAGCGTCGTGAGCCCGAGGCCAATGGCATTGAGCCCCATGAGGTTGATCTCGTCGGGAAACAGCCAGCGGGCGTCATACTCGCGAAAACCGGTCGGCTTGATGAGTGCTGTGCGCTCAAACTCAGCGGTATTAGGCTTCAGGTTGGCGCGCGGCGGCGGCAGCATGATCTGATCCTCTAGGAGTGGGGACGTGACGCGCAGGTGTACCCGCCCATCACCCTAGAGTCGATGCTGCGGCGTTTGGACGGGGCGTGTATAGGAAGAAGTATAGCCCGGCTTAATCCTGAAGCACGAGCAGGTCCGGGCGCATGTCGAACCGCAATAACCGGCCCAAAAAGCTCATCCCGAGAAGGGAAGTTCTAAGGCGGCCCGGCTCGGAGACGGCGGCTGCCACGTTGTGCACCGTGATATCGCCAATACTGACGCTCTGGAGCATCACGGGCGCAATGCGTGCCCGGCCGTTGGCGGTGCTGACGGAGTGTGTGAAATCGTTCGTGCTGAGATGGATGCCGGCGCGCTCGGCATCTTCATAACTCAACGCAACCACTGTCGCGCCGGTATCGACCACAATTTCTATGGGACGCCCTTCGATCTCGACGTTCGTGAGAAAATGCCCTCTGCGCGCGGCTGCAATCTCAACCACCGAACCGGGGCGGCGCGCGCGCGGTACATCTGCATTGGCTTGGGGCAGTATAGCGGCGTCAGCTGAGCGGATCTTACCGTTGGCCCCAACAGTGCCTGTATTCAGTTCGTCGTAATGCGT
The DNA here is from genome assembly GCA_964622715.1 of uncultured Hyphomicrobium sp. Lineage (GTDB taxonomy): Bacteria > Pseudomonadota > Alphaproteobacteria > Rhizobiales > Hyphomicrobiaceae > Hyphomicrobium_A. Next base: position 14,935 of record CAZURR010000055.1, on the reverse strand, counting down.
GAATGCCATGCCACCAACAACAGCGATAACGGCCCAGGTGCCGGCCTCGCGCATTAGATGCCTCGATCCTGATGACAGCGCCATAAGATAATCTCGCGGTATGAGTGCCCCCGGTCCCAGTGTCGACCACTAGCTCCTGAGCGTCAGAAAATCCTTAGAAAACTCATACGAACGCAAACGCCTTAAGAAACTCATACCGAGTAGGTTTTCGTTGATGCTTCCAGGTTTGGCCACGAGCGCTTCGACGTCATGCAAGACGATTGGCCCAATGGTCACCGAGCGCAGGCGCACAGGCGCGGCATAGGCGGTCCCGTTGGCGGTATGCACAGCCGCAGTATAGTTCAAATTACTTGTATTGATCCCCGCTCTGGCGGCGTCTGATGGTTTGAGTACGACCGTTGAAGCGCCCGTGTCGACGAGGAGCGTCGTCGACTGGCCGTTGATTGCGCCGCGCACGGTAAAGTGGCCGTCGAGGCGGCGGCGAACACGTACGGCGTGTTCGCCATCTTGCTCGCTTCGCATGGTCAGCGTTTGCCCTGGCGGGGCAAGCTCGCCTGCGACGCGATAGGCGATGCCAGAAATGTTCTCTCGATAGCTGTAAAGAATGATCAGCAGCAGTGCCAACCCACCCCAGACCGCAAAATTACCAATGGCCTGCAATGGGCGGGCACCTTCATCGCTGACGAGTATCCAGAGATAGACGGCAATCATGACCCCGGCGACAGCGAGAAAAATGATCTCAAACGTGCCAAAGTCGGAGAGCATCGTCGCATCGCCGCCCAGCAACAGGAACACTGCCGCAACTACGAGAAGTATCACGACAAGCCACGATTTCATTTGACCTCGACCTTCAAGAGAACTGCTTGGCGCGCGGCGAGCACATCCATGATCTCGCGACGCTCCGAACCCGTCATGGATGCCCAGCGAGCAATCTCGGCAATAGTTCGCCCGCAGCCCATGCACAGACCGGTCTCACGATCGACGTCGCAAATGTTAACGCAAGGAGATTCCATCGAGCGCTTCGCACTCCGTTGAACGCGCCGCTAAAGTCTGGCACATAATTGCGAGGATTATGTAGCGTTCGCTCGGCGCCAAAACAACGTGAACCGTTATTCGATCAGCTAAGAGTGGTGAAGTGTTGCGGTGCAGACGGAGTTTTTTGGCTTGCACGCGGGCGAGGAGGCCGGGTCAGGTGCGGCGCTGTCTCTTTTGAGCAATGCGTTTCTTGACCCAGAGGCTGAGAGGGCGCCGTGGTCTGGAGTACCCGGTATGGCGGAAGCTCAACAATGGCCAGGGTGCCCTTGCGCAACTCCGACTTGAGCGAGAATGTGCCGCCATGCAGCTCAGCCAGATGCTCTACGATGGGCAGACCTAGTCCAGCACCGCCTTCCGCGCTTTGGTGTGCCAGCGTACCTTGACCGAAGGCCTGCATGACCTTCGGGATTTCGTCCTCGGGGATACCTGGCCCAGTGTCGCGCACGGAAATGAATTGTCCACCGCTGTCGGTTAAGCCGACCGTCAGCGTGATGCGCCCGCCCCGAGGTGTGAATTTCAACGCGTTGGACATGAGATTAAGACAGACCTGTCGAATGGCGCGCGGATCAGCCCAGACGAGGGGAAGGTTGGGTGCGATGCCTTCGAGCACCTCAAGACCTTTGCTTTCCATCCTCAATTTCATGAGCCGGTGGCATTCACAGACCAACTCAGCCAGTCGCAATGGCTCCTCGTGCAGGTCATAGCGACCTGACTCGATGCGCGACAGATCGAGGATCTCATTGATCAACTGCAGCAGATGGCGTCCGCTTTCAAAAATGTTGCCCGCATACTCCTTGTAGGCCCGGTTCACCATCGGACCCATTACCTCAGTATTCATGACTTCCGAGAAGCCGAGAATCGCGTTGAGTGGCGTTCTCAGCTCGTGGCTCATGGTGGCGAGGAAGCGCGACTTGGATCTATTGGCGGCTTCTGCTCTGCGACGCGCTTCGTCTGAAACAGACCGCTGCTCTTCCAGCTCGGCAATGAGCGCGTTCTTTTCAGCGCGGAATTCCAACATGGACTGCGCAGTCGATTTCAAGCCACGTGCAAGGAACAGAACATAGACGTAGATGCCGACCGACATCGATGCCAACGCCAAGTAGAAGGGATCGTCCAATAGCAGGAGGCCTACGACCACTGCCAACGTCATAGGGATCGTGCCGGCAAGCAGGACGTGCGTGATCGTTGCAGCGAACATCGCGCGGATGGCTAACAAGACGATGAGTGTGGCAAAGATAAAGACGTGCGAGGAGAACACCGCCGATTCTGCCACGCCGGCGTGCTGTCCCACACCCACGAATGCGAAGCCGGCCAGTGCGACTGCATTCAAAAACTCGATGATTACGAAGCGGCGGTGCCAGAGCCGGACATCGATCTGAGCTCGCGGCAACGCTAAGAAGCGACGCCCCTGGTCCAACAGTAAGATCTTCGCGGCGATGACGATCGCAAGCCATAGAACGCCGGCCGCAATGGGCGCCCAAAACATGGATGCAATGGCAAACAACGCATATAGCGCCGGCATAGTGAACGCGGCGCCGATCTCATTGCGCACGAACATCGCCAGGAGTTCGTACTCGAACTCCGGCTTCATCTCGGTTCCTGTTGTCAGCCTCGCGCACGCAGCCTTGAGGCCATCGGCGGCCGGCTTCCAAACGTTCCCTGGGCCACGATGCCCTGTGGCCCTTTCAGATATGGCGGCGTTACGCATCTTGGCTGCTGTATCGAATCCTCAAAGGACTGGTCGCGCTATCAACGTGACCAGACTTCGAATTCAATCTGTATCGGAAACCCTAACTAAGTGCTTATAAACGCTTTCTTGTGATGCGAAGCTCATGCAACTCAAGGCATCTCGGGCAATACCGCCGGTAATCTCAACGGCCTCAACATGCATTGTCGGCAGCGTCCTTGCCGGTTACGCTGGCCCAAAATATGGTCCCTTTAGCGACGAGTAATGCTCATCTGATGCGGATTATAGAGACGCGCCCTGCGCCCAACCCCCGTCGCGTTCGCATCTTTCTCGCGGAGAAGGGGATTAATGTCCCCTTTGAAGAGACCGATATCATGGCGGGGAGCCTTAAGACTCGGGAATTCGCGGGTATCAATCCCATGCAACGCGTGCCGGTATTGCTCCTCGATGACGGTACAGTAATCGCGGAGTCGGTTGCCATTTGTCGGTACTTTGAGGAGCTGCACCCTGAGCCTGCCCTTTTCGGTCGCGGCGCAGTCGGCCGGGCACTGGTCGAAATGTGGAATAGGCGCGTGGACCAGGGCCTCTTCACGGCAGTTACGCATGTCTTCCGCCATCTGAACCCAAAGATGGCGCACCTTGAGGTTCCACAAGTTGCGACCTGGGGCGAGGCGAACAGGCCGAAAGTGCAAGAGATGCTGAGGCTGGTCGATGGTGTACTAGACGGTAACCAATTCGTCGCCGGCGACGAATATTCGATCGCCGACATAACGACGCTTGTGGCGATCGACTTTATGAAGCCAGCGCGTTTGGAGTGGCGAGAAGGACATCCCAATGTCGAGCGCTGGCATGCTGAGGTATCTGCGCGACCGAGCGCGGAGGCATGAAGAAGAGTGAGAGCAATCTAGCAAGCATGAGCATCGCCGCCTTGCCAAAAAGGGCGGAGGATTAAGGTGCGAAGACAGATCATGAGGCAAGTATGAAGTTAACTGTCGTCGGTTCAGGCGACGCTTTCGGCTCAGGTGGCCGATTGCAGACCTGCTACCATGTCGCTACGGCCGGCCAGGTGTTCCTCATAGATTGCGGTGCGACGAGCCTCATCGGCATGCAGCGCTTTGGACTCGATCCGGAGCGGGTCTCTTCCATATTTGTTTCACATCTTCACGGCGACCATTTTTCCGGACTGGTATGGTGGATGATCCATGCGCATCATGTGACGAGGCGTACGCGACCGCTCACAGTTACGGGACCGGTCGGCATCGAGGCGCGGTTTTTGACGGCGGCAGAAGCGCTTTTTCCCGGTTCGGCGAAAGTCGAGCGACGCTTTGAGATGCGCTTCATTGAGTACACACAAGGTGAATCGGTCGAAGTAGGAGGGGTTCGCGTTACACCATACGAAGTCCGCCATCCCTCGGGTGCCCCGCCGTACGCGTTGCGCATCGAGACAGGTGGTAAAACCGTCAGCTTCTCCGGTGATACCGAGTGGGTCGAAAGCGTCGTTGAGGCCGCCAAGGGTGCCGACCTTTTTATCGCCGAGTGTTTCAGTTTCGATGAGGCGCGGGGCTATCATATGACCTGGCGCGATATCGAGAAGAACCTCGATAGGCTCAGTGCCAAACGCTTATTGCTTACACACATGAGCACGCAGATGCTGGCAAAATGTGGAGAAGTGCGCGATCGTCGTGTGACCGTTGCTGAAGATGGCATGATCATTGATATCTAAGTGAGGAGCAGTGGGCTCCAGCCTCGAACGTCTTCTCGCCGAAATTCGCTGTTGCCGGGTTTGCATTGACGACCCCGACCGCGAGCCGTTGCCGCATGCACCGCGGCCGGTGCTGCGCGTGAGCAAAACGGCGCGTCTGGCGATCGTCGGCCAGGCTCCGGGAACGCGGGTTCATGCTTCTGGAATGCCATTCAGCGATCCATCAGGTGAGCGGCTACGCGCTTGGATGGGCGTCACGGAAGCTGACTTCTATGACTCTCGCCGGGTGGCGATCGTTCCCATGGGGTTCTGCTATCCCGGCCCGGACAGCAAGGGTGCCGACCTGCCGCCGCGGCCTGAGTGCGCGCGGCGTTGGCGATCGCAATTATTTGATCAGCTGCAGCAGATTGAGTTGATGTTGCTCGTGGGCGGTTATGCGCATCGCTGGCATCTTGGTGCTGCTGCTGGTTCAAGCGTAACGGAAACCGTGAGTGCGTGGCATACGATACTCGATCGGTCGGGCACATGCCGCTATCTCCCCCTGCCGCATCCATCTTGGCGCAACAACGGCTGGCTCAAGACGCACCCCTGGTTTGACGCGGAATTGCTGCCGCGCCTGCAGCAGGAAGTGCGACAAATGCTCCGGCCGACTTCATCGTCGTGTCACACACTAGAAAAATTTACCTAAACTGGGCTATGTTGCGGGAGAATGGGCAACGCCCACTCTCGTAAGCCGGGCTTTGCGGAACAATTTTCCAAAAAAGGGTCGCACGATGCTCGATGTAATGGACATCAAGATCCTGCGTATTCTGCAGGAAGATTGCACCCGCCCCGTCGCCGAGATCGGCAAAGAGGTCGGGCTGTCGACGACACCGTGCTGGCGGCGCATTCAGAAGCTGGAGGAGGCCGGCGTGATCCAACGCCGCGCCGCGATCCTCGACCCGCATAAAGTGAACGCCGGCGTGACGGTCATCGTTTCGATCAAAACTGATCAGCATAGCCATGCCTGGCTGGAACGGTTTCACGGCGCTGTCACGGACTTCCCCGAAGTTGTCGAGTTTTATCGGATGTCGGGCGAGATCGATTATATGTTGCGCGTGGTGGTGCCCGACATCGCTGCTTACGATACCTTCTATAAGAAGCTCATCGCGCGCATTGAGGTTGCGAAGGTTTCGTCCGCTTTCGCCATGGAGCAGATCAAATACACCACCGCGTTGCCCCTGGAGTTTGCGCGCGCCGGCGATGGAGAGCGCGCGAAAGCCTAGGCAATTAAAAACAGTCCCGACAATAGCAGGCAAAGCAAGGCGGATAGACTGAGGGCGGTGAATGTAAGGATCATTCCCCTTACTCGGTATCGCAAGATGTGCGGTGTTTGCGAAAGGCCATAGGCGTGGATGAGCCGGCCCGCGATCAATATGAGGCCGGCAAGGTGGATGAGGGGTCGCGGCGCCGTCATGCTTTCGGCCATTGCCATCAGCAGAAGCGTGAAGGGGACATACTCGGCGAAATTGGCATGCACCCGCATGCGGCGCAAAAGCTGGTTATCGTCACCGTGACCAAGCTCAACGCGTACTTCCCGGCGCCAGCCAATGACGCGAACGCTCAAGAAAACAAAGAGCAACGCCAGCAAGGCGGCATAAAATGCAGTGATAATCATGCGTCCCTCCTTCTGTGGGGGATGAGAGACATTTAGGAACGCGCACGCCTAATCGCCAATGATCTTGACGAGCACGCGCTTTCTGCGGCGTCCGTCGAACTCACCATAGAAGATCTGCTCCCACGGGCCGAAGTCGAGCTTTCCGTCGGAAATAGCAACGACGACCTCCCGGCCCATCACCTGGCGCTTTAGATGTGCGTCCGCATTGTCTTCGCCTGTGCGATTATGATGGTAATGGCTGGCGGGCTCGTGAGGGGCAAGGCTTTCCAGCCATACCTCGTAGTCATGATGGAGACCGCGCTCATCGTCGTTTATGAAGACGGAGGCCGTGATGTGCATGGCATTGATTAGAGCCAGTCCCTCCTCAATGCCGCTCTCGCGCAAGCAGGTCTCAACGTCGGGCGTGATATTTACGAACGCCCGGCGCGTTGGGATCTGAAGCCACAGCTCTTTGCGGTAGGACTTCATCGCTGCCTCGCAGTGTGTTCTAGCCCAAGCTTCCATCACCCGAGGTCAGCCGCGCAATCAGACTTGAAGTGTCCCAACGGTTACCGCCCATTTTCTGCACGTCGGCGTAGAATTCATCGACGAGCGCGGTGACAGGAAGAGATGCCCCGTTGCGCCGGGCCTCTTCCAGGCAAATTGCCAAATCTTTGCGCATCAAATCGACGGCGAAGCCGAAGTCAAAGCGGCCCTGGCTCATGGTCCTCCATCGATTTTCGAGCTGCCAGGACTGGGCTGCGCCTTTCGAGATCGTGTCCATGACAAGTTCCAGGTCAAGTCCGGACTGTTGCGCGAAGTGGATCGCTTCGGAGAGCCCCTCAAGCAGACCAGCGATGGCAATTTGGTTGACCATCTTGGTGAGCTGTCCAGAACCGGACGGCCCGATGAGGTTTACCGCGCGCGCATAATTCAGGATCACTGGCTTGGCGCGCGCAAACGGTGCCTCGTCTCCGCCTACCATGACGGTGAGGGCTCCCTTCTGCGCGCCAGAATGGCCACCCGAGACCGGCGCATCGAGGAAGGCGAAGCCCTGCTCGTACGCAATTTTGTAGAGTTCGCGTGCCACTTCGGCTGACGCGGTCGTATGATCGACAAACACGGCACCTGCTGGAAGTGATTGAAAGGCACCATCCTTACCGGTCGTCACTTCGCGCACATCGTCTTCGTTGCGAACGCAACACAATACGATGTCGGCGCCGTCCGCCGCCTCGGCAGGCGTCGCCGCCACACGCCTTGCGCCATATTCGCCAACCCAGGCTTCAGCCTTTGCTCGACTTCTATTAAAGACGACGACGTCGTGCCCGCCCGCCTTGAGGACGTGGCCGGCCATGGGGTAGCCCATGACGCCAAGTCCAATCCACGCCACCTTCGCCATCCTCGTCTCCTAACGTTCGCTGCTCTGGGCAATGGTTCTAGAGCAGTTGGGCGAAGGGCAAAACCGCAGGACGGTGCCTTCAATAGCAAATCTGCAGCCCTCCAGTTGGCTTTCACTCATTGCGAATCTGCGCCAGCGTCTTGCCAGGTGTGATCGCTTCTGGATCGAGTTTCAGCTCGATGACCGTCGGGCCGCGTGCTGATAGAGCGCACCGGAGCGCGGGGAGGAAGGCCGCCGTCTCGCTTATCGTTTCGCCCTTGGCACCAAATGCGCGGGCCAGCACGGCGAAATCAGGATTGACCAGGCTCGTGCCTATGACCCGGCCGGGAAAATGGCGCTCTTGCTGCATTCGAATGGTGCCGTACATGGCATTGTTGGCGACGATCAGCACGATCGGCAACGCATATTGAACTGCCGTGGCTAGCTCCTGTCCCGTCATGAGCATGCAGCCATCGCCAGCCAGCGCGACAACGGGACGTTCTGGGTAGGTGATCTTGGCGGCAATCGCTGCGGGCAGACCGTAGCCCATTGACCCTGACGTCGGCGCAAGCTGCGAGGGGTAGTCCTTGTATTGGAAGTAGCGATGCAGGAAGGAAGCATAATTTCCCGCACCGTTGGTCACGATCGCGTTGTCAGGCAGCTCGGCCGAAAGGGTGATAATCACGTCGTCGAGTTTGACGTCGCCCGGGGTCTGAGTGGGTTTCAAAGATTTCTGATAGGCAGCGCGCAAATCACGGCGCCGCCGTTCCCATCGCCGCTTCGGAGGTGGCTTCAGCCGGCCAAGCGCCCGGGCGAACGATTCTGCTGCTGCGACGATGGGCCAGTCCGTATGGAAGAGACGTCCGATCTCGTCGGATGAAGGGTGAACGTGCACGAGAGACTGGCTGGGGTTGGGCGCCGATAGGAACGCGTAGCCGCCTGTTGTGATTTCAGCTGGCTGTTCGCCAATGATGAGCAGTAAATCGGCGCTGCGTATCCCCTCGGCAAGCTTTTCGTCGCTACCGATTCCAGCGTGACCGACATAGGTCTTGATGCGGTTGTCGATGTGGTCTTGGCGCCGGAAGGCGGTGGCAACGGGAACGTTGAAGTTCTCAGTGAAGGACGCAAGACCTTTGGCCGCCGTGCGGCTCCAACCCGGGCCGCCCGCAATGATCAGCGGCCGATTGGCAGTCAAAATCCGCTCCTTGAGGCGCCTCATTTCGACGGATGTAGCGGTTGAAGCAGGAACCTGCGCGCGGCGTGCGTCCTTGGTTTCTGTGCGTGCGTAAAGGACATCCTCTGGTACGCCTAGCACGACGGGACCTGGGCGGCCGGCCAGCGCGGTATGGAAGGCACGGCTCACGAATTCGGGAATCCGCTCCGGCGAACGCACCACGCCGGCCCACTTTGCAATCGGAGAAAACACCGCTTTGATATCGATTTCCTGAAAGGTGCGTCTGTCCTCGTGCCGCTGCGCCGTGACTCCGACAAGAAGCACCATCGGGGTGGAATCATGGTGGGCGACATAGACGCCACTCACGGCGTTGGCGGCACCAGCTGCACGCGTTACAAAAGCGACGCCCGGTGAACCTGTGAGTTTGCCGCATGCTTCAGCCATCATCGCCGCCCCACCCTCGTGACGGCACACGATGGTGCGGATCGGGCCATCGTCGAACAGCGCGTCGAGTGCCGCTAAGAAACTTTCACCGGGAATGGTGAAGAGCGTACGGCAGCCCTGAATGACCAACTGGTCGATTAGGATTTTTCCCCCAGTCCGCATTAACGGTCCTTTGGTGGCTGATATTGCTTGGGGTGTTTTTAGGCGGTGCCTGCGGCTCAGGAACAGAAGAATCCGGTAGCTCGGTTACGAGCGCATTCGCCCCACTGCACTGCGGCGCCCATGACCAAGGAGAATTTGTCATCCGGGCATGCGATGCGGGCTAGATGGGTGAGGTGATTTGTACTCTGAAGGCTGCACCCAGAAAGGGCTTTACAGAGGGGGGTAAGCACCCTAAATCCAACGTCTTTTCGGGATTAGCGGTCTGTGTTTCGAGCCGCAACGTTGTTTGCCGTGTGGTGGAGGTACTATGCGATGGAGAAGCTTGCCTCTGCAGCTGCCCTGATCGGCAAGATTCGGCCGGAGCGGCCGGTCCGCGGGTTGCGCCCGCATGCCGCAGGGCGCGCGGCGCGATGGTTCCTCGAAAAATTCCCAGGGGATGTGGCCTACGCTTATAAGGCGAACAACTCCGTTTTCTTGATTGGTGCGCTCTATGGCGCCGGTATCCGCCACTTCGACGTTGCCTCCCTTCCCGAGATCGAAGACGCGGTGACGATTCCGGACGCGCACTTGCATTTCATGCATCCCGTTAAATCACGCCACGCCATTCGCCGTGCCTATGAATTGGGTGTACGCAGCTTTGCGCTCGATGGTGAGGATGAGCTCGACAAGATCGTCGAGGAGACCGACGGTGCGCGCGATCTGCTGTTGTGGGTGCGCGTTGCGGTACCCGCCATCAACAGCCGCATTCCCCTGGAGCGCAAGTTTGGCGTTTCCGGACAGAAAGCAGCCAACCTTCTCGTCAAGACCCGGCAGGTGGCATCCGCGCTGGGACTGACGTTCCATGTCGGATCACAGACGACGACGCCCGATGCGTTTGTGACTGCACTTGCGGAGTTGCACAAGCTGATCGTCAAGACCGGCGTAATAATTGATCGCCTGGACGTTGGCGGCGGCTTTCCCTCACGCTATCCTGACAGCGACCCTGCGCCGATGGACGACTTCATGGCGACGATCCTCGCCGAGATCGAGTCGCTGCCCGTCAAAGAAAACATCCGTCTCATGTGTGAGCCGGGACGGGCACTGGTCGCAGAAGCTGAAAGCCTCATCGTGCGCGTCGATGCGCGCCGCGGCAATGATCTCTACATCAATGACGGTTCCTACGGCATGCTATTTGACGCAGCACACCTGGGCTTCATTTTTCCAACGCGCGTCGTCAGTCGCAAGATCGATCCGTCCGAGCCGCTCGTTCCCTTGGAATTGTGGGGCCCAACCTGCGATTCAATCGACTACATGAAGGGCCCCTTCATGCTGCCAGCCTCGATTTGTGAAGGTGACTATATCGAAATCGGCAACATGGGTGCGTACGGGCGGGCGATTGCCGGGCATTTCAACGGGTACGGCAATTACGACGAGGCGATCCTGCTCGACGAGCCGATGATGAGCATGTACGCAACGAACGTTGTGCCGGTTCGCTCCGCACAGCGTTGAGCGACGAAGTCTTTAAGGCGGCACGCGTGTCACACGGCAAAACTGCAAAGTTCGACTATCTGCCGCCTGAGGAGACGTTTCTTGATCCTCTGCGTGAGGACGTGGATCGCCCGCAGGCGGCACGCGCCGTCATTATTCCATTCGGGCTCGAAGCCTCAGTGAGCTATGGCGGTGGCACGGCCAAGGGGCCGGCGGCAATCTTGGCCGCCAGCCACCAGTTAGAGCTTTTTGACGAGGAGCTGTGGCGGGAGCCCTACAAGGATTACGGCATTGCGGCGCTGCGTGAGCCGACGATCGCTTCGCCCATCGAAGCGGCGCTGAAGCAGCTTTCCGGCATCGTCGATATGGTTTTGGAAGAGGGACGCTTTCCCTTCGTCATTGGTGGGGAGCATTCACTCACGCCCGGTGCAGTCAATCCTTTTGCCGCGCGCTACAAGGATCTCGTGGTGTTGCAGCTCGATGCCCACGCCGATCTGCGCGATGGCTATTTGGGCGAACGCTATTCCCATGCCGCCGCAATGCGCCGCGTGCTCGACCATGAGCACGTATCACTCGTCTCCGTCGGCGTCCGATCGATCTCAGCCGAAGAGGCCTGCTATTTGGAGAAGAACGCTCATCGCATCCACATGCACTGGGGATATCAGCAGGCCGCTTGGGACATCGAAAAGATCGTGGCGCCGCTTGCCGGCAAGCCCATTTACGTTACGTTCGATATCGATGCTCTCGACGCCGCCGTCATGCCGGCGACGGGAACGCCAGTGCCCGGTGGGCTGTCCTACCTCTTAGCGCTCGCAATCCTTAAGCGTACAGCCGAGGTTGGCACAATCGTCGGCGGCGATCTCGTCGAGCTGGCCCCTATGCACGGCCTGCACGCTTGCGACTACACGGCCTCCGCGCTTGTCTACAAGACACTTTCCTATGCGTTGTCAGGCACGACACCGAGCCGCTGAGCGGACGCTTCACAGCCTATCCAACTTCTATCCACATGCGAATCACGTTACTTCAGAGGTCAGCGCAACCTCGGGGGAACGCATGTCCGAATCGGACTTCTTTGCGCGTTACACGTCGGAGTTTGCTGAGCAGCTGGGATCGTCGCAGGAGAATGCCGATCGCCAGGTCGCCGCCGAGCGCTTAGTGGCAAAAGCCGAATACGAACTCTATCAATTGCGCCGTGAACTTGTGGACTTCATCGGCGGTGCGGAGACGCCGGCGGCCGAAGCTAAAGCTGAAGCTGAAGAGGTCGCGCCAACGCCTGAAGCCGCGCACGCAGCCTGACGCGCACAACAGCACCCAATCGTTTTTGGAGCATGGTGGGCGGTACTGGGATTGAACCAGTGACCCCACGCGTGTGAAGCGTGTGCTCTACCGCTGAGCTAACCGCCCGCTATGACGCTGAGGCGCCGATATGAGAGGCGGTGGCTGGCGGAGTCAAGCGGTCGCAGGCCGAGCATAGCCGGTTGTTAGATGCCGGCCGCGGTGTTGCGTTGTCGTGGCCGAAGCGGCACAGCCCCAGAAAAACTGCGATCGGCGGCGCCCAAAGCAACAAGGCGCCGCGACGTAGCCGCCCGCCGCGTTCCCGGAAGCCCTTGCGCTGTGAGCGCGGCAAATGCAACCATCGCGCCTCGTGCGTCCGATTCCATATTCACTGGATGGGCCGAATGATGGAAACGACAAATCGGGCCGGCCGCAATTTGTTACGCTTTGATGAGAGCCTTCGGGGGAGCCATGGGCACTGAGGAGCCGCGCCGCCGATCATTCTGGTTCTTCTTCGGGCTGGAGCGGCTGGGCCTGCTCGCTCTAAAGGCACCTTACATTGCGGCGGCTGTGATCGCGCTCCTCACCGCGCTGGCTATCGTGGGCGTTTCGCGTATCCAAGTGGATGACTCGCTCACTGAGCTGTTCCGCACCGACACAGAAGAGTTTCACCAATACGAGGAGATCGAACGCCGCTTTCCCTCCAGCGAGTACGACGTGCTTGTTGTCGTCGAAGGCAAGGACCTGCTCAAAGGCCCGCAGCTCACCGGCTTCGGAGACCTGACGACAGAGCTACAGCTCATTGACGGCGTTGCGGGGCTCGTCTCCATGCTGTCGGCGCGCGATAAGCCTGATGAGACGGGCTACGCTCCGCCGCTTGTCCCCGATGAGATGCCCAAAGGCGCCGCCTTTGAGGAAATGGTTCAGCGGTTGAAGACGAATGACATCGTTGAGGACAAGTTTCTATCTGACGATGGCCAGCTCGCGCTGATCGTTATTGCGCTTGACCGGGAGATCGTGCGCGAAAGAAGCGCGCGCGAGGTCATCGGTGAGATCAACGCTACCGCCGACTCAATTCTCAACGGCACGGGGCTCACCGCCAAGCTGACGGGCGCGCCCGTCATGCAGTTGGAGATCCGCAATGCCGTAGAACGCGACCGGCTCGTCTACAACGGTCTCGGCTTCTTGTTTGGCATCGGCGTCGCTTACCTGTTCTTCCGCCGGGTGTCGCTCACCATCATCGCGGTGGCCGGGCCGACGATCGCCATTCTGTGGACGCTTGGCATGATTGGGGCACTGGATTTCCGGCTCAACCTCTTCATCAACGTCATTACGCCGCTGATTCTGGTGTCGGGTTTCTCTGACTCCATGCATCTTGTGATGTCGATCCGTCGTGATGTCCTGGCCGGAATGGATCGCGTCCAAGCTGCGCGCCATGCCGTGCTTGACGTCGCGCCGGCTTGTCTGCTGACGGCCACGAACGCCGCACTTGCCATCGTCTCGTTCTCGCTGGCCGAATCGGCGCTGATCCGCACGTTCGGTAAAGCGGCGCTGATGGCCGTTGGGATCTCCTATCTTGCGGTGGCGGTGGTCGTGCCGACCCTTGCCGCCATCCTGGTCCGCGATGAGAAGGCCCTAGATGTTGACCCGAATGTTCAAGAGGCAGGCAATGTTGGCAAATTGCAACGCGTCACCGATGCCATCGTGAGGACTGTTGCCGCGCGCCCAATGATCTTTTTTGTGTCGGCCATCATTGCCGTACTCCTCACCGGCGCGGCATACGTTCAACTGAAGCCGCACTACCGTCTGGCCGATCAGGTGCCGGACAAGGAGCAAGCGCTGGCCGCCACCGACCGCCTCGATAAAAAGCTCACAGGCGCCAACCCCATGCACGCGATGATCCGCTGGGATGACGGGCGATCGCTCTATGATCGCGATACGCTTTCCGTCATAAGGCAGGCGCACGACATCTTGGAGAAGCGCGCCGGTCTTGGAAATGTCTGGTCGCTCGAAAGTTTGCGCCGTTGGTTAGCTGCCGCAGGCGATGACAGCATCGAAAACGTAAAGCGCTACGTCGACATTCTGCCTGAGCACCTTGTACGACGCTTTATCGCCGGGAACGAGCAGGCCGTACTCGTGACCGCGCGGCTGCCCGACGTGGACGCCAGCGAAATCCTTCCTATAGTGCATACGCTTGACGAGGCGTTCGAACCACTGCGCAAGGCCAATCCCGACTTTGAGATCTCGGTCACGGGTTTGCCCGCCATCGCCGCGCGCAACTCCGCCACCCTCATTTGGGAGCTCAACTGGGGGCTGGTGGGCGACATGTTCGTGATCTTCATCTTCCTCGGCATTGCGTTGAGGTCGGTGCTGGTGGGCTTTGCGAGCATCATGCCCTCGCTCTTTCCCATCTTTGCCACGGGTGCGATCCTGTGGGTGACGGGTCAGGGGCTGCAATTTGCGTCAATCGTCGGGATCACGGTTGCATTCTCGCTTGCGATCGACTCCACCGTCCACTTCTTGAATCGCTTTACACTGGAGGAAGATCGCGCAGGGCCCGGCGGTAGCAATGTCTACGAAGTGTTGAGGCGAACGGCTCACCACATCGGGCCACCGGTCGTACTGACGACCATTGTGCTGGCGCTTGGCTTGGGCGTGACGATGCTCTCCAACCTGCCGTCGTTGCGCCTCTTTGGGCAACTGGCCGCCGTGTGTCTCTTTGCCTCGCTGATCGGGCAGCTCGTGATTCTCCCTGCCGTGCTTGCGGTAGGACGGCGCATTCTGCCCCGGCGCGCAGCAGAGGACTCACAAGCGGCCTCCTCTGACGCGGTGAAAACCTACGCTTCAGGCCATGAGTGATTTGATCGCTGGTTCCAATTCCCCGAAATGATCGATAACCGCGTCGGGACCAAATTCTTCTACAGGCGTGTTCGTGTAACCGAAGGTTACCGCGATCACGGGCACGCGGGCCGCCT
>CAZURR010000054.1:6373-18118 GCA_964622715.1 uncultured Hyphomicrobium sp. | reverse complement strand
GGGACAAAGACCATGAATCGAATGGGACTATGGATGGGCGCTGTAGCGCTTTTTTGCGGTCTCGCGCTGGCTGGGCCGGCCACTGCAGGGGATCCGAACGGGAATTTCATGGTCCGCGTGCTTGGCACGGTCGTGGATCCCGATACGGATGTGGGGTCGGTTACGGCTTCGGGTCTCGGCGGTGCTGCTATTCCGGGCGCGGATGCCGACGTGAGCACCGAAGTCATTCCGGCTTTGACGTTGACCTACTTCTTCAACAAGAACTTGGCGGTGGAACTCTTCTGCTGCTTCGCCAAACATGAGATCGACGCCAAAGGTTCGATTTCGGGGGCCGGCGAAATCGCAGATACTTGGATCTTCCCGCCGGCTTTAACGCTGCAGTATCATTTTACTTCGATGGGACACTTCAAGCCTTATGTGGGGGCAGGCGTCCAGTACATCGCCTTCTTCGACGAAGGAATGGGTAACAATGGACTTGGCGCGACGAGCGTCGACATCGACAATGCCTTCGGATTTGTGCTGCAGGCGGGCGCGGATGTCTCTCTCGGCGGCGGGTGGGTTCTCAATGCCGACGTGAAGAAGACGTGGCTCAACACCGATGTCACATGGCGCAATGTCCCGGGTCTTGGCACGGTTCGGGCAGATGTGGATCTCGATCCATGGATCTTCAGCGCCGGCCTCGGTTACCGGTTCAATCTTGAGGATGTTTTCGGGCGCCGGTCCGCGCCGCCTCCCCTGAAGTGAGCATTGAGCGAGCTTCGTTACTGGGTCTGGTCCATGTGCCAGGCCCTTTTTCGCGCACACGATTGAGTGTTCAGCACGCATGAGCGGGCAAAATCGCGATCCGGCGTCCATCTCATTTGTAGACGTAGGTCACGCGAAACGTTCGATCCGCCACCGTTGCGCCGTCGGGCGGGAAGGGGAAGCTCGCCTGGTTCACCGAGAAAATCACATTTTGATCCAATTCGCGGTTCCCCCCGCTCGTAACCAGCTGCACGTCCGCCTTATTGCCGGTCTTGGACAAAAATATTCGGACGGTGACCCGGCCTTTAATACCTTGCGGCGGAGGCATTGTCTTTTTCAAGGCCCGTATGACGTCACGCCCGAACCTATCATTCTCACCCGAGCGCGTGATGCCTGGTGGACGGACCGCCGATGACGAGCGGCCTTGCGCTCCTCCCGACGTACTTGGCAACGCCGCGATCGAGGGCAGCGCCAGATTCAATTGCGGCAGCGGTTTAAATGCGTTTTGCAGGTCGGGATCGGTTTTGCTCTGCTTTGCCGCCGCGTCTGGCGGCGAGGACTTTGCCGCTACATCAGGCGGCGAGGACTTTGTCGTCGCATCGGGAGGTTTGGGCTTTGCCACCGCGTCGGGAGGTGCGGGCTTAACCGCCACGCTAGGCGGCGCGGTCTCTTCGGTTGCCACATCTGGGGTTGCAGGCTCTGCTGCCATCTCCGGCTTTTTCTTTTCAATCGGTGGTGGATCGACGGGGTGCTGCGCGGGCGCGGCCTGGGAGGGGCGTGCTGCATCGGACTGAGGGGGCTGCGCGGCGGTTGCGGGGCCTGACGGCGGAGTGTTAGCCTGAGGTGAGACTGTGGTTCGGCTGCGGAGGTCGGCCTCGTCGACCAATTCCACAGTGATGGCATTCGGGTTTCCGTCAGCGGCGCCCAAGTAGCGCGGCGGTGCACTGCTGATTGCGAAAATGAGCGCTGCATGCACCACCGCCGCGCACAACAACGCCATTAAAAAGGCGGGTTGGCGCTTGTTCAGACTCGCCGCCAAATGCTCGGCAAGAGCATCGGGGCGATCTACTGCCAAGAAAATTCTATCGGCGCTCATGCTGCTTGCTTGCCTGGTTCGTCAGCGTACTACTGCCGACGACCAGGATATCATCTGCCCGAGGCAGTGGCACCTGTCGCCGTGGAAGGCCGTGTCACAAGCCAGGCATGTCGGCGCGGGGACTTGGCTGCATTGCGTAGCAAACGCACCACAACAGAAGCCGTTGAGTCTGCTAACATTCGGCGAGCGAATCACATGGGACAGCCATGCAGACAGATTGCCCCTTGGTCATCATCCGCTGGCAAGACAGCGCCCAACCTATTTCCGGATGGAAGCACCTCTCCGACTTGCCCCGCACTCGGCCCATCGAGTGTGCGTCGGTCGGCTGGCTTCTCAAAGCTGATGATGACATCAAAGTAATCTGCCAGAGCGTAGGCGATCTTCATAACCCGAAGAACGCACAAGCGAGCGGGATCATGACGATTCCCGCTCGCTGTGTGATTTCTATAGAGCGCTTGTCAGAGGAAAAGAATTCTATCGCCGCTGCTGGGATTGACCTTGCTGCGAGCGACCCTGCTGGGATTGGTGATCAGGATCCTGATTCAGCACAGATGCCGCGAGGGTCTGAATCTCTTGTGGCGTAACGGAATTTGGATTCTGCAGCGCACGTGATGCAATCGCAGAAGCTTGCTGAGAGGTACTCTGGTTTTGATTCTGATTCTGATTTTGTGCCATGACGATATTTCACTCCAACTGTTTGGGTTACTCGAAGCACGCCATACAACAAGGTCATCACTAGCATGGGCTTTAAAAGCGGTGTTGCGAGTTCAAGCATGTGCGATCGCGTTATCCACGTCCGACTTGGAAAGGCGCGTATTTAGCCGAAGATATTCGCCCAAGCAGTGAGCACCATGCTCAAACCCTAGGCAATCGCAGCTGCACTCACGTATTGACCCAACCGTTGTCATTCGACTCATGGCGATTGAACTTCTCCTGGTAAACCGCATTCAGTGAGCGAAGCGTTATGGCGATCAGATGCAAACTGGTGCGATTACGATTGCTGGGGCTTGTCGGGCTAGTCATCCTTTCTACTGGTCCGGCTTGGGCTGATAGCTCCGGGGGGCAGGTCGTTTGTCTTGGCCGCTACGCGCTGTGCTCGTCGGCGCAATGCTCGCAAATTGACAATGATAAAGAGCACGTTCGTTGTGACTGCGAGCTGCCGCCGGAAGGCTTGAATATCGGCGACTCCACGTGTCAGGAACGGGCTCAGAACCTGACCTCGACATTCTCTTTGTGGGATTTCACCAAAACCAAGGACAAGAAGGCCAAGTTCTCGCTCGCATGCACGGGTGGCAACGCAAACGCATGGGCTTTTTGCCTGGACGCACCGTGCACAACAAAAGATGGGAAAACCACCTGTACTTGCAAACTAAAACCATCGTCCGACTACTACACATTTACCCCTGACTGTCCCTCGTCCGAGGCAACGCTCACTGAAGCCTGCGGCAAGATTTGGTCCGGCGCACTGCTAGCTGAGTTGCTCAGTGGATACAGTCAACTCTGGTCGTTTTATGCGGACATCCCCAAGCTCAACTATTGTACGCGCTGAGTCGTAAAGCGGATACTTGCGTCATGACGAAGTCATGCTGCATATAGATCCCGCTCTTCAGCGGGATAACGTTGTCAAATGGGCATTCTCCCTTCGGGCGAAACAATATGTCGCGGCGGTCTATGCCACGCGCGCTTCGTCATTTCCAGGGGGCAAAAAGGCGCCTACATAGACGCGATCTATGGCACGAGAGCCCAAAAACGTTAGACATCGGTTGTCATCAATCCCTAGCGCTAGCGCCCGGCCAGCGACATTCTTGCCGATAGTATCATACGCATTTTGAGAATACCCAAACGGGTCTCAGACTGCGTGTCTTGGCTTCATATCCAACTTAACACCTTGGCGTCGGGTGCGCCCAATAAAAGGAGTAGGTGAGTTGATCAACATTGTAATGATGGTCTGTGCCATGCATGCGCCAGGTCACTGCAAGAACGCCAGACTTAATATTTCCGAGCCCGGTCTCACAGCTTATGCCTGTGTCGATCGCGGAGAGAATGAGATTGCCAAGTGGACTGGTGACAATCCCGGCTGGCGCGTCGCCCGCTACGAGTGCCGCAAGGCTGGAGGCTACGCAACGGTTGTGAGAATTTTTCACAGTGAGCCTGGATTGGTTGGAGCTGGCAGGTACGCCTATGCGATCTCGCAGACGCGCCCATGACGCGCAGGTGGGCCCCACACTATGATGCATGACGTCGTCTCTCTATCCCCAGCATGACTTCGTCATGACGTCATGACGCCCCGCTGACTGTGGGCTTCGCGATGCTGCTTCTTTTGCATTCCCCAACTTCACATTAAGATGCCCGCGGGATTGGCAATTTGGCGATCCCGGGGTTTCGCAACCCCTCCAGTAGCGGCTGACATCAGCCGCAATGATGTCTCCTCAACCTTTATGGTCGGGGAGGCAATGGCGCATGTCCAGGGCCAACCCTTCGGGGAGCCGCCTAAAGGCTATTGCAGTCGTCTACTGGCGGCTTACGAACTCCCCGGCTACCCGAGGGTCATGATCCTCCGGTGGCCGTTTTTGTTGCAAACGAAAACGGGGGGTGCGTTCACATGGAGGGTACAATTTCTGGCAGGATTTTTTTGACACCTATCAATCTCTGTCGAATGGGACGAAGGCGCTGTGGCTGATTGTGCCGCCAGCTTTCGTTCTGGGCCTTGTCGCAATCATCCTGCGCTACCGCGTTGCGATGAAGGAAGCGGAGCACGGTCTGCGCGGCGACCTCGTCTACACCATCCACCGCGATGCTGACGACCAGCTTCACGTCTACCGGCATGGGGCCGCGTTAGATCACGAAGCTACTTTGGTGTTGCTGGACCCGCCAAACGGCGGTGAGGCGAAGCATGGCGCCGTCACGCATCCATGATCACGTCAATGAGAAGTGATGTCCCACACAACGCCTCGCTTTGGCGGAAGCGTCAACAGTTTGAAAGCCGTTCTTCGATTGTCGTGATCGGGATCTCGTACGCACTCAGTTTTCATGAATGCCTCAAGGTAATCATCTGGAAGTTTGTGTTGGATCACACCAGCAATTACGAGTGCCAGGTACCAATCAAAGGGCTTCAAATTTTCATCGATAGCGTTGTCTGTTGCGATATATGTCGACACCTCAAGCCTGGTCCTGGCATCCGCGGATTCGACAATGAAATGATCGTCGCGTTTGTATCCGCTGGGATGATCTTCAAATCTGTCCAGGATGGCTCTTTCGGACACGTCTATCTCGAACAGAACCCCGCGCACCATAGCGCCCCTCGCATCCGTTCTGCGGATGCTGGCCTTGCCTGATCCATCCCTACCCTTTTTGCTGAAATGAACAAGATACCCCTTTGCAGTGGCAAGGCCGAGAACGCGTGCCGTTGCACAACGCTCCCGGAGCCGCCAAGTAAGCATATTTGAGCCATAAGCAAAGTATGTGAACGGTGTCATGACGCCAGCATTGTTCCCCAGTATGTTGATGTCGTGTTCGCGGGCGCACCGCCCCACCTCCAAAAACCAAATCCCATCCCACTCAATAAACCGTATCAAGAAGATCGTAGTACGACAGGTCGAGGTAGCCGGCGTCGAGGCCGCGGCTTTTAAAGTTCCACTGGGTGAACCAGTCGTACAGGGGCCAGAGGCGCGCGCTGTTGCGCAGGATGGCGTAGCGGTCGCGCAGCTTGTTCCAGCCGGCCAGCGACTGGACGTCGCGCAAGGTGCGCAGGAAGTCGCCCGTGTCCGCCAAATCCATTTCCATGAAGGCGTTGGGAAAGCCGCCGACGAGTGCCGGATAGATGCTCATGGTGTCAAGGTCTGGCAGCTCCAGCCCGTTTTGGAAGAAGAGCGTGTCCTGGGTGGCGTAGACCCGGTTCGCGATCAACGAATAGACTCGCGACTCCTCGCCGTCGTTGAGCTTCAATAATATCACGCTGGGCAGATAACGCGGGAACTTGTAGGCCCGCGTCGCGGTGAGCAGCGAGGCCGCCTTGACCCAGTCGTCATAGCTGTTGATCGGATCGCTCAAGGAGACGTCCGGTTTGATGCGCGGGTTGAGCCTGTCGACCGGGCCGCTGACTGCTTCGCCCATATGGGCCTGGATGTCGTCGATGAGGCTGAGCAAGGGGTCCTGCTTGCTGGTCTCAACTTGGGTCGGCTGGTCGGCGCCGGCAAAGGGCATGACGTCGAGCCCAATCTCGCCAATGCCTTGGGTCCATTGGGCGCGGATCTTGCCGCGCTCGTTCTCAGGCAGCAGCAAGAGGACGTTGTCCTCGAACTCTTGGCGCAGGTAGTTGAAGAATACCAAGGTGGAGAGTTTCGGGATGTCGCCGGACCAGTATTGAAAGTTGGCGACGGTATCGTAATAGATCCGCTCAAAGCCGCTGTAATCCATGAGCCATTGCGTGCGCGGGATTCCGCCTTGCCTGCCTTTCATGACCGAGACGTTGGTCTCGTGACGCAGCACCGTTAGCCAAGCGTTGGGATTTTCGCCGTCGCCATTCCAGATCGCGTCGATGGTGTATCCCTTGGGCCTGAGCTTGGCGAGCGCGGCGCCGTAGGCGGCCTCATAGGCATCGTTGCCCAGGATCGAGCGGTTCATAAAAGTGTTCCAAGTCTCAAGCCCGAGCTTGGGATCCAGCACCGAGACGTCGTGCTTGGGGTCGATGAAGTAGACCCAGAACTGATCCTTGATCGCGTAGGTCGCCGTTTGCCCCAGACACACCGGGCCATAGGTGATCCCTGAGACGATGAGCTCAGAGTTCTCCAGCAGGAAGCGATAGCGTGCGGCCGCCGGTATGGCTTGAAAGACTTGGAAGGGATTGCCGATCCCCCAGGGCGCGTCGAGGTCGGCCTTGTCATCCCATTCGGGCGCGAGGAAAAGCGCCTTCAGGTGGTCGATGTCGGTTGCGTTGAGACGCCAGACGAAATGGTTCTTCTGCACGATCGGCGTGGTGATTTTGTCGATACGGTAATAGAAGCGATCGACGCCAGCATAAGCATAAGGGTCGGAGTAGGGGAGCGGCGTATCGATGATCTCAATCGGCAGGGGGATGGTCTCGTCCTGGCCGTTGGCTCTCCTGACGGTCCTGGCCGAGGCGGTCTTGGAACGCACGAGGCGGAACAAATCGCCGGGGCTTTCCTCGATCGCGATGGTCGCCAGAAAAACATGATCGAAGATGTAGCGGGCGACCAGCTGAGATCTCTTGTCGGGCGCATTGAAGAAGTTTTCCCATGCCAGGACGGCTGCCAGGTTGTTTACTTTCTTGGCAGCATGCAGCTGCTCGTCCGTGGGCCCGGGCGAGCCGGCGGCCACCCAGCCGCGCAATGTTGCGAAGTCATCATCATCGAGCGCCGGCAAACCGAAGGGCATGCCCGCCGCCGGGTTCTCAATCAGGTGGGACTTGAGCCCGTCAGGCGTGGCCGGACACTGGTGGTTATAGCGTTGCGCATAGATCGGCATGAGGGTCTGGCGAGAGAAACCCGGTTTGTTGTTCCGCGTACCGGTTTCCACCATTTGATACAGCAGCGAGCGATAGAGGTTCTCAAGCTTGGAGCCGCCGCGCGAGAGCACCGGATAGAAACCTCTGCTGCGCCACGCCTTTGTCGTCTGGACCACGTCCATACCGGTGCGCTGATAGTCCTCCAGGTGGATGGAATAGGGGTTCTTGCCCAGAGCACCCCGCTCGGCTGCGCGAAAGGAGGTGAGCTTGAGGTTGCAAGGTGAGGCCAAGCAGCCATGACAGGCCACACAGCGCTTGTTGAAGATAGGTTGGATATCCTCCATGTATGTGCGCGACGATGAGGCGGCTTGCGTGCTTGCCGGCGTTGGGTCGGGGGCAGCGAAGCGGGGGAGCAAGACATAGATCGCAACGGCGAATCCAACGACGGCCGCTCCAGCGAGCATCCAAGACTTCAAGATCTTATCGCCTCTCAACGCCGGCCTCCCCGTGCCATAGCGTAAGCCAGCTAAGTTGCCGGTGGCAAGATAGCCAGAAGTGCTGGAGGAGCAAAGCCGAGTGAGCTATGCGGTTTCGGCGGACGTTAACGATGGCCGAAAACAAGAAGCTTAGATCTCCCGCAATTTGTCGCTCGAACGCCGTCCTTCAGAAAAAGAAACGTGCCCAATGAGCTTGTATTTTGAAGAACTCGATTACCGGCCGACGCCGATCGGCGCGCTGAGCCTGCGCCGTCGCCGGGAATTGTCGCTGGGCGTTGATATTTTCGAGATCAAGCTTGGCGACGAATTTCTGATGTCGAGTTTGTTTACGGCCTCGGAGATCGCGCTGGCGCGGCTGGGGTTGGCGGAGCTATCGGGAACCGGGTTTGATGTCGTCGTCGGCGGCCTTGGCCTTGGCTATACGGCGCAGGCGGTGCTGGAGTTTGAGACGGTCAAGTCTCTCATCGTCGTCGAGGCGCTCGATGCTGTCATCGATTGGCATGAGACGGGACTGCTGCCGCTGGGGCCCCAGTTGAGCAAAGATCCACGCTGCCGATTTGTGTTGGGCGATTTCTTTGCGCTGGCCGCCTCGAAGGAGGGGTTCGATCAGAATGGACCCTCTAGACGGTTTGATGCCATTCTCGTCGACATAGACCATTCACCGGAATCCTTGCTCGATCCGCGCAATGCCGCCTTCTATCAGCTCGAGGGGTTGAATAGGCTTGCCGCACATCTGAAACCAGGCGGCGTTTTTGGGCTGTGGTCCAATGAGCGTCCGAACGACGCGTTCACGGCGCAGCTGGCCGACGTCTTCGCCCAGGTGCGCGCCGAGCCAGTGACGTTTCATAATCCGCTTCAGAACCGGGAGTTCACACAGACTGTGTATCTAGCGCAGACACGGCCTGCTTTGCGAAACGATGTTAGCTCCTGAGTTTAAGTCCGGCGCCCATTGGCCAGCATCCACACTGGCTCGCACTATGCTTCAGGTAGTTTGCGTGCTGGTGGCCTAGGCGCATACAAAAAAGAAAAGGGCGCGCGGTCGGAGGGACTCGACCGGCGCCCAAATTCGCCACGGCCTTTGGGGGAAAAGGCGTCTCCCGCAGGGAGGGGCGGAAGGTGGCTACCCTTAAGTTCGCTGGGTCGCCCTGGAGCGTTACAACTGCTGGTTCCGGCTGTCGCTCGTGCAACGGTTATCGCTCCAGCGCCGGATAGCCAACTGGGGGTGCCTCTCTCTGCCTGCTTGGGGTACGAGGGCCGCCGTTGCCGCCCTTTGCAGCCGAGCAGCTCGTTCGCTCATGTGCTGTCCGTTGGTACCCACAAGATGAAGATCATGCCCGCAATTGCCGACAGCGTGACCAGTGAAAGTAACACGGGATGGGCCGCTCCCGCGGTCAGGGCCGTCACGACAACCGACGCCCAAGCCATCGCCAATGCAAAGATTTTTACCGCGGGGCGGATCGCACGCTTCTGCTCAAATCTGTGTGCCTCGACGAGTGCGGCCTGAAGCAAAGGGATACGCTGCAGCCACGCGTAAAGCCTTTCGCTCGATCGCGCAAAGGCCCACATTGCGACGAGCAAAAATGGCGTTGTTGGCAAACCTGGCAGCACGGCACCGGCGACGGCCAGCACCGTCGCAAAAGAGCCGATCAGCAAGAGAACCAGTCTCGTCATTAAGCGCGAACTTCGTCGTATGTTTGCCCATTATATCGTGGCACGCCTCTGCATGCCGGGCAAAGCTCCCGTATTGTCGATGTACTTGTCTGGAGAATTGTAAAGCTCCCCTTCTTGGCGCGCCCTCGCTAGAACGGTGTGGTCTAGTTAGGTACTGTCTTAGTGGGACGAGTCAACGGTGTGCTCCAAATGCTCTGCGATCTTGCGGCGAAGCCGCTTGTCACTTTCGCGCTCCGATTTCCGGCGCAGATAGCGTCCATAAGCTATGATTGCGATGCCGGCGATGAAGACCGCTACGCTGTCCATTGACGTCATGTTTTGCCAAATGTTGCCGCTCTTAAACAGCGGGGCGATAAATCCAAAGAAGGCGATTGCTAGGCCGAAGCCAATCTCGATGGATCCATCTTCCGACAGCATCACTCCTCTCCCTCAAGACGTGCGCCCCTCGATGTGACCCTCACAGGTCGAACTTGACGCGGCATGTCCTTGCAGACTGTTACACCGCTGGATTTGGCAACTAGTGTCCTCTTGGAGACTATTTTTCCAACATGGCTATGGTTTTATCCCATCCGGGCTTAGCAGGTATCTCCGCGATTTGCGAATTCAATTGCGTCCACTTCGTTCGTCAGCGCCGGTGCAACCAATTTACGCTAGATGCCATTGGCCGACGTTCCTTGTCCGTAGCGCATTGCGGAACGAACTGAACTCCGACACAGTAGATGCAACAGAATTTGCAGGTCGGGAGGGCAGAGGGTGAATGCATTGATGCCGCGTAGACGCACGCACTTGGTTATTTTCGCGCTTTCTATTGCGCTGAATTTGCCATTCCTGGCGCCAAGTGCCGTCGCTGCCGACGAGAACATGGAATGGCAATTCAGTGAATTCAACGATCCCGATAATAAGGGACGCATGACGGCCAGGCTGACATTCGGCGTTCCTGAGACCGATGCCGTCCAAGTCAGTGGTGTGTGCGACGCCGCTCCCAGCACCAGCGTGAATTTTTCCGCCGTGACATTCGGTACCGACGTTGGCGATTTGAAGGATGGCTCACCGGTCGAATTGCGCTTTTTAGGCGGCGGCTATCACTACGCCCTCAAGGGCGAAGTTTATGGGACCGAGGCCGAAGAAGGCGTGTCGGGCGTATTGGTGAGACTCGATCATGAGAATCCGCTTTGGAAGGCGTTTCGTGAAAAAGACACTCTCAATTACATGGTTCCCGGACACACAGTCACGACGCTGAACTTAGCGCGCGGACGCGACAATATCCAAGCGTTCGTGGAAGCCTGCCGGACCTATGCCGAAAGTGTCGCCTCCCGTTCGAACGACCAGGCCAAGCCGCAAACTGTGGATGCAGGATCGGGTATCTCCGAGAAGGAGGCGTTCGATAGCGCTAAGGAACTCGGAACGATTGAGGCGTGGGAAGCGTTTCTGAATAACTTCCCTTCCGGATTCCGCGCCGATCTTGCGCGTGCCTACGTGAAGAAGCTTGGGGCCGCAACTAGCACGGAGCCGACCGCCGCAAAACCACCGCCAGCCGCGTCGTCGCAACCTGTTTTGCAGACGGTTGATCTGGGTCCGGGAGACGCGCCGTGGCGCAATCGAAATTACGAAATGGACGAGAGGAACAGCTCTACCTATGCGGCCAGCGTGCAGGGCCGAGGAACTCAGTTCATTACCTACTGCAATACCAACATGAAGCTGGCGGCCGTGCTTCAGGAAGGTCCACGCGGCGCTTATCCGAATTTTGATGGACGCGTCCAGCAGGGGCTTGCAGCCAATGACAACGCCTATATGCGCATGCAGTTCTCGAATGGGAACGAATACTCCGTATCGGCTGGGGTGCAGGGTCTGACAGGCGACGTGATGATTGGATCTGCTGCGCAAGGGGGAGGCTTCCGCCCTGGCGGCCGGATCCTCAACGACCTGATGGCAGAGCAAACCATGACGCTTTCCGCGCCACCCTTCAGCGCAACCTTTCAACTCAAAGAAAGCCGGGCTGCCATTTGCTCGGTCCTGAAGAAATGTGGAGCGAACGTAGCTGGCTGCGATCGCGCAGAGGCGAAGACCACGGCGAAAGAACCCAAACCATCAACCACGCGACAATCGAAACGCGGTTGCGGACGCGGAAAATCAGAGTTAAAGGGAAGTGCATTCTTCGGCAGGATGCCGCAAGTTATTGCGGTCCCGGCCACCGACTTGAGGGCAGCAAATGTGTCCAGGGCTACCGCGCGCCCAAGCCGCAAAAGCAGCTGCCGCCCTGGCAGATCGAGGCG
>CAZURR010000054.1:0-6273 GCA_964622715.1 uncultured Hyphomicrobium sp. | reverse complement strand
GTTCAGCGCAGCTTGCCTATTAAGCCGCCTCAGAGAGTGTACTGCGGAAGAATATCTTCGAGCGCCGTGGGCTCCAGACCGAGCTCTTCAAATGATAATGCTGATTTGGCCACCACATTATCGTGCTCCATCAACACCACTTGTGCACGCGTAATGGGCGGGGCAGGCAAGATCGCGCCAACCGCGGCCAAGGCGTTCCAAATTGCAAACGGCAGCGGCAACAGGAGCCGCCGCCGTTGCATATGTCCCAACACAAGTTCAAGAAGGGCGCGGTACGTGTAGGTCCGCGGGCCACCAAGCTCGTAAACCTTTCCCTGCGACGCCGGAGTCTGCAAGGCTTTGAGCGCGGCGTGCGCAACGTCCCCAACATAGACGGGCTGGAGCTTCGTGTGACCTTTGCCGAACAGCGGCAGGACGGGCGAGACCCTGATTATGGCTGCCAACGTGTTCAAGAATTTGTCGCCTGGTCCAAAGATCGCACTCGGGCGAAGAATCGTGGCGTGCGCAAAAACATCGGTGACGAGCAGTTCGCCCTTCGCCCGCGAATGCACATAGCTCGACTTAGACCTGAGATCGACGCCAATACCGGAGATATGAACGAGGCGTTTGATGCCCAATTCCGCGGACTGATGCGCCACGTTAAGCGCGCCCAGCTCGTGGATAGCCTCAAAGGTCTCCGGGCCGCCTTCGACATAGAGGCTGACGCAGTTGATCACCGCATCAGATCCATTAATCGCAAGCGCTACGGAGCTTTCATCACGCACGTCGGCATAGATACGCTCGATTTGGCCCGGCCCGGAACCATCTGGTGTAATGACTTTGTCGGGATGCCTGTCCGCCACGCGTGTCGCTATTCCAACCGCAGCGAGGGCCTTGACAATTTCGCTTCCGAGAAAGCCAGCACCTCCGAATACCGTTACGCTGCTTATGTTTGTCGCCTGGGCCATGGGCTCTCATTAAGTTGGTGATTATCACCGTGTCGTCACTTGCAGCTCACTGATTGGCCAAGTGCTCCAGCACGACCGCCGGAGTATCGCACGTGGTGACTACATAAGCACAGCACTGCGGTCATTGAAGCGGCAATCGTCCCGCGGCGGCGGGCTCTGTTGTCGGAAGATCCGACGACATTGCTATTCAGTCCTATTAATTTTCTGATGTGGCTGGAGGCGTACGTGTGTACCGCGCGCGATGGCGGGTTATCCGCCGATCCAAACCTCGCGACTATCGTCGTGACCACCGAAGGCCCCCAACAAATGAACAAAAAATGTGACGGGCTGTTTGCGCCCTAGCGTCGAGCGCGCCACATAAACTTGATCGCCAAACTGCCTATGTTTCTGAGCGCGGGCAGATTGGTCCCGGCACCCGGCGCTAAAGCTGCGGCCATGCGTGCGTCTCTCGTCGCGGGCAGGGGCGAGGCCACTTGTGTATGAGCCACGCGACCCAACGTCCGACTATGTGGACGCACGCGCTACGCACTCCAGTCGTCGTGCCACTGCTGTATGGGCAAAGGACTTTAGCCCTCAGACCCGAAGGCGGAATGCCCAAACGATGAGAACCACACCCTCGATCAGTAGGAGAATTCCGAAAAGAATCGGTAATGCCAGCCCCGCGCTGACCGGCGAATTGAGCAGCAGCATGCCGATGAGCACGCTGATCACGCCCAGTACGAACGACCCGATGCCGCCACCGGTGAAACCGCCGATGATGTCGAGCACGCCGATCACCACGCCCAGCACGCCGATGATGATGACGAGTGATGCAGGCACGGCCAGCGCGGCGACCAAGGGATGCTTGAGAACGGCGAGCCCGGCTACGACCCCCACGATCGCAATCAGGAGCGACCAGAACCATGGAACAGAATGATCGACGAAGACTCGCACGAACGCCAATACGCCCATGACAAGCCAGTAGATGCCAAGCATCGTCACCAGCAAGAGGAGCGTTGCGCCGGGTGCCGTGAGCATCAGCAGACCCAGAATGATTGCGGCGATTCCTTGCAGCAAGAAGACCCACCAAATGTCCGATTGCTGGGTCTGTTCGGTTGTTGTTGCCATCAGATCAAGCTCCTCGTTCGCCGACCAGCGGTTGCACGACCTCCACTCCACGCTTTGCGGTGTTGAGCGCGAGCCAAAGAGGGCCAACAAATGGTTGCGGCGGCTTGTGGAGATAGGCTCCAGGAGCACGGGGGGTGCCAAACCGCCGCAATTTCCGAGCGTCCGCCTCTCCCAGTCTTGGATGAGACGGCCTCGGATATTCATTGTGCAACGAACTACGTCCCGGCGCGACCCACTTGGTTCGCACCGCACCATTGGACACAGTCGGAATCGCAGACCTCATCCACCTCGTGCAGCGCTCCTGGTGCTCAAGTTTGAGCCAGCGTCGTGCCTGATCCCGCTCGCTGCGTCGGCGAATGCGCCGGGGGCTAGCACGCGTTAGTAGCTGGCAAAGTGTTCGAGCCGGTTCCGCCGAATGTGATCTCGTCGATGTCAATCGTGCTTATTTGATACTATCCTAGCGATCACAGGGGCGCTGGAATGGGTTTGTGACAGATGAAAATATCGCTCTTGCTGACGCTCATCGCTGCGTTGCTCTCGCGTTCATCGACGAGTGTTCGCAAA
Organism: uncultured Hyphomicrobium sp.; assembly: GCA_964622715.1. GTDB lineage: Bacteria > Pseudomonadota > Alphaproteobacteria > Rhizobiales > Hyphomicrobiaceae > Hyphomicrobium_A. The sequence continues at coordinate 3,655 of CAZURR010000054.1, read as the reverse complement.
GCCATGAGCCCGAATCGCAGTCTTCCGATTACTTCCGTCCCGTAGATGCCAAACTCGAAAACATTGCCGAGGGCGCGGTCATCTACGTACCGATCTATTCGCATATTTAGCTCGGTGCCCGCAGCAAACGCTCGTTTGCCACGACCTTAAGCGTTCGCAATACGGATCCGACGAACCCGATCATCATGACGGCGGTGCGCTACTACGATACCGCCGGCAAGCTCGTGGAGAGCTTTCTCGACAAGCCGCACTCTTTGGCACCTCTTGCATCCGCGGACTTCTTTGTCGATCAGAGAGACGAGCGTGGCGGTGCCGGTGCAAATTTCATCGTTGAATGGGAGTCGGAAAAGGCAGTATCCAGCCCCATCGTCGAGGCGGTCATGGCGGGCATTAGCGGCACGCAAGGCCTGTCAATTGTACGCAGCGGCCAAGTCGTAAAAACGCTTCCCTAAAAGCACTTCAGGCGAGACTATCGACCGTTCGGTGGGATGGGCAGCGTGAGCACAAGCGCGCCGGCAATCGCGCAGCAATCTTGATCGGCGCAGTCTCGAATCTGCCTGTGCCTTACCAGCCCGTGTAGTAGGGTGCACGCGGTGGCGGCGCATAGATTACATGGACATCGTCATAGACGACGGGCGGCGCGACGTATTCCCTGACCACTGGTTCGGGATAGTAAATGACGGGCGGTGGGTAATAGACGACAGGCGGTGGCGGATAATAGGCCACAGGCGGCGGATAATACTCAGGCGCGTAGTAATCGGAGTAGTAACCGCGCCGTCGCCGAAATTTCGCCTGCGTCACATCCTGCGCCCCGTTCCACGACTTCGCGCCAGACGCAAACGAGCCGAAGGGGGCCGCAGCAGCTGGGCCAAAGCTGGACGCAAGTGCAAGTGGGGCAGCCAGGACGCAGATCAACTGAAGCAACATTTTACGCATGTTGACCTCCATGTTCGTGCGAACAATCAGTTTACCGCACAAGCCCTTGGAGCGCCATGAAAAATCATCGTGTACATTCGTTCAAGTGCGGCGTCACGGAGCACCTTCGGTGCATCACAATCGGAGTCCGCATTACCACTTAGGCCCCACGTAGGGGGGCCGATAACGCGCATCAACACAGCGCAGGCCGTTCCAGTAGCGATACTTGCCACAGCTTGAGGGGCGTATAATCACCCATCCATAGACTGGAGGAGCATACTGGCTATAGGCGGGAGGTGCGTACCGGCCATAGCCGGGAGGAGCATACTCGCCCCGCACGATTGGCGCGTTGGGATAGATTTCAACGCGCCGCAAAGGGATCGCGTCGCCAGGCAATTCAAATCTGTCATAATAATCGTAATCGGCCGCGGACGCGGTTGCGACACCGCCGAGAATTCCTGCTGCTGCGATGGCTGCAGTCATGAAGCGCAACATCTGAGCCTCCAATTGCTCGATTGTGCGCCGCCCGTCCAACCGACCATTTCAACAAGCCATTTCTGAATGTCAGCTGAACAACGTCGCCCGGCGGGAACGTTAGTCCAACATTAGCGGTCGCACCAAGATGTCGTGTGGGGCTTGATTAACGGCTGTTGCGCTGCGCTGGCTACGGATGCAGACGGCCGACAAAAGTCCAAAGCCATATTCGTACAGCTATCACAATCCTTAATTCGTCAAGGCGATGAGCCGATCGGAAGGGCTATTTTGTCATCTGTTCAAATCGGCGCAGCAGGGCAGAGCCGCGGCGGCCGATATCTCGGTAACCAGCATAATTCAATAGTACTAGAGTTTGAGAAGCCACGAGCGTAAAAATAGGCTAATCTTCTGTGTGCGTACTTAGGAGGATTCCCTATGAGACTATTCTTAGTATCCGCCGCGGCGCTGTTTGTATTGTTCGGTGCCCACTCACCGGCGTCAGCTGCGGCCGCACCAGCGTTAGCCAAGCAGCCCGTTTACGGGCAGGCTCACGCTCTCGTCGAAAAAGCCGGTTGGAGACGCCGGAGATGGCGTCGCGGCTGGTATGGGCCGCGGGTCTACGGTTACCGCTATCGGCCCTATCGTTATCGGAGATGGCGTCGCCGCTGGTGGTATGGTCCGCGGGTTTACGGCTACCGCTATCGCCCGTATCGCTATCGGAGATGGCGCCGCCGTCGCTGGTGGTGGTAGGACCGTAGTTATTTTGAGGGTGCCGGGAGAAATTCCGGCGCCTTTTTTTTGGGGGGGAACCACCGCACTTGGAACCGTCCGCGATTGGTCGGCGTTCTTGATGGATCGCCGCTCAAATCGGATCTGGCAACAACAAATCTGACCCAGCCATCGATAGCTGCAAGGCCTTGGGCAGCCGTATCGATCAAGATTGTCATCTCAATACAGATCGACGCAATCGACCTCTGACACCAAGCAGAAGTCCCACACGGCGGGGTATTTCCCCTCCACCCTCTCCAGCAGACACGCGGCCACCGGCTAACGACTGGTACGACCTGACGAACTAATTACGGTTTTCGACAAAATGTTGCCGCGGAATTGCGATGGGAGTTCAGGGGCGGGGTAGCAGCATCACCATTAACCATAGTTCAAAAGGTCATCGTACCGGAGGTGTATCATGTTCAGCAGCCCCGCCAGTAAGGCTCAATCAACGATTCCAAAGCCACCGAACGGTTCCACTCGCTTTGCCCCACAAGGTTCTGCGCCTGCTCGGGCCGAAGGGTCCTCGGTCGATCCCGCGCCCACAACAGGCACGTCTGTGATCGGCAACGATCTCACCATTCTTGGTGAGAAGATCACGATCATTTCTCAGAACAAACTTCACGTCTCTGGCAATGTCCAGGGCGATATACACGGCAAGCAAGTCATGGTCAGCAAGGATGGCTCAGTGACGGGCACGGTTTGTGCGGAGAAAATTGAGGTACGTGGCGGCGTAAGCGGCTCCATCCGAGCGCAAACTGTCGCGCTGCATGACACGGCAAAAGTCGACGGTGACATCGTGCACCAGTCTTTATCGATCGCCGAAGGAGCTGAGTTCGATGGCCGCGTACAGCGAGCCAAGAGTACGAGCGAACTAACGCCCATTCTCGATGCCGAAGCCTTCGCAGGCCAATCCGAGAGCAACAATGTCGAGGAGACCCATGACGAAATCTCTAACGGCGAGGCGAGCGTAAGCTAGCCCAACCGGCATCACTGCTTCTCGACAACAAAGCCGATGCGGATCGTGACGAGACGCTAAGGTGTCCATTTGTTTAACGACACAGCAGCTGTCGATTGATCGGCCCCCACCGAGTGGTCCAGGTGGAATGTTAGTGCAGGGTTGGGCGCAAGGCTAGGGCGCGTGGGGCCGTCGGAGCCGCTTTAACGAGCGAAGACGGCCACGCGGCGTGGCTGGATACGAACACTTCTGGCGCGGGTGGTTTGTATCCGAGTGATGAGTGAGGTCGGACATTGTTATAGTGCCGCCGCCAGCTCTCGATGATGATCCGAGCCTCTGTAAGCGTGTAGAAGAGCTCTCCGTTGAGGAGCTCGGCATTATGGAGCAAGCGCACCAACTCTTCCCATGGCGTTGATGTGTTTGGGTTCTGGCGCGATGGCTTAGTTCGGAGCGAAGTGGGATCGGCCACGCTGATGCCTAAGAACGGACTCTGCCGGGACTCGAATCACAGCGATCTTTCCTCCGGTGGAGGAGATCATG
>CAZURR010000053.1:15032-18926 GCA_964622715.1 uncultured Hyphomicrobium sp. | reverse complement strand
TGCCCCGTCAAAGACGAGGTCATACGTGTGGCTGAGCGCCACGGGCTCCCCATTCACATCGTCTCCAATTCTTGGATGCGGCTTGCTGATAGCCCGCTTATCAATCGGGTCATTGTCGAGGACGGCCCGGACGCGGCCGACGATTGGATTGCAAAAGAAATCGGCTCCGGTGATATCGCGGTGACGGCCGACATTCCCCTTGCGGCGCGCTGCCTAGAGGCTGGCGCAAAAGTCATTGGCCCTTCGGGAAAGCCGTTTGCTGAGAGCGGCATCGGCATGGCCTTGGCCATGCGCGATTTGTTGGCAGACTTGCGGGAGACAGGGGAGGTGCGCGGCACCAATCCCTCCTTCACTCGTCGGGATCGCTCGCGTTTCCTGCAAGCACTGGAGCAGGCGATCCAGGACGTTCGCCGCGGCCGTTGAACCGGGGCAAATCCCCATTTGCTCACTTGAACAACCGCAACGCATTGCCCGAGAGCAGCCCGCCGGTTATCCCGATATCGGCAAAGCTCGCCTGGCCGGCTACGTAGTCGGCCGATATGTCGATCTGCGGAATCAATTTGGAGAGGTCTTTAATGGAGGCCGCGTAAACGAGGCGAGGGATGCCGCACCATAGGATGGCGCCCATCGACATCGCGCACGGTTCTGCTGTCGAATAGATCGTTGTATCCTTGAAGATCTCCGGCTCGTGCCCCGCCAGAAATGCACGGATAGCAACCATTACGGCGTGAGCGGTTGGATCACCATTTTGCTTCGTGCTATCGCGGCCCAATGCCAGCACCTTGTCCTCGCGCACGATAACGGCGCCGAATGGGCGATCCCCTTTCTTCGCCTCCTCAATGGCGAAATTCATGAACTCGCTGTCCCGCTCCTCGAACGGCACTTTCTGTGCCCGGGCACCCTCCGTCTGGGCAAGCGTGGTAGCAACGAGGATTGCGCCCCCGCCGGTCAGCAAAGTCCGTCTACGCATGGTGGTACCTCTCGCGTGTGCTGCTCGATACGGTATTCTTGCATGAACTTACGACGAGCATTTGTTCTCGTCATCACACACGTTTGCCCACAATCAAGCCACAAAAAGTAGCGAGGGCGCTGTGGACCAGTTCAAGCCCAAGCACGCGCGTCGGCCCCACCGGGCCTGGAAACGTGATCTGGCCCGGCGCCAAGGGGGCAAAGCCGAACCGGCCATAGTAAGTTTCATCGCCGACAAGTACGACCAACGGCACGCCTGAAGCCTTCACGTCGTCGAGGGCCTCGCGTACGAGTTGCTGCGCATATCCCTTGCCCGCAAACGCCGGATCGACGGCAAGCGGGCCTAAGAGCAGCGCGCCCTCGGCGCCGCCGATCGTCACAGGTGTAAAGCGCACCGAGGCGATCATGCGCTCGTTTGAGTAAGCGGCCCGGCAGTAGCGTGAGACCGGCGCTGTGCCTTCGCGCACGCGATATGCCGCACGCGTAAAGCGCCCGGGTCCGAAGACCTTGGCATGCAGTTGCGAGATGAGGGGCACGTCGTCCGGCGTCACAGGTCGGTTTATGATATCGGATGGCATTTTTGGATCTACGAGAAGGTTTCGAGACGGAGCCAGGCTAGCAGGTGCACGGCGTGGTAGGTGGATCAAACGCAAATGGCGCGAACGAGGCGTCTGCCTTGTCGCGGCGCAATCTCCGGATCTCGAAAACACTTCATCATGCGGCGCCGACTTAACACAATGCTGTCGCGCGGTCCACGCCTCTCACCACATATGGCTGCGCGGGGCGCCATCGAGAAATTCAAGGATGTGCTGGTGCGTGCTCATGTTGAGTTCCGTCGGTAATGCATCTGGCTTGAAAAACGCCAGTTCGGCGATTTCGTGGTTCGGGCCTGGGGTCTCCCGTTGCTTCCACCTCCGCACCACAAAGAGCGCGACGTGATCGCTGGGAAAGACGCGAAAGTTTGCATAGAGCCCGAAGAGCTCAACCGGCCCTGAAACGATCACGCCGGCCTCCTCCTTCAACTCGCGTATCAAAGCCTGCTCGGCCGTTTCATGGCGTTCCACCCCGCCACCGGGAAAATGCCAGCCGGGCCTATAGGTATGCCGGACCAATAGAATGCCCCCATCCTCGCCGAGGACGAGCCCTTGCGCACCGAGCGTCAATCCGCGAGACATTCGCCAATACCTCTGCAGGGCTTTGTTGAGCAGCGAATTGAGAGCCAAGGGATCTCCTTCTGTCTGCCGCGACCTTTTGGCCGCGTTGCAGGCGTTTTCGCATAAACATTCCATCTGCGGGGCCCTGCTAGGGTCTGCGCGATAAGAATTGACCCAAAGGACCCATGAGCAACACTATTACGCTGGCGCATTTATCGGACGTGCACCTTTCGCCGGTGCGCGGCTTCGCTCTACGTCATCTCAATGTCAAGCGGGGGCTGGGTTACCTCAACTGGCAGCGCAGCCGTCGGCGCGTGCACCAACGCCCCAGCCTTGATCTCGTGGTCGCCGACATAAAAGCGCACCAGCCCGACCACATTGCAGTAACAGGTGATCTCATCAACCTCGGTCTGCCGGCCGAGTACGCAGCTGCTTTGACCTGGCTCGAAGGCCTCGGCCCGTCTAACAACGTGACGGTCGTGCCGGGAAATCATGACATCTATACGGCTCTGCGCGGCGATCCTGGCGTGGCGCGCTGGGCCGACTACATGAGCGCCGACGCGTGGGGTGTGCGGTTTGCAGAGGGGGGGCGTGACGGTTTTCCTTTTGTGCGCCGTTTGGGACCGGCAGCACTTGTCTGCCTCAACTCCGCCGTGGCAACGCCGCCGTTTGTTGCGGCGGGACATCTCGGCGAAGCGCAGATCGCCGCACTTGCCCGCATCCTCGACCGGCTTGCTCACGAGGGCGTGATGCGCATCGTGCTGATCCATCACCCGCCGCTTACCGGTCAAGCCCCGCGACGCAGAGCACTGCGCGATGCCGCCCAACTCGAACATGTTTTGGCCGAACATGGTGCTGAACTCGTTCTGCATGGGCACAATCATTGCGACTGTAACATCGATTTTGTGTGGAAACGCGGGCACATCCCGATTGTCGGCATTGCATCAGCTTCCGCGAGCCGGGTGCACAGGCACGAGCCGCTCGGCCGCTACAATCTCTTATCCATCTCGCAAAGTCAGGACAGCGTCCGCGTGGAATGCCTCACCCGCGGGCTGGACCCGACTGGGACGTCCATGCAGCAGATCGCCCGCAAAATGCTCAGCGGCGATGCGTCCTCGGCTGCATTTGGAGCTGCTTGAGAAGGCAGGTGATCTTAGCTCAGGCACGCCAATCAACAATTGATACGGTGTTGTAAGACTGAGCGATAAGTCATTGTTATTGAACGGCGTACAATCAACCTCAATGCTGCCACGATCGGGACCTTCTATCCTCAGTGTGCATATCTGTTCGGTGCCAAATGCCGCTGTGTACGGCGACATTCGCCCGTCATTGATGCGCAGTAGGTCGAGAGGGGTCAAATCAGATCCGGACGGTAAGCGCTCACCAGATGGTGGGCTGGATTGGCAAGCCTTCGGTGCAAAATGGGGTGATGTCGAATACAGCGAGGAGGGCAAGATAACGGTTGCGGCGGAACCGTTCCGAACGAACTGCAAGTGAGTAAGATATGGAAAGGTTCCCGCATGTTTATCAAAGGTCCGCTCGCTAATCGTGGCGCCACGTCGCGAGGCGAACAGCTCAAATTCGAGCAAACGGCTCTTCTACAAAAATCGTGTTTTTTCACTCCGGTGCCGGAGGGCGATGCGGGTACTTCTGCCGATGCGAAAGTCCCCCGGAACGCCGAAATTGAGGAAGCTCAGTTCACAAAGACCAGCGCGGCTCAGCCCGTAGAGACCGAGCCATCTCAGTTCTCTGAGATTGAAACGTCTCAGCC
>CAZURR010000053.1:0-14932 GCA_964622715.1 uncultured Hyphomicrobium sp. | reverse complement strand
GAAACGTCTCAGCCTGCCGAGGCAATCGGTGACAGAATTGTCGTCGTTGGCAAAGGGACCAACATCGTCGGCGAGATCAGCAATTGCTCTCAGGTCGAAATCGAGGGTGCTCTTGAAGGCAACGTCATTGCAGAAGTTGTGATTATCCGCGCTAGCGGCCGTTTGAAGGGACGAGTCAATTCAGATCGAGTAGAGGTGCATGGATCGATAGAGGGAGAGGTCCAGGTCAAAGAACATCTTGATATCCGTTCGACCGGCCAAGTCAGCGGAGACCTTTCGTACGGCAAGCTGACAGTTGCGTCTGGAGGATACCTTGCCGGCAATATTCATCTCTGCTCTGATCTTCAGAAGCAGGAATCTAAAGCGGAGCCGTTGGACGCTGATCCTTTCGCCAATGAGTTTAAGGTGCAAGCGATAAACTAAGCTCGCTCACTGCGGCCTAAAATTTATCTTCTTGGGCTACCTTCTATGGCCGCGACAACTGTCGATAAGCGGCCGCTGCAGTTTTTGCGCAACTCTTGTGCACGCGAATTTTTCCGCATCTTGACAGACACACGGTCGATCTGATCCATTCTACCTGTGCTGGTCCATCGGCGCGTTTGCGCGTCGATGGTGAATAGGGAACACGGCAAGGCTTTCGAGCCAGAAACCGTGGCTGCCCCCGCAACTGTGAGTGGCGAGCATTTCTCCGCGAATGCCACTGACGGCCCCATGTTCGGGACCGTTGGGAAGGTTGGAGAAAGGCGTTTGAGCCGCAAGCCAGGAGACCTGCCGGCACGTGTCGCCCATCTTCCGTACGGGGCGTGCGGTCGAGCGGACAACCGTAGTGGCGACTGATGTGCAACCGGTGGGGAGCTACGTCAGGCATGCTTATATGCGGGGTCTTTTTCTGACACTCGTGGTTTGAGATCGCAGCGCGTGCGAGCGCGGCGGGTTTTCCGCTACGGGCCACTGCCAAGCGTTCTCAAATTGTCGTTGGCTGTGCCTCGACACGCTTCCCGTCACAGTCGCTTGGCGGGGGATTATCTAATGTTGTGTGCTCAAAGAAAGAGTGCTTTTCGCAAACCATCTCGTCTTCTCTTCGCCTCGGCAGCAACGGTTCCGCTCCTGGCAAGCGCCGCCATGTCTCAGGAGGCGCAGGAAGTGGAGGAATTGCCGCTAGTCGTGGTCGAGGGGGCAACCCTTGAGATTCCCAAGACTAGCAAGAAGGCAAGAACGGCTTCACCTACTGCAAGTGAGGTGGGCGCCGGTGACACCAATACCGGCGTTTCCGGTGACACTCAGGCGCAGAGTCAAGGGGGTGTACCAGAGTCGACCACCGGAGAAATAGCTGGTGTAGCGCTCGATGAGATTGGTTCTGCGGTGAGTGTCGTTACGTCGAAGCAGCTGCAGGCACAACAGATCCGTCATGCAGCAGATGCATTGCGCAGCCTTCCAGGCGTGGCGGTCAGTGGCCAGGGTACACCCAACAATCTGACTGTCGTGCGCATTCGCGGCTCGGAGAGCAATCACACGCTTGTTCTCATAGACGGCGTCGAGGTTAACGCGATCGGCAACGACGGCTTCTTCGATTTCTCCAGCCTCGATGCAGATGAGATCGAGCAGATTGAAGTCATTCGGGGGCCGCAGGGCGGGCTTTACGGGACAGGCGCCATTGGTGGGGTCGTCAATATCATCACCAAGGGTGGCAAAGGACCCCTGACAATCCGTGCCCGCGGCGAAGGCGGCGCCTTCAACACGCGCGATGGTGCCCTGCAGGTATCTGGCGGCAACGACGAGCTGCACGGTTCAATAACGATACAAGGCAACGTGACGGACGGATACAACATATCCACTGCCGGAAATGAAAAAGATGGAGGTCGACTGTCAACCTTCGCGTTCCGCGGCGGCGTCAAGGTGTTTGAGAATCTCAAACTCGACGGCACACTTAGGATGTCAACCAACAGGGCCGATCGCGATGACGGATTCGGCGGCTTGGATAGCTATGGTTTTTTCATTCCCGCCGATGATTTATCCTTCTTCACCAATCGCCTGTGGGTAGGACGTTTAGCCGCCACGGTCGATACCTTCGACGGCCTTTGGAAGCACAAGCTTCATGTTGAGGGGGCGGAGACGGACAACCAGGATACCGCCGTCTCAGCGTCTGGGGATCTTTTCACGCAGAATATCAGCCAGAATATCAAGTACGGCTATACGACAACATATCGGTTGGAGGAGCCGAGTGTGTCGGGCGTCAGTCATGTCTTCACCGGACTCGTTGAGCATGAGCACGAGGCATTCGAGCAACCGAGCGATGCGACGTCGCCGGATCGCAGTCGCAACCGCTTGAGTTTCGTCGGCGAGGTGCGCGGAGAATACTTCCAGTCATTATTTCTGACCGGCACGCTGCGCTACGACGATAATGAAACAATCGAGGACTTCACGACATGGCGTGCAACGGGATCTTTCGCTGCGCCAAATACACCCTTCCGCCTGCACAGCAGCGTCGGCACCGGCGTCAAGTATCCGAGTTTTAGCGAACTATTTGGCGACTTCCCGGGGTTTATCTCAAATCCCGGCCTCACGCCTGAGGAAGCCATTGGTTGGGACGCAGGTATCGAGACCACGCTCTGGCCGGGTCGCGCTACCGTTGATGTCACCTACTTCGATACAACGCTCACCAACGAAATTGACTTCGAAACGGTCTTTATTGGCGGCGACGTATTCTTCCGCCCCTTCAACCGCGAAGGGGAGAGCAGGCGCCGTGGCATCGAGGTCGCAGCGCGTTACCTCGTGTTCGAAGGGCTGACGCTCGGTGCGGCCTACACCTATCTTGACGCAAAGGAGGAAGATGGTCGCGAAGAGGTCCGCCGTGCACCCCATTCGGGTCGGTTGGATGCAAACTACAAATTCGACAACGGGAGAGGAAACGTGAATGTTGCTGCCATCTACAACGGTAAGATGTCGGATATCGTTTTCAATCTTTTTGATCCGCTCATCGACCGCGTTGAGCTCGACAGCTACTGGCTCCTCAACATCGCGGCTTCCTACGAAGTCAGTCCCGGCGTGGCTCTCTATGGCCGCGTCGAAAACGCTCTTGACGAGAACTATCAGGAGGTCTTCGGTTTCGAGACCGCAGGCGTTGCAGCCTACGCCGGGGTTCGTTTCACTTACGAGGAGCTGGCCTCGGTCGCCCGGCCCAAAGGCCAATAGCGAGGTTTGGTAACGACGTTGTGCAGATCTATTTGCAGGCTGATACTCGGTTTTGCCGCTCTTTTGGCGGCGGGGCCGGGCGCTGCTCGTCCTGCGCTCGCTGAATCTCCACAGCGCATCGTCTCGCTCACCGTTTGCACTGACCAGCTTTTGCTCGATCTCGTTCCGCGTAGCCGCATCGCGGCGGTCAGCTATTTCGCCACCGATGCAACGCTGTCGCTAAAAGTCGAGGAGGCGCGTGATCTCAAAGGTGTGCGCGGGCGGGCCGAGGAAGTGCTGGTACTCGACCCCGACCTCGTAATCGCGCAGGAATACTCCACGACGGCGACTGTGAACCTCCTGCAGCGCCTGGGGTATCGTGTCGTGTTGGTACCGCTGGCCACTGATTTCGAAAGTATGCGTCGCGGCATTCGCATCATCGCGCGCGCCGTCAGCGAAGAGGCACGCGGCGAAGCGCTCATTGCTGCGTTCGACAAACGTCTTGCGGCTGCGCAACCGAAGGGGCCGGAGCGTCCCAAGGTGGTTGCCTACCAAGTCAATAGCCTCGCCTCAGGTCCGGGAAGTCTCATGGATGCCGCGCTTCAAGCGGCCGGCTTTCACAACGTCGCTCGTGATCGCCCGCTCGGTCCCGGTGGCCGTTTGCCGCTGGAGGAACTCGTGGCCGATCCGCCCGACCTCTTGGTGCTCGCAAACACGCCCGATGAGTTTCGCTCCACTGTTGGCGACAATCTGCGCCATCCTGCCTTCGCAGAGGTGATGGCCAACCGGCCGCACATGCGCATAGCGATGCCATTGTGGCTGTGCGCGACGCCGCAGATCGCCGGCGCGATCGAGGAGCTGGGCGTTATGCGCCGCTCTCTGCTGAAGTCTGGGGTCAAGCATGAGTGAAGCAGTGGCGAGCGCTGACGATCGCATTGTGAGGCAGAGCGTATTTCCTGTGTTGCCCGTGCTTGCCGCGGTCGCGGGACTGGCTTTCGTCGCCTCGCTCCTGGTTGGTCCTTCGGGAGTTGGATTTCCGAACGGCGGTCACGCCGCCGGGTTGATCTTTACGGAGATACGGCTACCGCGAGCCATTCTCGGCGCGCTCATCGGCGGTGCCCTGGGCCTTGCCGGTGCGGTGCTCCAAGGCTATCTGCGCAATCCTCTGGCGGAGCCGGGTTTACTTGGCATTTCCGGCGGTGCTGCGCTCGGCGCTGTGATCGCCATCCATTCGGGCGCGAGCGGGATCTTCGCGCTTGCGCTGCCGCTGGGTGGTCTTGCTGGCGCCGCACTTGCAGCCATCGCGATCATGCTGCTGGCAGGGACGCGCAGCGGACCGCTGACTTTGATCCTGGCGGGCGTAGCGATCTCCAGCCTTGTCGGCGCCTTGACGACGCTTGCCCTCAATTTGTCGCGCAATCCCTTTGCATCAGTTGAGATGCTCTTTTGGCTGTTGGGGTCACTCAGCGATCGAAGCTTAGCCCACGTTTGGCTCGCCGCCCCGCTGATCATCGCTGGTTCCGCGCTGCTGTTGACGACCGGGCGCGCACTTGATGCTCTGACGCTCGGCGATGAGGCCGCGCAAAATCTTGGCGTCAATCCCACGTCCCTACGCAACCGCATTGTTGCCGGTACGGCGCTGTCCGTTGGCGCGGCAACGGCTGTATCGGGAACTATCGGCTTTGTCGGCCTCGTTGTCCCTCATCTTTTGCGCCCGATCGTTGGTCACGAGCCGCGTCGTCTTTTACCGGCGAGCATTTTTGGTGGCGCCGCCCTGGTTCTCACAGCTGACGTGGCGCTGCGGTTTTTTGCACCTTTGAGCGAGATACGCCTCGGCGTCGTAACGGCTCTCGTCGGTGCGCCATTCTTCCTTTGGCTTGTCATAAAGACGCGCCGGGAGTTGGGCCCGTGACGGACGTGCTGCAAGCAAATGACGTCGGTGTCTGGCTGAGCGGACGGCGCGTCCTGCATGGCGTCAGCCTCACTGTGCGTCCAGGGGAGATTGTTGCGGTCATCGGCGCGAATGGTGCTGGAAAGTCGACGTTTCTCAAGGTTATGGCTGGCCTCCTCAACCCGGGCGAGGGGTCCGTCACGGTTGGGCAGCAACCACTCGCGGCACTCGATGGCCGTGCGCTTGGTCGAGCCATCGCCTACCTGCCGCAAGACCGCACTGTGCATTGGCCACTCAGCGTCGGCCGCCTAGTCGGGCTGGGGCGATTGCCGTACCGGGCACGCGTAGCTGCACCAAGCGCTGCCGATCTCGATGCGGTCGAAAAAGCGATGGCAGCCATGGATGTTTTACCGTTTGCCAATCGGCCCGTTGACGAGCTATCTGGCGGCGAACGCGCCCGCGTTCTTTTGGCGCGCGCGCTTGCGCAGCAGGCGCGCTTTCTTGTCGCAGACGAGCCGAGTACGGGCCTGGATCCTGCACATGGACTAACGCTCTTTGCGCAATTTTCACGCATGGCGGAGTCGCATTGCGCAGTAATCGTTGCGCTGCATGACTTGTATCTTGCTGCGCGTTACTGTCACCGCGTGCTGCTGTTGAAGAACGGTAGTGCGCTGGCCGAAGGGCCGCCTCAATCTGTTCTGACCCCGGAACGCCTTGCGCAGGCCTATGGTGTTCGCGCAACGGTAGCGCAGATAGATGGCTGGCCGGTTGTTCTCCCTATCGAGCCTCTCGCGTGACACTATATAACGCCAGGGTTCTATGCTTTGCGTAGTGCCTGGGGCAGGCGGGTTAACAGCGGGTTCGGGGCACGTGAGATTTCTTCGACGAAACATTCGCATCAATCTTGCACTCCAAGGCGGCGGCGCGCATGGCGCCTTCACCTGGGGTGTGCTCGATCGTTTGCTCGAGGACGAGCAGCTACACATCAATTGGATCAGCGCGACAAGCGCTGGTGCGGTGAATGCCGTCGCGCTTGCCGCGGGCTTGAGCGAAGGTGGGCGCAGCACGGCGCGGCGCAAGCTGCGCCACGTGTGGGAGGCGGTGCACCGGGCCGGTGTGCCGGACCTGTTGCGGCTCAATCCGTTCCTCTATGGTCTCACCAGTTCCTCACATCTCGCGAAGGTGGCGAGTCTTTGGTCGCCTTATGAATTCAATCCGCTGGGCTTCGATCCCCTGCGCCGCCTTCTTTCCGAGACACTGGATTTCGATCGGCTGCGCTCCGATTCACCGGTTGAGCTGATGATCGCGGCCACTGAGGTTGCCAGCGGCCGCGCCAAGATCTTCCGGCGCGACGAGATTACGCTGGAAGCTGTACTGGCATCGTCCTGTCTGCCCACAATGCATCACGCGGTGCAGATTGACGGCGTCGCCTACTGGGACGGCGGCTTTTCAGCTAATCCGGATATCAAGACTCTTGCGATGGAGAGCACGACCGGGGATACACTCATCGTTCAGCTCAATCCGCTTGTCCGGCACGATCTCCCCAAGGGCGTGCGCGAGATTTCCATGCACGCCAACCGTCTCACCTTCAACGCGCCGCTGCTGCGTGACGTGGAGCTGATTGAATCCGTGCGTGAATGCTCCAAAAGTTGGTTTGGTGGCGCGCGCGGCCGTTTGGGCCGGCTTGCCACGCATCGCTTCCACTTGATTGAGGCAGGTCGCTACACGAGCGCGCTCAGCCTCGATAGCACCATGAAACCTGATTGGCGGTTGTTTAACTATCTTCACAACGCTGGTCGGGACGAGGCGGAGAAATGGCTCAGCCGTCACCGCGCCAGCGTGGGGCGCAGATCCAGCGTCGATCTGAAGGCGCAATTTCTGACGCGAGTCGACGGAGACAACGATCTTCCGCAACCGGAGGAATTGACCGAGCCAGCGGAGCGAAAGCGCGCGGTTAATTCCTCCGATTCCTAAGTTTTGAAGCGCGCGTTATGATTGTTCCATGACGCCGCAACAGATGATATTGAGTTTTGGTCCGCGCACGCTCCCCATGTTGGCCGCTTGCGCGCTCCTTTTTGCTTTTGGAAGTCTGAGCCGACAGGTGCGGGCCGAGACCGCGCCGGTCGTGGCGGCGGCGGCGAGCCTGCGCTATGCCATGGACGAAATCGCAGCGGCCTTCGAGCGGCAGACTGGCCAGCGCGTACGGCTCACCTATGGCGCCACGCGAAGCCTCATGCACCAAATTGAGAATGGCGCACCCTACGAGCTCTTCCTTGCTGCTGACGAGGAGAGTGTGGGGCGGCTCGCCGACAAGAAGCGCACTGAGGGCGGCCCATCTGTATTCGCGCGCGGGCGGATTGCTCTTGTGGCGCCAATCGGCTCTCCCGTCGCCGTCGATGGTGAGTTGGCCGGCCTGGCTGTTGCGCTTGCCGCGGGCAACGTCGATCATGTTGCCATTGCCAATCCAGAGATAGCACCTTACGGACGCGCCGCACGGGAAGCTTTGCAAAAGGCAGGCGTCTGGGAAGATCTCAGCCCACGACTCGTCATTGGAGAGAACGTTGGTCAGGCGGCACAATTTGCCATGACGGGCTTTGCTCAAGCGGGTCTCATCGCGCACTCACTAGCGGTTTCCTCAAAGATTGCGCCCCGGGTGACCGTCGCACTCATCCCTGAGGACTGGCACCAGCCCATCAATCACGGTATGGCGCTGCTGAAAGGTGCGGGGGAAACTGCGCGCGCATTCGCCGCCTTCATAAAGAGTGAGCAAGCGCGTGCGATCTTAGAGCGCAACGGCATTTCTGCGCCCCAACCTTGAGGAGACGACGACAATGGACTGGACCGCTTTCGCGCTAACGCTGAAATTGGCGTTCTGGACCTGCGTGCTCATCTTGCCCATCGCTATTTTGTTGGCGCGCTGGCTCGCTTGGGGGCGCATCCCGGGCAAAAGCTGGGTTGAGACGTTGGTCATGCTGCCGCTGGTTTTGCCGCCAACGGTGCTCGGCTTCTATCTGCTTGTCGGGTTTGCGCCGGATTCACTTCTTGGATCCTTCGTTTCGACACTGTTGGGCGGGACGCTGGTCTTTACCTTCGCCGGCATCTTGATCGCCTCGCTGATCATCAATCTTCCTTTTGCCGTGCAGCCGATCCAACGCGCGTTCGAGGCCATTGCTCCGAATGTTCGTGAGGCTGCCTTTGTCAGCGGCCTTTCACCTATCGAGACGATGCGCCGTGTCGAACTTCCGCTCGCGTGGCCGGGGATTGCCTCTGCCCTTGCGCTGGTGTTCGCCCATACGCTAGGCGAGTTTGGCGTGATCTTAATGATTGGTGGCAGCATTCCCGGAGAAACACGCGTGATGTCGATCGCCATTTACGACGGCGTTCAGGCTTTCCGCACCGGGGATGCGGCGGTGATGTCCGCCGTGCTCTTGGCCTTCTCCTTCGCGGCCATTGTGCTTGTGCATATGCTCGCGAGGCGGCGCTCCGATGCCCATGCCCGCTGATCCCGCACCCCTTCACGTCACCTTGCAGCAGAGGGGACAGATCCCGCTCGACGTGGAGATCACCTGCAATCCCGGCGAACTGTTGGCTCTCGTGGGCCCTTCGGGTAGCGGCAAGACGACGGTTCTTCGCGCCATTGCCGGTCTCTACCGGCCGGCCGCTGGGCGCATCGTTTCAGGGAGCCAGGTGTGGTTTGATGGGTCAGCCGGGACCGTGGTTTCGCCGCAGGAACGCGCGACCGGCTTGGTGTTTCAGGACTATGCACTTTTCCCCCACCTTACCGCGCTGGAGAACGTGAAACTTGCCGCGCGTCACCTCGATGAGCCGCAACGCAGCGCGCAAGCGGCAGCCCTTTTGGCGCGCGTACACCTCGATGGGCTGGAGATGCGCATGCCTGATCAGCTCTCGGGCGGCGAACGCCAGCGCGTCGCGCTCGCCCGTGCTCTTGCGCGCGACCCCAAGGTTCTTCTTCTTGACGAACCATTTTCCGCGGTCGACCGCATGACACGCGAGCGGCTAAAGGTAGAGCTTTCAAGCCTACACCGCTCGCTCGAGATCCCGATTATCCTGGTCACCCACGATTTGCAGGAAGCCGAAGCGCTCGCCGACCGCATCGCCATTCTACACAAGGGCAGGACGTTGCAGAGTGGCGCGCCCCACGACGTTCGTTTGCGCCCGGTGAGCGCACTCGTTGCGCGCCTCATGGGTCAAACCAACATTTTTGACGGTAAGATTGAGCAGGTCTCACGAGCGAGGGGCAGCGGTCACATCCGCTGGCGCGATCGCGTTCTGCACGCTGCGACGACGGGCCGGTTCACGAAAGGAGAGCGTGTCACGTGGCTTATTCCGGCAGACTATTTGGTGTTGGAGGACGCAAGCCCGTCTGCCGGCGAGGGACGCGAGGACACGCTGCCGGGCAAGGTCGTCGACTTTACGGCGCTGGGAGAAATGACGCTTCTTACTGTCCGTCTCGGCGCAGACGCGGCCGATGTGCTTCGCCTTACCGTCGCCACGCGAGAGGCTCGGCCGCTCAAGCTGGGAAGCGACGTAACGGTTCATCTGCTTGCCGACGGCATTCATCTCATGCCGCCGGAAAATTGATCACGGGCCCACCAACCGCGCGTAGCCTTGCGACATCGTCTCGTCGAGCGCCTTTTTGTAGTCGGCGTAGCACGCGTTCTTCTCTGTGATTTCTCCAAATTCGCCGCGGAAATCGTCGCGTTTCTCGTAAACGATCGGGGTGGCCACCGGTAAGAACATCGCTCCGTGTTTGTGCAGCGTCGTGATGATTCCGCGCATTTTGCCAAAGCGGTCGATCTGCGACACGACCACCATGCGCATAGCGCCCTTCGTCAGCGACACCAGGTGAATGAACTGGGAGGACGCGGGGATATATAGCCGTCCCCTATGCGAGTAAGGCGCATCAGGTCGGTCGCGCTCTTGGAATAGCAGGCTTGGCCACTCCGGTTCCCAGCTGATATCCGTGCGATAAGCGATGATGACGCCAGCGCGCGCAAAAGACGGTCGCAGTGTCAGATAGCTGCCCATGTATTGATCGACGGCGGCCCGCGTGTAGGCGCCCATGTAGACCGGCGCAACAAGCCCGCCTTCGCCCTCCAATTCCATAGGTCCGCGCGGTGTTCTGCCCTCCCAGCTCTCCTTCAGCTTGTCGTAGTCGAGCCCCAGCACCATGCACACGTCGAACAAGGTTTGCTCGCGCACCGAGCGCCCGCCGAGCAGGTTCTGGATTGTTTTTTCGTGACAGTCGGCAGCGTCAGCGAGTTCGGCCTGTGTCATCTTTTTCTCGACCATCGCTGTTTTGATCTGGGCCAGCGCGGCTTCACGACCGGATTTCGAGATTGAAGCCTTCATGCCGGGGGTGCCCTCGATTGCGGCGATCTATGACGAATTTGCTGGAAGTTACCGGTTTTTTCCCATTGCGGGCAAACGGGAAAGGGCCGGCACCGGCGTTTCCTATTTGTTGCCGCCGGGCCGTCTCGTCATTCCACCCCACCGACGGCAGGTTCCGCTTAGGGGGATGAGCGTGATTGCGCGCTCGGGACGTCCTCCGTAATTGGAAAATTACGTGTGGGAGGCACGACCATGAAAGTTGTTAGCGACGCAGAGCCCATTTCCCCGGATTTAAGCGGTCCAGCCTCCGCCATTGTTGTGGCGCTTGGCGGGGCGGCCATCGTTGCCGCCTGCCTGCTTCTGCTCGGCGTTTGAGTAGCTCTGGAGGTCTTTTGATCAAAAGGAAAGGAAACGGGCGGCGGAGACCAAAAGCCTCCGCCGCCCGTTCTTTATACTGTGCAAGCCGCTTTAGAGGACGTCCAGCGACACCGGCGCAAGGCCCGCACCTGTCATCCCGATCACCTGGGCAGCACCCTTTGAGAGGTCGATCACGCGACCACGAATGAACGGCCCGCGGTCATTGATGGTGACCACCACAGAGCGCCCGTTGCGCTTGTTGGTCACCCGAACCTTGGTGCCAAACGGCAGCGAGCGGTGGGCGGCGGTCAAGCCGTTCGGATTGAAACGGGCACCGGAGGCCGTTTTTTGGCCCTGCCAATAATAGGAGGCGATCCCCGACCCTGCCGAACGGCCAGTGCGTGTGGACCCTAGCGAAGCCACGCGGGTTCCCGCGCGGCGCGGTTTGCTGCTAGTGGAGGCGCGGCTTGAGGCAGAGCGCTTGTTTGTGCTGCGACGGCCCGCCCGCTTCGTGTAAACGCGACCGTTTGAGCGGTAATTGCGGTTGGAGCCGGCGGTCGTTGACTTTGAAGAACCACAGGCAACCGCTGCGCCCATGCACTTCCAATAGGACCCCGCACCGGCGGGAGCTAGCGTCAGCAAGCCAAATGTCACCATGGCCAAGGCGGAATAGATGAGTGTCCGCATTCATACTCTCCTCGTTACAGCGACAGTGCCCGAGCAACACGCTCAATCCTTAAAACCAGTTCATCCCAAGCGGGCGATCTGGAGCTTCTTCCGTGACGGAAGCTGCGGTTTTTAGGTGGGAGAGGATTGTGTGTGCGGCGTGTGGCCCGTAGCGATACCCAGAACTGTACTGTCGCTTTGGAAAGGGGTGTGCACCCCGTTCTGGCGCCGGATACGGACCACTGCTAATTGTGGCGGTCAACCTCTTAGACTGAACGTCATTTGTCACAAAACCCGCTGAAGTCCCTGTTTTCAACGATTTTGCTGCGCTGCACTAGTGCAGTGCCGCGACGGCAGGTCGCAGATGCAATGACGCGCGCGGGCGAAGCCATTGGTGCAAGCCTATTGGCAAGAGGAGACCGGTTTGGAGAAGCAAGTGGTTGCAAAGGATTTGGCGGCGCCGAGCTTCTCCACCGCGCTCAGGGTCTGGGCGCGGATCGGCCTGTTGTCGTTCGGCGGTCCAGCCGCACAGATTGCGCTTATGCATCGCGTTCTCGTCGAGGAGCGCAAGTGGCTTGACGAGCGCCGCTATCTGTCCGCTCTAAGCTTCTGCATGCTGCTGCCCGGACCCGAAGCGATGCAGCTTGCGACGTATTCGGGCTGGCGCCTGCACGGTGTCAAAGGCGGCTTGGCTGCTGGTTTGTTGTTCGTGGCACCAGGCGCCTTGCTTGTTCTGGCGCTCTCCATTTTCTACGGGGCGTATGGCAAGGCACCACTGGCCGAAGCTCTGTTTGCTGGCGTCAAGGCTGGTGTTCTGGCCATCGTTCTAGCGGCGCTTTGGCGGGTTGCGCAGCGCGCGCTTGCCGGCTGGTTCGATTGGCTCGTGGCCGCAGCCGCGTTCGTTGCCATCTACTTTTTCGATTTGCCGTTCCCATTGGTGGTCGCCGCCGCGGCCTTGGGCGGATACCTGCGCGTATCGAGACCAGCTGACGGTTCGCACGCGCCTGTGCCGGCGCTGGACATCCCGTTTTCCCAAACCTTGCGCACCATCGCGCTTTGGCTCGCGATCTGGATTGGCCCGCTGCTGACCGTCGCAGCCGTATTTGGCAGCGACCATGTGCTGGCCCAGCTTGCCTGGTTTTTCTCCAAGCTGGCCGTGGTCACGTTCGGCGGCGCCTATGCGGTCCTGGCCTACATGGTGCAGGAGGCGGTGGAGGGTTACCGCTGGCTTGCCCCTGGCGAAATGCTTGACGGGCTTGGCCTCGCCGAAACGACGCCCGGACCGCTCATCCTGGTAACAGAGTTTGTCGGTTATATCGCGGCTCACCGCTTTGGGGGCGGAACGCCGATCCTCATGGGACTTCTCGGCGCGCTCGTCACCTTGTGGGCCACCTTCGCGCCGTGCTTCCTTTGGATCTTCGTGGGCGCGCCCTACATCGAATGGCTTACCGCTGCCCCGCGCTTGGCCTCCGCGCTGCGCACGGTGACCGCAGCGGTCGTCGGCGTCATCCTCAATCTGTCGGTCTGGTTCGCGCTCCACGTCCTCTTCGCGAACGTGAGCGAGCAAACTTTCGGCCCCGTTCGGCTTTTTGTGCCCGACTTGGCAACGGTCAATTGGCTGGCGATGTTCCTTTCGGGGCTCGCAGTGGTGCTTCTGGTCGTCCGGCGCCGCGGCATCGCCATGACGCTTGGCATATGTGCTGGTCTGGCGCTGCTGTCGTTCTATTTCTCGCTGGCCTAGAGCCAACCCTTGCGGCGGAAATAGAGGAACGGGATGAGTGCGGCGGCGAACATAAGACCGAGTGCAAAAGGATATCCGAGCAGCCAATCAAGCTCGGGCATATACTTGAAGTTCATGCCATAGATTGAGGCCACCAGAGTCGGCGGCAATAAGATAACGGCCATCACCGAGAACAGCTTGATGATCTGGCTTTGCTCGGTGCTGATCATGCCCAAAGTGGCATCAAGCAAAAATGCGATGCGCGTTGACAGAAAGCGCGTGTAATCCATTAGCGAACTGATGTCACGTTGTGCAGCTTTAATGCGCTGACGTGTGCGCGAGTCGTCGCCACGCTCGCGCGCGACTTGCAAGTAATAATGAAACAGCCTGCTAAGAGACGTGGCGCTGTCCTCTGCGCGGGCGGTGATATCGCCTGCTTTACCAGTGCCCCGTAGCAACACATCATAGCGGCGGTTGCGCGTTTGTTGGCCCCCTTTGACACCAAAGATGCCCTGGGCAAGCCGGTCGACCTCGTCCTGAATCCGTTCGATGAGGTCGGCCATGCGATGGATGAGTGCTTCGAGCAGCCCGATCATGATAACGCTGCCCTCACCGCAGGCTGCGTCACCCTTTTCCACGCGTTGCAGGAAGAGAGGAATGGCCTTCGGCTCGGCGTGGCGTACGGTGACCAGCCGCTTGTTCGCCAGAATAAACGTGACGGCTGAGGTCAAAGGGACGGGCTCTTCGATATTGTAGACGATAAAAGCCGTCATGAAGTAGGCGCCGTTCTCCAGGTAGAAGCGATTGGAAGGCTCAATCTCGCGCATTTCGGCGCGCGTGGGAATCTCGATCCCGAGTTCTTTCTCGACACGTGCTATCTCGTCCTGCGTCGGCTGCAGCAGATCGATCCAAATGCACGCATCTGTAAGTGGGCTCAATTCAGGGCGCGGAGTCAGATTCGCCCCGTCGGAGTTGTAGATTGTCAGCATCACCTTTCACCTGCCGCTTGATCTTGGCGCCTGCAAGCGCGTATCGCCAGCCCTCCTATACCATCACCGCGCATAGCGCACGTGACACGTCGCCGTTTTGTGACATGTCGTAGCGGGCCGCACCCGCCTGCCGACACGTGGCAGACACGTTTGTCCAATCAGGCGAAAGAGATTTTGGGGCGGGAGTTTCTGATCGGCGCCGGCCGGGGCCGGTCGAGGTGGTCGATATGAAGGTGCCATAACCGCATGGCGCCGTCTTCGCTTCTCAACTCGATAGTGACGCGGGCGCGTCCCGTCGCGAATTTGCCCACGAAGCTCACGGTGACGGTTTTGCTCAACACCTCTGAGAGGATCGCGGCGGCTTGGCTCGGCGACGTCATCTGACCAAATGTTTCGTCTGACCAAAGCGACCGGCGCGTGACGTCGTCGGCATAGCGCAGTGCTCCCAGCCCCCTCAAAGCATTCATCGCTTGCTGCGCTTCAGGCCGGTCGAGGTTCGCGGCGATTGACTTGGCATAATATGGCTTGATGTCGCGGAGCTGCCAGGTGCGCGACAGCTCGCGCGTAATCTTGACCGCGAGCGCTTCGTTGCCCGGTCCCTCGCGATCGATCGACAGCGCGAGACTGCCGAGGAAGCTGGCGCAAAACACGATCAGAGCGGCAGACAGCACGCCCAGTATGGAGAAGAATGAACGGATCATGGTTGCTCTGTTTCGGTTCGTTGGCCCAATTTCATCCCTCCCGTCCTTAGGAGAGGAAGGGATCGCATGTCGTCAGTGTTTTGGG
>CAZURR010000052.1:0-19004 GCA_964622715.1 uncultured Hyphomicrobium sp. | reverse complement strand
GCCAGGGCGCGGAAGGCGACTTTCGGTCGAACCTGCATCGCGGTGGTACCGCAGATATCGTTCGCATCACCCCGCAGGAACGTAGCACCGCTATTGGTGCGGCGCGCGCAATGGGTCTCAACGTCTGCGGCGTCGATATGTTGCGATCGAATCATGGTCCGGTCGTTCTTGAGGTGAATTCATCACCGGGGCTGGAGGGTATCGAGAAGTCGACCGGCATCGATGTTGCCGGACAGATCATCGAGTTCTTGGAAAAGAACGCCAAGCTCGGCAAGACAAAGACCAAGGGCCAGGGCTGATTATGCGCCCACCTTTCGAAATCGCAGGCGAAACCGTTCGTGCTGGCGCGCGCGGTCTCATAGACATACCCGTCGCGCGGCTTTCGAACCACACGCCGGTCTCGTTGCCTGTCCATGTGGTTCACGGCCGTCGCACCGGGCCGACGCTCTTCATCAGCGCTGCAATCCATGGCGACGAAATCCTGGGCGTGGAGATCATACGTCGTTTGCTGAATACGAAGGGGCTCGATGCGCTGAAGGGCACCTTACTATGTATTCCGATCGTCAACGCGTTCGGATTTCTTGCACAGACACGCTATTTGCCTGACCGCCGCGACCTAAATCGTGTTTTCCCGGGTTCTCCAAACGGCTCTTTGGCCGGTCGGCTTGCCCATCTTTTTCTGAGCGAAGTTGTGGCGCGCTGCGATCTCGGCATCGATCTGCACACGGGTGCAATTAACCGATCAAATCTGCCCCAAATTCGTGCCGACTTTTCGAAGCCAGACTTGAAACGAATTGCGGAGGCATTCGCTGCACCGGTAATTCTCCAATCTGAGTTGCGCGACGGCTCGCTGCGGCAGGCGGCATCTGAGCTCGACGTCGCTGTCTTGATCTACGAGGCAGGCGAAGCCTTGCGGCTCGACGAGATTTCCGTACGTGCTGGCGTGCGTGGAATCTTACAGGTCATGCATGAGCTCGGTATGCTTGGAGGCAAATTCGCGAAAAGCTCCAAGACCCGGTCCGTGTTTGGGGCCTCAAGCCAGTGGGTGCGTGCACCAGAGGGGGGCATATTTCGCGCATTCAAGACGTTAGGGGACAGCATCGTGCAAGACGATGTTATCGGTGTCGTAACGAATCCTTATGAAGGCGGCGACGTCAACGTGCGATCTTCAATCGACGGCGTGATCATCGGCCGGACAAACATCTCCGTCGTCAATCGTGCTGATGCCTTGTTCAATGTCGCCCGTGTCAAGGGGCCTGATAGAGCCGAAGGACGCATCGAGAGGATCTCAAGCGAACTGGAGCGGGACCACGCTTTCGACGAAGAGGAGATTGCTTAAAGCCGGCGTGAATTGAACTGCCTGCCGAGAAGTCTACCATGTTGAGGTATGTTTTTTTTAACCCTGACGGGAAGTTCAATGACAAGGGATGGCGCGATAGCGACGAGTGGATCCGCCAGTAATGCGGTGGAGCTGCTAACTTAGACACTTTCCGACTCTATCTGGAATCTAGACTCACGGCGGCTCAAGACGAATGACGTCAGGCCAGAAATGTCAGGATCGAATTCAAAGCGGTGACAAATGGGACGGGCTGGATCCACGCAAATTTCAGACGTTGGGACCTCACGTGATGGGCTGGCCGACGCCGCAAAGACACGGGTTGCCATCGAAGGTGTATCGCCTGAGGTCGACGGCGGGCGCTTTCCGGTTAAGCGTGCCGTTGGTGATGTTATGATTGTCGAGGCAGATATTTTCTGCGACGGCCACGACAAGATCTCGGCAGCGTTACTCTATCGACGCGATAGCGAGGCGGATTGGCGCGAAACGCCGATGCAATTTCTCGAAAATGACCGCTGGCGCGGTGAATTCGAACTCGGTGCAAATGGGCGTTACGTCTACACGATTATCGCGTGGCGAGACCTTTATGCGTCATGGTGCGATGAAGTCACCAAGAAACACTTGGCCGGCCAGGGTATCTCACTCGAACTCATTGAAGGCCGCCGCCTTGTCGAGCAAACCATTGCCGAAACGACACGCGGCTCTGAGGCCGACCGGAGCGGCCTTGAAAACCTTCATGAAGTCTTGAAGCCGGCTGAGAACGATGCGGCTAGTCTTGAGCGGCTAACGAGCGAGGCAACTCAAGCGCTGCTCGCGCGCGCCGGTCTGCGCACGAACGTGACCACTTACGACAAGGTACTGAGTGCATGGGTTGATCGAAGACGTGCCGTCTTCAGTGCATGGTATGAAATGTTCCCTCGTTCGCAGTCAGGCAACGTGCGGCGGCACGGAACCTTTGATGACGTCATTGCGCGATTGCCTTATGTGCGCGAATTGGGCTTCGATGTCCTCTATTTCCCGCCGATCCATCCGATCGGCAAAACCAATCGCAAGGGACGCAATAACTCTCTAACGCCAACGAAGGATGATCCAGGAAGCCCTTACGCGATCGGTTCGGAGGAGGGCGGTCACGATGCGATTCATGCGGAACTTGGAACGTTCGCGGCGTTCGAGCGCCTCATAGCGGCCGCCAAGGCGCACGGGCTCGAGATCGCGCTCGACTTCGCCATACAGTGCTCGCCGGATCACCCGTGGATCAAGCAGCATCCCGAATGGTTCGATTGGCGCCCTGACGGAACCATTAAGTTCGCCGAGAACCCTCCGAAGAAGTACGAGGATATCATCAACGTCCATTTCTATCGCGATGCCTTCCCTTCAATCTGGTTCGCCCTGCGCGACATCGTCCTGTTTTGGGCGGACAAGGGTGTTCGAATCTTCCGAGTCGACAATCCGCACACCAAGCCTTTTCCGTTCTGGGAGTGGATGATCCACGAAGTACAACATCGCTATCCCGATGTGATATTTTTGGCTGAAGCGTTTACCCGGCCGAAGCCGATGCGGCGGCTTGCCAAGCTTGGCTTCACACAGTCCTACACCTACTTCACGTGGCGTAACACGAAGCCCGAGCTGACCGAGTACCTGACCGAGCTGACGCAAACTGAGATGCGTGAGTACTTCCGGCCGAACTTTTTCGTTAACACACCGGACATCAATCCGGACTTTCTACAAACGAGCGGACGGGCCGGTTTCCAGGCGCGGTTCATTCTGGCGGCAACGCTTGCCTGCAACTACGGCGTCTACAATGGCTTTGAGCTCTGCGAAGCGCGCGCTATCCCGAACAAGGAGGAATATCTCGACTCCGAAAAGTACGAAATCAGGGCTTGGGACTGGGACCGCAAAGGCAACATCCGCGAAGACATCACGCTCGTGAACCGGTTGCGTCGCGAGCACCCGGCATTGCAGCAGTTCACGAACTTAAAGTTCTACAATGCGTGGAACGATCAAATCCTCTGCTACGGCAAGTCCACTGCAGACAAAGATAGTTTCTTGTTGTTTGCAGTGAACCTCGATCCACACAACACGCAAACCGCTCACTTTGAAGTACCTCTATGGGAGTTCGGTCTGCCGGATGACGCGTCCATTGGCGTTGAGGACCTTGTTTCAGGAAAGCGCTTCGCGTGGACGGGCAAGGTGCAGCATATGTTGCTCGATCCGAACGATCGGCCTTATGCAATATGGCGCCTATCGCCGAACGAAGCGGGTGCCGCATGAGTTCGGTTAAGGAATCTGAGACGCCGATTGAGGTGCCTGCAGCAGCGGAACTCGATCTCAGTGCGCAGCCCGAGATCGATCGCGCAGTTGCTGATTGGTACAAGGACGCCATCATCTACCAGCTGCACGTCAAGGCTTTCCAGGACGCAACCGGCGACGGCATAGGTGATTTTGAAGGTTTGATGCAGCGGCTCGACTATGTGGAGTCACTTGGCGTCACGGCAATCTGGCTGCTTCCATTCTATCCCTCTCCGCTCAGAGACGACGGCTATGACATCTCAGACTATCGGGACATCAATCCTTCCTACGGTAACATGGACTCTTTCAGGGACTTCATAAAAGAGGCCCACCGTCGCGGCATTCGCATCATCACCGAGCTTGTTATCAATCACACTTCAGACCAGCATCCGTGGTTCCAACGGGCCCGGCAGGCGCCCAAAGGGTCTCCAGAGCGCGATTTCTACGTCTGGAGCGACAGCGATGATCGCTATGACGACACGCGGATTATTTTCCTCGATACGGAGAGTTCGAATTGGGTGTGGGATCCGGTGGCAAATGCCTATTGTTGGCACCGATTTTATTCGCATCAGCCCGATCTCAACTTCGACAATCCCCGGGTTCTGGTGGAGATGATCGATGTCATGCGCTATTGGCTCGACCTTGGCGTGGATGGCTTACGGCTGGATGCGGTTCCCTATCTTTGCGAGCGCGAGGGGACAAATAATGAGAACCTTCCCGAGACGCATGTCATCCTGAAGCGCATCCGCCAGGAGGTCGATGCGCAATATCCCGATCGCATGCTCCTTGCGGAAGCCAATCAGTGGCCCGAGGACACGCGCCCCTACCTTGGCGATGGCGATGAATGCCACATGGCATTTCATTTCCCTTTGATGCCCCGCATGTACATGGCGCTTGCTCAAGAGGATCGTCACCCCATCACGGACATTCTCCGGCAGACCCCCGAGATTCCCGAGTCCTGCCAGTGGGCGCTCTTCCTGCGCAACCACGACGAGCTCACGCTGGAGATGGTAACCGACGATGAGCGCGACTACCTTTGGCGTACCTACGCGACAGACAGTCGCGCTCGCATCAATCTCGGCATTCGCCGCCGCTTAGCGCCACTTCTCGACAATGAGCGACGCAAAATTGAGCTGTTGAACGCGCTGCTGCTGTCAATGCCCGGAACACCGGTCCTATACTACGGTGACGAACTCGGCATGGGTGACAACTACTACCTCGGCGACCGCGATGGCGTGCGCACGCCCATGCAGTGGTCAGCTGACCGCAATGGCGGATTTTCGCGCGCAGATCCGCAAAGGCTTTATTTGCCTCCTATCATGGACGCGAATTACGGCTATCAAGCCATCAATGTGGAGGCGCAGCAGAGAGATCCCTCGTCTTTGCTCAACTGGACGCGCCGAATGATTCAGGTTCGCAAGAGCCACGCTGCATTTGGCCGCGGCAGTCTGACTTTCCTTTACCCGCGCAACCGCAAGGTCCTGGCATTTGTGCGCGAGCATGATGGGCAGAAGCTTCTCTGCGTCTTCAATCTCGCGCGATCGGCGCAAGCTGTGGAGCTTGACCTAAGTCCGTACGCTGGCGCTGTTCCAGTTGAGCTGACCGGAAATTCCGCTTTTCCACCGGTTGGCGAGCTCCCCTATATGCTCACGCTGCCCGGATACGGCTTCTACTGGTTCATTTTGGCAAGCGAGGCCGAGCAACCCCGCTGGCACGTCGCACCACCAGAAGCGGCCCCTGATTTCATTACGCTCATCGCATCAGACGGTTGGGCAAGCGTCTTCGCGGATCGCCAGACTCGGACCATGGAACGTGAAGTTCTGCCGGAATTTGTCTTCCGTCAGAGATGGTTCGGGGCGAAGGATGCACATTTCGTACTCTTTGAGCTGCAGCACCTCGCAATGTTTGAAGGCGCGAATGGCATCTACCCGCTGACCGTTTGCCAGGCCTCGCTGCCTGGCGGTGCCAGCCAGCGTTATTTCTTACCCCTCTCTGCAAAGTGGGGGAGCGATCACTTGCGAGCAGGGGCGCCGAAACTGGCGTTTACTCTCGCCAAACTCAGATCTAGTTCACGCATCGGCGCCCTTCTTGATGCTGCTTACGACGAGGACTTTGTGAGAGACCTCGCCATTGCGATAGGCGAGAACAGAAGAATTGAAACGCCGGATGGTCAGATCGCATGTTCTGCAAGACCGAGTTGGGAAGCGATTGATCAAGAGGCGCAAGTGCGTTCTGTGGGGGCGGAGCAGAGCAACGTGTCGATTATTGTCGACGGCCGGATCATGCTCAAGATCTACCGTCGAATTCGTGCAGGTGTACAACCTGAGTTGGAGATAGCGCGGTTCCTCACCGAGGTTGCCCAGTACCCAAATACGCCCGAGTTCTTGGGATCTGTGGAGCACGTTGCAAAGACCGACGAGAGGACTGCATTGGCGACTGCGTTTGCCTTTGTGACAAATCAGGGCGATGCCTGGAATGCGGTAGTCGAAGCTCTGGACCGGGCTTTGGAGGTTCTTGTGCTCCTCCCAGAGGACGACGAAAGCGGCGGTGACGCACAAGATGGTCTATACGTCTTTCCGCTTGATCTTGCTAAACGGCTCGGTGAACGCACGGGCGAACTTCATCGTGCTTTTGCGACGCCGACTCTCGATCCTGCTTTCGCCGCTGAGCCGATCTCAGCCGAAGACATGGAGCGGTGGTCGCAAGCGGTGCGTGAGGAATCAGAACGCGTCCTCAGCGAACTCGAAAGGACGAGCGGTTCTGCTTCGGAGGCGGCTAGCGAGCACATATCAAGCTTGCTGGATGCGCGAAAGGTGCTCAATGAGCGCATTGACGCAACGGCGAAGACTCCACCGATGGGCGTCAAGACCCGTATTCACGGTGACTATCATCTCGGCCAGGTGCTGATCTCGCAGGACGATGTTGTCATTATAGACTTTGAAGGCGAACCGGGCAGAACGCTTGCCGAGCGTCGCGAAAAAAGTTCGCCTTTGCGCGACGTAGCAGGAATGTTGCGCTCGCTCGACTACGCGGCCTCAGCAGCGGTCGATCGTTTTGCTACGCGCACGGGTGAGTTGCCCGAGCGGGCACTGGCGGCGGCTACGACGTGGCGAAATCGTGCAAGCCGCGACTTCCTGGATGCCTACATCGAAGTGACACAAGGGATGCCGAGCTACCCGGCGGACGAGAAAGTGGCGGCGAGCCTGCTCGATCTATTCCTGCTTCAGAAGGCATTCTATGAGATCGCTTATGAGGCCGCCAACCGGCCGACGTGGCTGTCGATCCCACTGCGCAGCGTTCTCGATCAACTGACGGGAAGCGAGGCGCGCGCGTCATGACAAATACGTCGAACAAAGCCATTGACGCGGATGGCGCTTGGCGCCCTGATCAAGCAGCCATAGATTTACTCGTTGCTGGCCGGCACGCCGATCCCTTCGCAATTCTCGGCCCCCACCGATGCAGGGGAGGCGTGTCGATCAGGACCCTTGTGCCCACAGCTGATGCCGTCGACGTTGTCGACAATAGCAGCGGGAGCGTGCTCGCATCGCTCGAGAAGCTGCACGTCGCCGGCTTCTTTGCCGGATTTATCGAAGCGCCCCGGGAGCCGCTCGTTTATCGACTCAACTTCAAGAGCGGTGATGCGCAATGGGACGAGGAGGACCCTTACCGGTTTCCCCCTGTTCTCGGCGAGACGGATGTCCATCTGATGGTGGAAGGGACGCATCGGCGGCTCTATGAGAAGCTAGGCGCCCATCCGATACGCTTAGAGGGAGCGGAAGGTGTAGCCTTTGCAGTGTGGGCACCCAACGCCCGCCGCGTAAGTGTCGTTGGCGATTTCAACGAATGGGATGGCCGGCGTCATCCGATGCGCAAGAGGCACGAAGCGGGTGTTTGGGAGCTATTCGTTCCGGGTGTGCAGCGCGACGCTCTCTATCAGTTCGAGGTCATTGCTCCCGACGGCGAGTTGCTTCCGCTAAAGTCAGATCCGATCGCATTCGCCCAAGAAGCGCCGCCATCGACGGCATCGCGTGTGCATGGGCTTGTGCGGCACGCGTGGAGCGACAGCAGCTGGATGGCCTCTCGGGGCGCGGTGCAAGATCGCTCGGCACCGATGTCGATCTATGAGGTGCATTTGGGCTCCTGGCGGCGCGGTGAGGGCAACAGCTACTTAGACTACGAGCGCCTTGCCGATGAGATGATCGCCTATGTCCGCGATCTCGGCTTCACGCACATTGAGTTCTTGCCGATCAGCGAGCATCCTTTTTCTGGTTCCTGGGGGTATCAACCCATCGGTTTGTTTGCCCCGACGGGTCGCTTCGGACCCCCGGAGGGTTTTGCACGTCTCGTCGATCGTTGCCATCAGAATGGAATAGGCGTCTTGGTCGATTGGGTTCCTGCGCATTTTCCCAGTGATCCGCACGGCCTGGCTCGTTTCGACGGAACAGCGCTTTATGAGTACGAGGATCCTCGGCTAGGGTTCCACAAGGATTGGAATACGCTCATCTACAATTTTGGACGGAGGGAGGTTGTCAACTTTCTGCACGCGAACGCACTATTCTGGCTCGATCGTTATCACGTTGACGGTCTAAGGGTCGATGCGGTCGCATCGATGCTCTATCTTGATTACAGCCGTGAGCCAGGCGAATGGGTTCCAAACGTTCATGGCGGCCGCGAGAACCTTGAAGCGGTGAGCTTCTTGCGCGAGATGAACACGCGAGCTTATGGCGATTTTGCTGGAGCAATTACGATCGCCGAGGAATCGACGGCTTGGCCGCAAGTCTCACGACCTGTGGATTCGGGTGGTCTCGGCTTCGGTTACAAGTGGAACATGGGTTGGATGCACGACACGCTCTCCTACATGTCCCGGGACCCAGCGCACCGCGCTTACCATCACAATGAGCTGACTTTCGGGCTCATCTACGCCTTCTCCGAGAACTTTGTCCTCCCGCTCAGCCACGATGAGGTTGTCCATGGGAAGGGGTCGCTGCTGTCGAAGATGTCCGGTGACAGGTGGCAAAAATTCTCAAACTTGAGGGCGTATTTGGCGTTCATGTGGACGCATCCGGGGAAAAAGCTTCTGTTCATGGGCGGGGAGTTTGGTCAGGAGCGCGAGTGGAACCATGACCAGTCATTGGATTGGCATTTGCTCGCCGATTCTGCGCATCGCGGTGTCCAGACGCTGGTGCGCGACCTTAACAAGATTTATCGATCAACTTTGTCCCTCCACAGACTCGACTGCGAGCCAGGCGGGTTCGAGTGGATCGATGCTTCGGACCACAGCCAGAGCCTATTGTCCTACGTACGCCATGGTGGTCCGGGGACAGCTCCTGTCGTGGTCGTCTGCAACTTCACGCCGCTCGTCAGGCATGGCTTCCGACTCGGAGTCCCTAGAGCCGGACGTTGGATCGAAAAGATGAATACCGACAGCGCCATTTACGGCGGGTCAAATATCGGTAATCTCGGAGCAGTCGATGCGCAGGAAAAGTCAGCGCATGGGCGACCCTTCTCGATCGAGCTCAGCCTGCCGCCGCTGGCGACGATCATACTTGAGCACAAAGAGTGACCAGAGGTTACGAATGAGTCGCAGCGTCCGCGACGTAGAGCCAGGCCTGCCCTATCCCCGGGGTGCGACATACGATGGGGATGGCGTCACTTTCGCCATCTTTTCAGAGAACGCGGAAGCTGTTGAGATTTGCTTATTCGACTCCGACGGCATCCGCGAGACCGCGCGGATCAAGCTGCCGGAATACACCGACGAAGTGTACCACGGCTACGTGCGCGGCATCGGGCCGGGTCAACTCTACGGGCTTCGCGTTTACGGGCCTTACGCGCCCAAGGACGGGCATCGTTTCAATCCAAACAAGCTGCTGCTCGATCCCTACGCGAAGGAGCTGCACGGGCAGCTCGTTTGGCATGACGCACTCTTTGGTTACCAGATCGGTTCTAAGAAGGCGGACCTTTCTTTCGATAGTCGGGATTCAGCGCCTTATATGCCGAAGTGTGTGGTCGTCGAGGCCGAAAGCCGTTGGACGCCCCCTTTTCCATGGCGAAGCGAAAAGCGGCCATGCGTGCACTGGGCCGAGACGATCATCTACGAGGCGCACGTCAAGGGTTTTACGATGCTGAACCCGAAAGTACCAAAGCGATTGCGCGGTACGTTTGCGGGCCTGGCGCACCCACGCGCGATTGAGCATCTCGCCAAACTTGGCGTGACAGCGATTGAGCTGCAGCCGGTGCAGGCATTTTTCGAAGATCGCTATCTCGTCGACAAAGGCCTCAAGAACTACTGGGGTTACAATACAGTTGGGTTTTTCGCTCCGGCACCGCGCTACACTTCAGAAGGTGGCGACGTCAGCGAGATCCGCCACATGGTGCACCGCCTGCACGAGGCCGGGATCGAGGTCATTCTCGATGTCGTCTACAATCACACCGTTGAGGGCAATCAGCTCGGGCCGACGCTATCCTTCCGCGGGATCGATAACGCCAGCTACTACATGGTGGCCGATGACAAACGTTACTATTTCGACACGACCGGTTGCGGCAATACCATCAACCAGTTCCATCCTCGCGTCTTGCAAATGATCATGGATTCTCTGCGCTATTGGGCGGAGGAATGCCATGTCGACGGCTTTCGCTTCGATCTTGCGAGTTCGCTCGGGCGCGAGCGCAGAGAGTTCGAAGGCAACGCGAGGTTTTTCGACGCGGTGCTGCAGGACCCGCTTCTCTCGCAGCTGAAGCTCATAGCCGAACCCTGGGACGTCGGCGAGGGCGGCTATCGTCTCGGCGGCTTTCCGCCCGGTTGGGCAGAGTGGAACGGACGCTATCGCGACGACGTTCGCGGCTACTGGAAGGGTGATCAGGATTTGCTCCCGGGATTGGCTGGCGGGCTTTTCGGCTCGGCCGACCTCTTTGACATGCGCGGGCGACGGCCGTGGTCCAGCGTCAATTTCGTCACGGCGCACGACGGGTTCACATTGTCCGACCTCGTCGCCTACGAAAGTAAACATAACGAGGCGAACGGCGAGGATAACAAGGACGGTCACGATGACAATCGCAGCTGGAACTGCGGGCACGAGGGTCCGACTGACGACGAGATTATCCTTGACTTGCGAGATCGCATGCGGCGCAACTTCATGGCAACGTTGCTGCTGTCGCAGGGCACGCCCATGATTCTCATGGGAGACGAGGTCGGCCGTACACAAGGCGGCAACAACAACGCCTATTGTCAGGACAATGAGATCTCGTGGCTCAACTGGACCGGCATCGGCGCACGCGATGAGGCCTTCTTCGACTTCACGACCGGACTTGTCGGTCTGCGTCAACGTCTCCCAATGCTACGGCAAACCAACTTCTTGCACGGCGAGAAAGTTGCGAGCAATGGGACAAAGAACATAACGTGGCTCCGTCCGGACGGCGGCGAGATGGCCCAGGACGATTGGAATAACGGGCTCTCTAAATGCGTTGCTGTCATGCTGTGCGCAAATGACGACCCACCACTGCTGATGCTGTTGAATGCCCACTATGAGGAAATTGACTTTACGCTGGCCGCGCTAAAGGGCGTGGCGGGTTGGCGGCTGACGGTTGACACGGCGCGGGGCCTGATCGAGCCGGACGAACCACTCCTGGAACCCGGCCTATCAATGATGCTGCCGGCCCGAGCACTACTTCTCTATCGGGCAGAGCGCTGATGGGGACACGCTATTCCCTGGAACGGACCTGGGGGGCCGAACTTCTGTCTGGCGCTGGCGCGCGTTTTCGCCTTTGGGCACACGCACTCGACTCATTGTCACTTGTCGCCGTACCGAGCGGCGCGACAGAACCAATGTCACGATCCGAGGACGGCTGGTTTGAGGTCGAAACGGACTTGGTCGGGATCGGCGACAGCTATTTATTCCTGCTTCCCAACGGCATCCGCGTGCCCGATCCGGCCGCGCGCTCCCAGAGGCGCGACGTGCACGGCCCCTCACGGCTTATTGATCCGCGGGCCTACGAATGGAAGAGCGGCGACTGGCGCGGCCGACCCTGGGAAGAAGCGGTTATTTACGAGCTGCACCCCGGCACCTTCACCGCGGAGGGCACGTTTGCCGGCGTCGAGAGCAAGCTCGATCACTTGGTGAAACTCGGCGTGACCGTGGTGGAGCTCATGCCCGTCGCACAGTTCTCCGGAAACCGGGGCTGGGGTTATGATGGCGTTCTAATTTACGCACCGCATGTCGCTTACGGTGGGCCCGAGCAACTCAAGCACCTCATCGACGCCGCACACGAGCGCGGGCTCATGGTCTTTCTCGATGTCGTCTACAATCACTTTGGTCCCGACGGAAACTACCTGCATTCCTACGCTCCCGATTTCTTCAATCCGGATCGACACACGCCATGGGGCGATGCTATCGCCTACGATCGTGCTCCGGTAAGGGCATTCTTTATCGAGAACGCCCTCTACTGGATCGAGGAATACAGGTTCGACGGACTGCGCCTCGATGCCGTCGACCAGATCCACGATGACGAGAAGCCGTCGCTGCTCGAGGAGCTCGCAACCACGGTGCACGAGCGCGTCAAGGACCGCCAAGTGCACCTGACTACCGAGGACGATCGCAACGTTACGTTCCTCCACGAGCGGGCAGACGGAGCCCCGAAGTTGTACACGGGAGAGTGGAACGACGACTTTCATCACGCGATTCACGTCATCGCAACGGGCGAGCCCGACGGTTACTATCGCGATTACACTGACGACCCCATAGCCAAGCTCGCGCGGTCGCTGGCGGAAGGCTACGTCTACCAGGGCGAGCCCTCCCCATTTCGCGACAGTGCAAGGCGCGGTGAGCCAAGCGCCGGATTATCGCCGCTGGCGTTCATCGACTTCCTGCAGAACCATGACCAAGTCGGGAACCGCGCGTTTGGCGAACGACTGGCGTGCCTGACCTCGCCGGAGACCCTCGACGCGCTGACTGCAATCCTCCTGTTGAGCCCGCACACTCCGCTGCTCTTCATGGGCGAGGAGTGGGGAGAGACACGGCCATTCTGTTACTTCACGGATTTTCATGGCGAGCTGGCGCGGCAAGTGCGCGAGGGACGGCGCAACGAGTTTCGCAAGTGGCGCAGCTTTCGCGATCCCAAAAATCGCGAGCGCATTCCCGACCCCAATGCGTTGAGCACGTTCGAGTCCTCGAAGATCGATTGGATTGAGGCCGCGCAGTCGCCGCACTGCGTTCACCTCGACTTGGTGACGCGATTGCTCGCGATCAGGCGGCGGGAGATCGCGCCACGACTAGCTAGTGTCAAAGGCAATGCAGGAAAGGTGCTCGGCGCCGATAATGGTGGTCTCGCCGTCACATGGCGTCTTGGTGATGGTTGCGATCTGACGATGTTTGCCAGCCTCCATGATAAGACATGGCCTGTGCCGTCCGCACTTCCGGAACGGATATGGGCCGCTGGAAGGCTTATCTACGAGAGCGTGCCTGGCTGCGACGCCGGTCTGCGATCGGGCACGCTGCCCCCCTGGTCCGTTGTCGCCAGAATTGTAGAACCGTGATGAGCGAGACCCTTGACCGATTAGCTCAAGCGTATGGTATCGAGCTCAGCTATGTCAGCGAGAGGGGTGAGCACTGCATCGTCAGTGACGAGACCAAGCGCGAAGTGCTGCACGCTTTGGGCGTTGCGGCGGCGGACGAGGGTGAGGTCGAAGCCAGCCTCAAGTCTGCGCCGCAGATTGAGCAGAACGACGGCGTCGCTCCGTTCAACGCACGCTGCTTCATGCCCGACTGGCTCGCAGAGGGCCGCTTCTGGGGCATTACTTGCCAGCTTTACGGGCTGCGGTCGGCGCACAACTGGGGTATCGGCGATTTCGAGGATCTGGCGCAGCTGGCCGAGCTTGCGGCGCGCGCCGGTGCCGATTTCATCGGTGTCAGTCCGCTGCATGCTCTCTTTTTCGCCGATGCCCGCCGCTACAGCCCTTATGCGCCTTCAAGCCGGTTGTTCCTCAATCCTTTCTATATTGCGGTCCATCGATTGGCGTCCGGTGCGATTGGGGTAGACGTGGTCGGGATTCAGGCCGCACGTGCCAGTGAACTAGTCGACTATGCGCAAGTGGCGCATCTCAAGCGGCGGGCGTTTGAGGCCGGTTACCAAAACCATTGCGCTTTGAGTAAGCGCCCAGGCAACAAGGCCACGAGGTCTTTCAAAGCTTTCTGCGCGGACCGTGGGAGCGCCCTGAAGCGGTTCGCCCTCTACGAAGCGTTGTCAGAAATGCTTGTTGCGAAAAGATATCACAGTGGCTGGCATACGTGGCCAGAGCGATATCGTAACTTTGATAGCCATGCCGTGCGGCGGTTCGAACGGGAAAACAAGGGACGCATCGAGTTCCATAAGTGGCTGCAATGGGTGGCCGAAACCCAGTTGAGAGAGGTGCAGGAACGGGCCAAAGCTGCCGGCATGTGCATTGGCCTCTACCTCGATCTGGCCGTGGGCGTGGCCCCTGACGGCGCCGATACATGGTCTCAGCCGGACACGGCTGTACGGGGCGTGCGCATCGGAGCGCCACCCGATATGTTTAATGACAACGGTCAGGATTGGGGGCTCGCACCGCTCTCGCCGACTGCATTGCGCGCCCATGATTTCGAACCGCTCGAAGCCATGCTCCGGGAGCTCATGCGCAGTGCTGGGGCCGTGCGCATCGATCACGTCATGGGGCTGGTGCGGCTCTATTGGATTCCCACTAACGCCCGTGCCACGGATGGCGCCTACGTACGCTTTCCAGCGGGCGAGATGCTCCATCGTTTGGCTCAAATCTCCCGCCAACTAAGTGCCGTCGTGATTGGGGAGGACCTCGGCACGGTGCCCCCGGGATTTCGGGACGTGATGAGCGAAGCGGAGATTCAGGGCTACCGCGTGCTCTATTTCGAGAAGGAACGTGATGGCAAGTTTCGCCCTCCCCACGCTTATTCGCACAAAGCGCT
This sequence comes from uncultured Hyphomicrobium sp., assembly GCA_964622715.1. Classification (GTDB taxonomy): domain Bacteria; phylum Pseudomonadota; class Alphaproteobacteria; order Rhizobiales; family Hyphomicrobiaceae; genus Hyphomicrobium_A. The sequence goes on along the minus strand of CAZURR010000052.1, from coordinate 4,427 downwards.
TGCTTGTCTCTCCACGCACGATCTCCCAACGCTCAAAGGCTGGTGGGCCGGGAGCGACATCGGCGAGCGCGAGCGGACAGGGCTCTCGTCGCCGGAGAACGCTGCAAACATGCGCGCTGCTCGCACCCTTGATCGCATTCTTCTGCTTGCCGCTCTCAAATCCACGGACCTTCTGCCTCCCAGTCTGGAGCCTGTGTTGAACGGTGCGACGCCGTGCCCGGAGGAGCTGCCGGATCACCTGTGTGTTGCCGCGCATGCCCTGCTCGCCAAAGCCTCGTCAAGGCTTGTCGCAATTCAGATTGAGGATTTGGCAGGTATGAAGAAACAGGCCAATTTGCCTGGAACGGTAGATGAGCATCCCAACTGGCGGCGCAAGCTGCCCGCCGACCTGGAGGAAATTCCCTGGATGAGGCTTTTTCAGGATATTACGCGCGCTGTCTCCCACGAGCGCCCACGCAACCAATGATCACCCCATCCGCCACCTACCGGCTGCAGTTCCGTAACGGCATGACGTTCGAACTTGCGGCCAAGCTCGCGCCCTATCTGTCGCGGCTCGGCATCAGTCACGTCTATGCCTCGCCCATCTTTCAGGCCGAACCTGGCTCAACGCACGGCTACGACGTCGTCGACAATCGGGTAATCGACACCCAGCTCGGCGGCGAAGAAGGCTTCGAGCGGATGATCGCTGCGCTCCGGTCTGAGGGGATCGGGCTCATTCTTGACTTCGTTCCCAATCACATGAGCGCAACCACGCAAAATCCTCATTGGCGCGACGTGTTGGAATGGGGCGAGGCCAGCGATTGTGCGCAGTTCTTCGACATAGACTGGTCGGCTACAAAACTGCTTATACCCGCTCTTGGGAGCAGCTACGGTCAAGCGCTCCAAACAGGAGAGTTTGCCCTTCATTTCGACGCCCGCGACGGTGGTTTCACCTTCACATATCGCGGGCTCAAACTGCCGCTGACACCGACGTCCTATGCGCAGGTGCTTACCCGCGCGCAAGGAGAGGAATTTGCCGAATGGGCGCGGCGCTTTGCTGTGGCGACGCCGGAGACCTCAGCCGAACTTAAGGGCGAGTTTGCAGCCATCGCACACGATGAAACGGCACGCGGAGCCGTTGGTCAGGCGATTGCCGACGTCGTAGAAGACACCGGCGCACTTCACGAATTGCATGAGATGCAGGTTTGGCGGCTTATTCATTGGCGCGCCGCGCGCGAGGCACTGACCTACCGCCGTTTCTTCGAAATTGCTGATCTGGTGGGGCTCAAGATTGAGCGGCCTCGTGTGTTCGATGAGCTGCACGCGCGGGTCGGCGAGCTTGTCATGACCGGCAGCGTTGAAGGTTTACGCCTGGATCACATCGATGGTCTCGCCGATCCCAAAGGGTATTTGGAGCGACTGCAGAATCTGTTCGGCGAAGTTGAGCCACTTTATCTCTTGGTCGAAAAGATCCTAGAGGCGGGAGAGGACCTGCGCAGCGATTGGCCGGTTGCCGGCACGACGGGGTATGAATTCATCAGGTTGCTCGCCGAGCTATTGGTGGATAGCCGTGGCGAAGCAGGAATAACCAGCGCATACTGCGATTTCCTGAAAGAAGACGTCGACTACAAATCTTTGGTGCTCGGCGCCAAGCGGCGAATCTTCATACGCAACCTCGCCGGCGAACTCGAACACCTCAAGGACATGGCTGCGGCCTTGGCTGCGCGCCATTTGGAGACGCGCGATCTCGGCAGCGATACGTTGCGCCGTGCCATCATTGAACTTGCCGCGGCGCTACCCGTCTATAGGACATACGTGGATGTCACGGGCGCGGGAGCGGAGGATTGCGCCATCCTTGAGGCTGCGGTGAGCAATGCGAAGGCAACGCGCGAGGTGGAAGACGAAGAGGCGATCGACTTCCTGGGGCGAGTGTTGGAGCTCGAGTTTGAGGCGCCAGAGGATCAGGCGATTGCTCTTGAATTTGCCACGCGCTTCCAGCAGACAACCGGGCCGGTGATGGCGAAGGCACTCGAGGACACTACATTTTATCGCTACAACCGGTTGATTGCACTGAACGAGGTCGGCGGAGAGCCCGACCGTTTTGGCGCACCTTTGGGCGAATTTCATGCTGCGATGGCGCAGCGTTTGCGCGAGCAACCGGCCGGGCTGAGCGCAACATCGACCCACGACACGAAGCGTGGCGAAGATGCTCGCGCGCGTCTCTATGTGCTGAGCGAGATGCCACAGGAATGGGCCGGCGCGGTGCATCGCTGGGCTGATCTCAATGCCGTCTTCCGCTGCAATGTCGAAGGCGTCTATGCGCCGGAACCTGAGGTCGAATGGATGTTCTATCAGGCTCTTGCCGGGGCCTGGCCGGCCGATCTCACGCTCGGCAACCTGAATGGGATGGTCGACCTCTCGGAGCGTATGACCCACTTCATGCTGAAGGCGGTGCGCGAAGCTAAATTGCACACGAGCTGGACGGGGCAAAATGCCGAGTATGAGGAGGCCATAGAGAGCTTCACACGCACGGTGCTTGATCCTGCAGTCGCGCAGTCGTTTTTGCAGGACTTCGTCGCGACCTGTGAGCCGGTCTTTCTGGCCGGGGCGCTCAATAGCCTTTCGCAGATGGCAATCAAACTAACCGCCCCAGGCGTGCCCGACATTTACCAGGGCACCGAACTTTGGGATCTGAGCCTCGTCGATCCTGATAACCGACGCGCGATCGACTTCGATCAGCGTCAACTACTCCAAGAGAAGATCGACGAACTGGCAGCCGATGCGCTGCTTGCCGACTGGCGCTCCGGTGCGGTCAAGATGCGCATGCTCCACGTCGGGTTGAAATTGCGCTCAAGCGCAAAGGATCTCTTCGCCCAAGGCGACTACGTGCCACTCGAGGTGGACGGCGTGGCGGCCAACCACGTAGTGGCGTTCGCGCGCGTTTTTGGCGCAGAGGCGGTGGTCACGATCGTGCCCAGGGTCTGCCTCAACCTCCTGGACGGACAAAATGTGCCGCTCGTTCCGCGAGAGATCTGGGGCAGCACCGTTGTTAAGCTGGCGCAGCCCCTCTTGGGGTACCGTTGGTTTAATGTAGCTATGGGTGAGTCTGTTGCGGCTACGTGCTGCCTTTCGGTTGGAGAAATCCTACAGCACTTTTCGGTGGCCGTGCTGGCAAACGAACGGCTTTGCAGACATAGACAAGTTGCCATTTCAAGTGCGTGAAAGGCGCCTGAGCACTACCCCAGTGCTCGGCCTATGCCACTATCCCGCGTGAGTTCAAATACTGCATGAGCATCTGCGCCACGTAAACTTCCTCGTCTGTCTTACCGAGAAATCCTAGTTTCAAGTTGATAATCAGAGCAGCGTGCGTCAGTGCGTTGGAGTGCACCCCTTGGGGTGGACAGCTAGGTGATCGAGAATCGGATAATTGAAGCCGGGCTTTCAAGGAGAAAGCCCATGGCCAAGCAGCACAACTATTCCGCCGAGTTCAAACGCCAAGTCGTCCAGGAGTACCTGGCCGGGGAGACGCTCTATGGGCTCTCCAAGCGCCACGATGTCAGCCGTAACGTGATCCGGCTGTGGATTGCGAGATACGAGACCGGCGGGCAACTCAATGACGACACCACGGCAGCCGATCTTCTGCAGGACTATCAGGCTCGCATCGCCGCGCTCGAACGGCTTGTGGGCAAACTCGCCCTTGAGAACGAGTTTCTAAAGGGGGCTTTGCAAAATGCGCGCCTGCCGAAAAACGTGCCCTCCTGCGTCGTTGCCGGCCCGAAGGTCTCTCCATCAGCGAAGGATGCCGACTGATGGGGTTGGCGCGCTCGACCTATTACGACGAGCCTGAAGGCATGGCCATAGAGGAGGCCCGGCTCATCCGACGTCACGTCACTAAAAGCTGTGGGCTTCTCGGCGCAGAACATTGTCCTTGCGATCTGCTCAAAAAGACGACGAGGTTCAGCACATCTCAGGTCTGCGGCGATACGAGCTTGAACGATGTGTCCAATCCGCTTTCGGGGGTAAAGCGGACATTCAGAAGAGCGTACGGAGCCTGATGCTCCCGACCGTGAGCCTGTCCTCAGCCGGGTTCTTGGCCGGATTAAATATGACCCGGACGTCCCTGGCTCTGGCTTCTTGCAAGCACACTGTCACACATCACATCGCGCCAATTTAACTAGGCGCGCTCAAGAACTTCTTTCAGGATAGCAGCACTGCTGTGCTCTTCGTCCTTGGCTGCAAATACCAGAGTGACGGGACCACGAGCACGCAACGTGCGCAAATGATCGACAAGGCGCTGTTTCTCGGTGAGCTGCGCCCGATAGCGCTCTTTGAATTCCTCCCACCGGGCCAGGTCGTGACGATACCACTTGCGCAAATCTGGACTCGGAGCGACGTCCTTCAACCAGTCATGCAAAGCCGCTTCAGTTTTTGACACACCTCGTGGCCAC
>CAZURR010000051.1:0-19031 GCA_964622715.1 uncultured Hyphomicrobium sp. | reverse complement strand
CTTTACGTTCTCATGCCTGTGGTGAAGGAAGAGATGAATTCCTATCTCGATCGCCGGCAAAGAGGTGAGATAAAAAAGACGAAGGGTTGATGGTGCGCCCATGCGGGCTGGCGTCAGGTGCGCTCTCAGAGCATGAGGTGCGAGCCGTCGCAATAAGGTTCGTCGTCGGTGGTTTTGCAGCCGCAGATATTAAACGTGCCCGTGTGATCCACCGTGAAACGCAAAGGCTCAAAGCCCGTGTCCTTGTGTGAGCCATCGCAGAACGGCTGATTCTGCGAGCGCCCGCAACGGCAATAAAAATAGGGCTTACCCTCGGTGAGCTCGACCTGATAGGGACCTTGCTGAGCAACGACGGCCTCGTCTGCCATACCCATCTCCATCGTTGGAATTGCGGCGCGTTCTTCTGCCCGCGCCAGGGTGGGGTTCTGCAATTCCATCGCTACCGGCTTCCGCTGAGCTGGACAAGTCCGGCCGGCAGACTGACGCAGAATCTTAAGTGCCGAAGTATCGCGGCAGCGTGCCTGGATGGCCACAAGCACCTAAATTGAGCGTGTACTCGGTCTAGTCAGGCATTAAAGTCTCTTGCAACTAATGATGACTTCTATGGTATAGAATCGAAGTTCGCATCGATCGCATGTTGGGGGCGTGATGTCTTTGGGCAGATTGTGGAGTGCTGGTGTGTCGGCCTTTAGCGGCGGAGGGGTGCTGAAGTTTGCTGCTTTGGCGTTTGTAAGCGTTCCGGCGATGGCTCAGCAAGCCGGCGAGGAAGTTGTTGGAGGCATCTCCGGGATACCCGAGGGCTCGATCGCGACTAGCCTACCCCGTGATCTGGCAGATCCGGGTGGTGTGCGCTCCAGGCTCGCCAAACACGGCATCCAGTTTGGGGTGAACTACATTGGCGAAGTACTCGGCAACCCATCTGGCGGGATCAAACAGAGTACCCATTACGATGGCCTGTTGGAGGTCGTGGTCGAAGCCGACATGGAGAAAATAATCGGGTGGAAGGGGTTGAGCTTTTTCACCAACGGCTATTGGATCCACGGAAGCAGCATTACTTCGTCCAATATCGGCTCTCTGATGCCCGTGAGCTTTATTGAGGCGCTGCCGGCGACGCGACTATTCGAGCTTTATTTTGATCAGAAGCTGTTCAACGACAAGGTCTCAGTTCGTTTTGGGCAGCTCGCCGCCGACGCGGAATTCCTGTTAAGCGAAGGCGGTGGTGTGTTCATCAACGGCACCTGGGGATGGCCGTCAATCACTGCGGAGGATCTGCCGGATGGCGGACCGGCCTATCCGATCGCGACTCCGGGCGTACGTTTGGGGCTGTATCCTACCAGGAACACCGCGCTTCTTGTCGCCCTCTATAACGGCGAACCAGCACCACCGTGCGCTGCCGACGATGCTCAAGTTTGCAATAAACATGGTTTGGATTTCGACATCGATGGCCCGCCTCTGCTTTTTGCCGAAGGCACATATAGCTACAATCAAGGCGCTGGCCAACTACCTGGCACGGTGAAGCTCGGCGGCTGGAATCACTTCGGCAACTTCGATACTCTGCGCGACCCAGTTCGCATCATCGACGGAGACTATGGGCTTTACGCCATCATCGATCAGATGATTTATCGCCTGCCGGGCGAAGGCGATCCCAAAGGCGTCTCCGTGTTCGGACGCGTCATCGGCGCTCCGTCCAACCGCAACCTGGTCGACATTTATTGGGAAGTCGGACTGGTATTCACCGGCATGATGGCTTCCCGGCCCAATGACATATTGGGGATTGGCTTTGCCTACACCGGCATCTCAAATGATGAGTCCGCCCGCCAAAGGGACGAGGGCGAGACGATCATCTCAGACTACGAGGCCGTGCTGGAGGTCTCGTATACAGCTGAGATCTTGCCTGGATGGAACGTGCAACCGGACTTCCAGTACTTCTGGAACCCGGGCGGTAAGGTACCGGACCCCAACGATATGACCAAGGCGATACCTTATGCCGCTGTGATTGGGTTGCGCACCGCCATCAGCTACTGATCGAATAGATGCTGGCCGTCGTACTTGCGCTTGGGCGTGGGGGCGTTACCTGTTGCTGGCATGAGCGACCAGCGTCCAATTCTAATCGCGGGGCCGACAGCGAGCGGCAAATCGGATCTCGCAGTCCGCCTGGCCGAGCACTACGGTGGCGTCGTCATCAACGCCGACTCCATGCAGGTATATCGAAACTTGCGCATCCTCACCGCTCGCCCGACTGAGGAGGACGAAGCGCGTGCCCAGCACACGCTCTTTGGGTTCGTGGAGGGAAGCGATCCTTATTCGGCGGGTCGTTATCGGACGGATGCTGAGTGCGTTTATGACAATCTGCGCGCTGATGGCGTACGCCCCATCTTCGTTGGCGGAACCGGGCTCTATTTCAAGGCGCTGCTTGAAGGCCTTTCTCCCATACCGCCAACACCTGATGACATGCGTGAGCACTGGCGCAGCGAGGCGGCTAAGTTGGGCGCCGAGGCATTGCATCGCGTTCTTGCCAAACGCGATCCGAATATGGCGGCCAAGTTGGCTCCAGGCGACACGCAACGCATCGTGCGCGCGCTAGAGGTGGTGGACGCAACTGGTATCTCGCTGCTGGAATGGCAGCGTCGGCCCGGCGTACCGTTGCTCAAGGAAGCCGACACAGTTCGCATGGTTGTGGCGCCAAAGCGAGAGGAACTGCACCGGCGCATCGATGCGCGCTTCGAGGCGATGATGGCGCACGGTGGCCTGGAGGAGCTGGCCCAATTAGCGGCATCGCAGCTCGACCCATCCCTGCCCATCATGAATGTGCTCGGTGTGCGGCCGCTGATGCAACACTTGCGTGGTGAGATAACGTGCGAGGAGGCTGTTGCTAAGGCCCAAGCGGAGACGCGGCAGTATGCCAAAAGGCAGCTCACCTGGGCACGAAGAAACATGATTACGTGGAAATGGTATTCTGAGAAATAAATGGAAAGTCTAGGGGCGTTTATCATGTCATTTATTGATACTTAGCGTTGACCAGTCATTCGGGCGCCCTTAAGTTCCAGGCAAACGATCGCGCCGCCAGCCGCAGTCGATTGCGCCCATTGGCATCCGGTTCGCGACTGCTTTGGCGGCATTCTTTTTTGAGGTTGGTGATGGCACGCACAATGACTGGCGCCGAGATGGTGATCGCGGCGCTCAGCGACCAAGGCGTCGAACACATCTTTGGCTATCCCGGCGGGGCGGTTCTGCCGATTTACGATGAGCTTTTCCAGCAGGAAAAGGTCAAGCACGTGCTGGTGCGCCAGGAGGGCGGGGCAGTGCACGCGGCGGAAGGCTATGCCCGCTCGACCGGCAAGGTCGGCGTCGTATTGGTCACCTCTGGTCCCGGCGCGACAAATGCCGTCACTGGGCTCACCGACGCGCTTATGGATTCAGTCCCAGTTGTATGCATCTGCGGACAGGTGCCGACGCACCTGATCGGCAACGATGCGTTCCAGGAGTGCGATACGGTCGGCATTACGCGGCCATGCACCAAGCACAATTGGCTGGTCAAGGATGTCAACGACCTTGCGCGCGTGCTTCATGAAGCATTCTACGTCGCAAAAGCCGGACGTCCCGGTCCCGTGGTGGTTGACGTCCCCAAGGACATTCAATTTGCCACCGGAAACTACGTCGGCCCCTCGAATATTGCGCACAAGACCTACAAGCCGCGCATGAAGCCAGAGCAGACGGCGGTGCGCGAGGCGGTGGACCTGTTGGTCAACGCCAAGCGGCCGCTATTCTATACCGGTGGCGGGGTGATCAACTCCGGCGCCAAGGCCAGCCAGCTGCTACGCGAGATTGTCAGGCTCACAGGCTATCCCATCACCTCCACGCTGATGGGGCTTGGCGCCTATCCTGCTTCCGACAAACAGTGGTTAGGTATGCTCGGCATGCACGGCACGTACGAGGCGAATTTGGCTATGCACGATTGCGATGTGATGGTTGCGGTGGGCGCGCGCTTTGATGACCGCATCACGGGTCGCATCGATGCCTTCTCGCCCGGTTCGCAAAAGATCCACATCGATATCGATCCTTCATCGATCAACAAGAACGTGCGCGTAGACATCCCCATCGTCGGCGACGTCGCCTACACCCTGGAAGACATGCTGCGCGTCTGGAAATCGAAAACGCCACTCCTTGACAAGGGCGCCCACAAGGCGTGGTGGAAGCAGATCGACCAGTGGCGCGCTAAAAAGTCTCTTTCCTACAAGAAGTCGCGTGATGTGATCATGCCGCAATACGCGGTTGAGCGGCTCTACGAGCTCACTAAGGATCGTGATCCTTACATCACGACTGAAGTCGGCCAGCATCAAATGTGGGCGGCGCAGTACTTCCGTTTTGAAGTGCCCAACCGGTGGATGACGTCCGGTGGGCTCGGCACCATGGGCTATGGGCTGCCAGCGGCTATCGGTGCCCAGTTGGCGCACCCCAAGTCGCTCGTCATCGATATTGCCGGCGATGCATCCATCCTGATGAACATTCAGGAGGCTTCCACCGCCGTGCAGTTCGACCTGCCGGTCAAGGTGTTCATCGTGAACAACCAGTATATGGGCATGGTACGCCAGTGGCAGCAGCTATTGCATGGCAATCGCCTGTCGCACAGCTACACCGATAGCCTGCCGGACTTCGTCAAACTGGCGGAGGCATATGGCTGGACGGGCATGAGCTGCGAGAATCCTGCCGAGCTAGATGATGGGATCCGCGAAATGGTCGACGCGAAAGGTCCCGTCATTTTCGACTGCCGCGTGGCGACACTCGCCAATTGCTTCCCCATGATCCCGTCGGGAAAGGCACACAATGAGATGTTGCTCGGTGATGACGTTACCGAGGAAGAGGTCGAGCAGGCGATCAGCGAAGAGGGCAAGGTGCTGGTATGAGGTTGCGCCAGACCCTTGTTGCGCTTGTCGCCGGCTTGCTCCTTGGTGGTGCAAGCCCACCGCCACCTGATCCAAACCAGGAATGGGATCGGATTGCCAACATCAAGGATGCAGCGGCTCGGCTTGCCGTCTTGCAGCGCCGGCGCGGGGCTAGCAGCGCCTATGAGTTCATCGATGCTTGCTATAGAACGCACATGCTTTCCGAAGAATACACCAAGGCGCTCGAGGCATGCATTGCGCAGGACTATATGGAGACGCAGGTACTGGCGCTCGTTTATTCGCGCGTACCGCCCGATACTTTGCGGCGACGGGGCGCGCCGAGCCCTCGATTGCTGGCCGATGCGATGGGTCAACGCATCACTGCGGCGTTCGCAAATTACAAGTTGCCGGTGTCCTACGTCGAAGATTTCAAGAAGCTCGTCGACCAGCACGGCTTCCCGCTTTTCTACAATAGGCTGTTTCCCGGGGCCAGAATGCCGCCCAGAGGAAAACCATCGCCACCTGAGGCGAAGCAGAATCAAGAGTAGTCGCGCCTATGGCCAATTCAGCTGCCAAGAGCCTTTCGAAGAGCCACTATGTCGGCCCCGGCGTCGTGCAGGAAGTTGTCTCGCGCACGCTGTCGGTGCTCGTCGACAACGAGCCGGGTGTGCTGGCGCGAGTCATCGGCCTGTTTTCCGGCCGCGGCTACAACATCGACTCGCTGACCGTGACGGAGACCGAGCACGAGAAGCACCTCTCGCGCATCACTATCGTTACGCGTGGCACACCGGACGTCATCGAGCAGATCAAGCACCAGCTCGAAAGGCTAGTTCCCATCCACCACGTGCACGACCTGACGCTGGAAGGCAGCTCGCTGGAACGCGAGCTGGCACTCATCAAAATCTTCGGTAAAGGGGAAAGGCGCATTGAAGCCCTGCGCTTGGCCGAGATTTTTCGCGCCAACGTTATTGATGCTTCCACCGAGCACTTCGTCTTCGAGATTACGGGCCGCACTTCGAAGATCGAGCAGTTCATCCAGATCATGACCGAGCTGGGCCTCGTCGAGGTCGCACGTACGGGTATTGCTGCAATCAGCCGCGGCCCATCGAGTTTCTAAAGGAGCGAATGCGTTGAAACTTGAGATGAGCAGGTAGTAGGTTCGCCCATCCTTTCGCCCGGCGCCGGGTCTCGACACGGCAGCCGCATCATTCCAGAACCTGTCTGATTCCAAATCTATGAACCAAGAGGGAGCTATGCGCGTTTATTACGATCGTGATGCCGACATCAATCTTATCAAGACCAAGAAGGTCGCAATCGTCGGCTACGGCAGCCAAGGCCATGCGCATGCACTCAACCTGCGTGACAGCGGCGTGAAAGAGGTCGCGACTGCCCTTCGCAAGGGGTCGGCGAGTGCGCAGAAGGCGCAGAAGGAAGGCCTCAAGGTGATGGAGGTGGGGGAAGCAGCCGAGTGGGCCGACGTCGTTATGATGTTGACCCCCGACGAGCTTCAGGCCGACATCTACAAGGATCACCTGGTCGGCATTATGAAGAACGGCGCGGCCTTGATGTTCGCGCACGGCCTCAATGTTCACTTTAATCTGATTGAGCCGCGCGAGGACCTCGATGTCGGCATGGTAGCTCCAAAGGGTCCCGGTCATACCGTGCGCGGCGAGTATCAAAAGGGCGGCGGTGTACCGTGTTTGCTTGCGGTGCACCAAGACAAGAGCGGTAACGCGCACGATTTGTTCTTGTCATATGCCTCTGCCGTTGGCGGTGGGCGTTCAGGCATTATCGAGACGACATTCCAAGAGGAATGCGAAACCGATCTCTTTGGCGAGCAGGTCGTCCTGTGCGGCGGGTTGGTGGAGTTGATACGTGCTGGGTTCGAGACCCTTGTAGAGGCCGGCTATGCGCCAGAGATGGCCTACTTCGAGTGCCTGCACGAGGTGAAGCTGATCGTTGATCTCATCTATGAGGGCGGCATCGCCAACATGAACTACTCCGTTTCCAATACGGCCGAGTTTGGGGAATATGTCAGCGGTCCGCGCATCATTAACGCGCGCACCAAAGCGGAAATGCGCAAAGTTCTCAAAGACATTCAATCCGGTGCCTTTACGTCGGAGTGGATCCGCGAGTGCAAAGCGGGTCAGCCGAAGTTCAAGGCGACGCGGCGCATGAACGACGCTCATCCCATCGAGGAGGTCGGGCAGCGCCTGCGCGGGATGATGCCGTGGATCAAGGCTAAGGCGCTTGTCGACAAGGATCGAAACTAACGCGTCGGCGCGACGATCGGGAGCCACAATCTTGGGGCATGTTAGTGCGCTCAACGATAGTCCATTGACGGAGTCCCGTCATGTTGCGTGTTCTTGTTGGTGTCGTGCTTGTCGCGTCGCTTGCTGCGGCAACGCTTCCGTTTAACTCATTTGCATCCTTGGCCGCTTCTGCAAAGAAGGAGCACAAGATCTGCCGACACAAAACGTCGAGCGGCAAGATCAAGACATGGCGGTGCCGAAAGGATCAACCGTGCTGCTCTGCAGAGTGGATGAATTATTACACTTGCGGTTCAAAGTTGCTGGGCTGCTTGTAAGGAGCCGCATCTCATTGTGACCGCAGAGAGGATAAAGTCAGGACGGGCGCAGCGCGCAACAACGCGAACCCGTTCGCGCGTTATGCTTTATGCCCGCGCGCGCGACGATGTCATAGATTTCGAGTATAGTGACCTTCTTTGAGTGTGTATTGGGAGGTTGTTATGATGCGAATCCTTTCGGTTGTCGCGTTGGCTGTGGCAATCGCGTTTAGTGGCTTGGTTGTGTCGGGGTCGATGACGGGTGCAGAGGCTAGAAAGGCGCCGCGTACGGGCTTGTGTCGCAAGATGACGGTGAGCGGCAAGGTTAAGAAGTGGCGCTGTAGGCGTGGTCAGTTTTGCTGCTCGGCGCCAATCTTGGGTTACTTTGGATGTGGCACGAAAAACATTGGCTGCTTTCAACCAAACTAATCTGAAAAGTTCGACGCGCGGGGTTCTGTCGGCGCTGGTCGCCGGAAGTCCCGCGCGGTCGCTATTGGGGAGCTGATGTGTGGTTGCGACCGCGCGAGCCATCCGTGCAGTGCTCGTCACCAGGCAGCTTGAAGCCATAAGACGAGCGCTCGCAAATGAGGCGGACGGCAGAGAAGCGGGGAGCCCCCGCCGTCCGCTGCGGCGACGCAGCGATAGTGCTCGCGACGCCAGTTCCAAAGCCAATACGCCTGCGATTGCATGCACTGATGCAAATGCAGCAGATGTGGGTATGATCCCCCTGACAGTCCGGCCTCGCTTAACTCACGAGCAGATTTTGTAGCCGGACTGTCTTGTATTCCCTCTCAATTTGAGCACATCTCACGGCCGGTTGGATGCGTTATCAATCTGTGCATCCCGTGCGCTTGATTATGATTTCACTCCTTGATCGTGGACAGAAGGAGGTAGCCCAACGGCGAAATCAAGATTTCTGTTTTTCTCGTTTTGGATATTGGCGTCAGGATGGGCGCGATTGCGTCGTGCCGCCGCACCAATTTCAATTGCGTTGGGGGAAAGCTGAGCATGTTGGCAGGTTCCGACAGCATCACCAAAGGAGCCGTTGTCCGCGTTGAGCGTTGTGTGTTTGACCTTGCGTCGGCGGCTTGGCCCTTTGCGGTGCGGCATAAGCACGGGATCGCCGAGCACTGGGAGCAGCGCCGATCGGAACGTCCGAAGCTCTACGATGGTGTAGTGCATCTGTTACGTAACGGTACCATTGAGCACAACGTATTCACGGCCACCTTTCTGCGCACCGACTTCAAGAGCTTTCTCTACTGGCGTGCGTTGGGTTATCCGGACGCCGGTGTGCGCGAACGCTTCGAAGGCTTCGGATCAGCGGTGATCCGCTCTGCCGAAGGGCATGTACTGCTGGGCCGCCAGGCGGCCGGCAACATCAATGAGGGACTTGCCTATCCGCCAGGCGGGTTCATCGATGAGCGCGACGTACGCGATGGTGTGGTCGATATCGATGCGGCTACGGCACGCGAGTTGCTCGAAGAAACAGGTCTTCACCCAGACGACCTTGCGCGCACGCCGGGCTACCTGGTAACGACATCGGGCCCTCACGTTTCGATTGCGGTCGAATGGCACAGCGCTCTTCCAAGCGATGCGCTTAAAGCTCACATCCTCGACCACGTACGTCGGCATCCGGAACCCGAGCTTGCCGATGTCGCAATAGTATGGAGCCGTAGCGATATCGACGCGTACATGATGCCGGGCTATGCCACCGTGTTGTTGAGTGCGCTTTTCACCGCTTGACCCCGCGCGCGATTACGTCACAGTGCGCCCGCTTCACCAAGGTCCCCCTCCATGCCGCTGCAGATTCACACGCTCGATGTTTTTACTGATCGCCGTTTCGGCGGAAACCCGCTTGCGGTGGTGCATGAGGCGGACGCATTGACCGCAGAGCAAATGCAGCAGATTGCACGCGAGCTCAACCTTTCAGAGACGGTGTTTGTGCTCAAGCCCGACAATCCTGCGCACTCTGCCAAGATCCGCATCTTTACGCCGGCACGGGAATTGCCGTTCGCGGGTCACCCGACCATTGGTACCGCCATCCTGCTGGCGGAACAGCGGGTGCCTCTAATGAACGGGGAACAGGATGCCATCATCGTTCTGGAACAGCCGATTGGGACGGTGCGGGTCGGTGTGCGCATGCGGGCGGGTGCCACGCCCTTTGCCGAGTTCGATGCGCCCACGCTACCCGAAATCGCCGGAACGCTTCCTTCACGCGATCGCATCGCCGACGCGCTCGGTCTCATCCCCCGCGAGATCGGGTTTGAGAACCACTCCGCCATGCAGTTTACGGCTGGCAACACATTTGCTTTTGTCCCGATATCCAGCCTGGAGGCCATCGGGAAGGCGCGCATCAATGGCGTGCACTGGCAGGCGGTCTTCGCTAATGGTAAGGCGGACGGCGTCTACCTCTATACGCGCTCTTGTATGCGAAAGGGCTCCGCCTTTCACGCGCGCATGTTCGCCCCGCAACTTGGCGTGCCCGAAGACGCTGCCACGGGTGCCGCCGCAGTCTGCTTTGCCGGCGTTGTCAGCGAGTTCGATGAGCTGCCGAACGGGACCCACACGCGCGTGATCGAGCAGGGCTACGAGATGGGCCGTCCGAGCAGTGTCGTGCTCACTCTGATCGTCGAGGGTGGTGTGCTCGACACCGTGCGCATTGGCGGCAACGCGGTGCGCGTGACCGAAGGCAGCTTGCACATCTAGGCGGCGCTGGGGCCGCGTGCCGGTCCCTGCAGTTGCCACTAGGACCAGACGGGGCTCAAATAGTTAGCCGTATGGGATTATTGAAGCATCAATGCACTAGCGGATCGGGTCTGGATGTATTAGGTAGAATCACTATGCGCCAGCCGATCACCAGTTTGGGCCCTTTTAAGAGCCGCGCGGACGACTTCCGCGGCGCTCATTCGGCGCGCGCCCATCGGCTTCGTACCCTCCTCCTTATTGGCCCCTGAGCCTCGGCAGTCCCGGGACGAACCGGGACGGGCGCTCGGGGGATGAAAAGTCGAGAGAGCTGATGGCTGAATGCCGGCTCCGATAGGAGGCTGGCCGAAGGGAAAAACGAGACCGATGAGCACCAATTCCGACAGGCCCGAGACGGCAATGGCAAACGCCGATCGAATTCTGATCTTTGATACGACGCTGCGCGACGGGGAGCAGTGCCCCGGCGCCACCATGAACTTTGAGGAGAAGCTGGAGGTTGCCGACTGCCTCGATGCGCTGGGTGTCGATATCATTGAGGCCGGTTTTCCGATTGCCTCTGATGGCGACTTCGAGGCCGTGAGTGCAATTGCCAAGCGCGCGAAGAGGGCGACGATCGCCGGGCTCGCGCGGGCCATATTTGCCGACATCGACCGCGCCGGCGAAGCCGTGCGCCACGCGCAACGGGGCCGCATCCACACGTTCGTATCGACGTCGCCCATCCACCTCGCGCATCAAATGCGCAAATCCGAGGCGGAGGTACTGGAAATCATTACCGCGACCGTCGCCCGGGCGCGCAACCTCGTGGAGGATGTCGAGTGGTCCGCGATGGACGCAACGCGTACGTCGATCGACTATCTGTGCCGTTGCGTGGACGCGGCGATCAAGGCGGGCGCCACGACGATCAACCTTCCCGACACCGTCGGCTATGCGACGCCGGAGGAGTACGCAGGTATGTTCCGCGCCGTGCGCGAACGCATTGCCGATTCTGACAGGGCAATCTTTTCCACACATTGCCACAACGATTTGGGGCTTGCGGTGGCGAATTCGGTAGCGGCAATCGGAGCAGGCGCGCGGCAGATCGAATGCACGATCAACGGCATCGGCGAACGTGCCGGCAATGCGGCGCTCGAAGAGATAGCGATGGCCATACGCACGCGCCGCGACGTGTTGCCGTACGACCACGGTATCGATACCACAATGCTGGCGCGGGCTTCAAAGCTTGTGTCGGCGGTGACCAATTTCCCCGTCCAGTACAACAAAGCCATCGTTGGCCGCAACGCGTTCGCACACGAGAGTGGCATCCATCAAGACGGCATCCTGAAGCACCAGCAGACTTATGAAATCATGACGCCGGAGTCAGTGGGTGCTGGCAAAAGTTCGCTCGTCATGGGCAAGCACTCAGGTCGCAACGCGTTTCGCGCCAAGTTGAGCGAACTTGGCTACGCGTTGGGTGAAAACGCTTTCGAAGATGCGTTTTTACGTTTCAAGGGCCTCGCCGATCGCAAGAAGCAAGTCTACGACGAGGACATCGAAGCCATCGTGGATGAGGGCATCGCCCACATGCACGATTGTATGAAAGTTGTGTCGTTGACGGTTATTGCCGGGACCATGGGTCCGCAATCGGCAACGCTGACTCTCGACATCGACGGTGTGCACCAGACCGTACAAGCCGTCGGCAACGGCCCGGTAGATGCAATCTTCAACGCTATAAAGATGTTGGTACCGCACGACGCCAAACTGGACCTCTACCAGGTTCACGCCGTGACGGAAGGCACCGACGCCCAGGCTGAAGTCTCGGTGCGGCTTGAGGAAGGCGGGCACCTGGTGACCGGGCGCGGGGCCGAAACGGACACGATGGTCGCTTCGGCACGCGCTTATGTCTCTGCGCTTACGCGCTTGATGGTTAAACGGCAGAAAACCGCTAAGGTGCAGCAAGCGATCTAGGTAGTTTTGCTCATACGCAATGCAACGGCCGCCCTTACCTTAGGCAGGTGCGGCCGTTGTTGTTTGCAGCACGTTGGATTCACCTGGCGGAGGGTTTAAATTTCGTAAGGGGTCAGCCGGCATAAGAGTTGCTCATAGTTGTGAGTCGTTGTTGAAGGTCTTTGTTGTGAGTTTTTGCGAGGCCGCGTCGGGAGTTCGATTTTTATGATCGGTGGCCCGCGCAAAGTGCGAGTGGACTAGCAATTGGGTATAGCAAGCGCTTTTTCTGACGATATCGCCATCGACCTTGGCACGGCGAACACGCTGGTCCATGTGGAAGGGCGTGGCATCATAATTGATGAGCCGTCCATCGTTGCCGTGCGCCCGTATCGTGGCGGGCGGGAGTTGCTGGCCGTCGGCCGCAAAGCCAAGATGCTGGTCCGCCAGGCACCAAAGAGCATCGAGGAAATTCACCCGCTGCGCGACGGTTTCATCGCCGACTTTGACGCAACTGAGGAGATGCTGCGACAGTTTATCAAGCGCGCCAAGACGATGCTGGGCTTTCGCCGCCCGCGCATCTTGATCTGTTTGCCTGCGGGCGCAACGCTAGTGGAGCGCCGGGCGGTTTACGATACGGCAAAGTCACTGGGCGCACGCAGGGTCTACCTCGTTGCAGAGCCGGTTGCGGCGTCGCTGGGCGTGGGGCTTACCCTCGAAGAGGGCACGGCCGTGATGGTCGTCGACGTCGGCGGAGGGACGACAGACATTGCTGTGCTCTCGCGCGGTGTCGTTATCTCGGCGCGCACGCTGCGCTGCGCGGGCAACGCTATGGACGAGGCGATCATTCGCTACGTGCGCCGCAAGCATCACTTGCTTATTGGTCAGGCGAATGCCGAGCGCATTAAAATCGAGGCGGGGACGGCAGTGGCCGCACTCAATGGCCGGGCGGCAGAAGTCCATATTCGCGGGCGCGACGTGCGCACAGGCCTAGCCAAGATGGCGGTGCTCACGCCTAAAGATGTTGCCACAGCACTTACCGAGCCAATTGATATGATAGCCGACTTTATCGAACGCGCGTTGGAGGATCTGCCCCCCGATGTGTTGAGCGAGATCACCCTTCGCGGCATCTATTTGACTGGCGGAGGTGCGACCCTCAACAAGCTCGACGCGGCGCTCACGCACCAAGTCGGGATCAGGGTTCGCGCGACGCAGAGCCCAATGCATTGCGTCGTAAAAGGCTCCGCGATGGTGCTTGCTGAGCTGAACCAGCATGAACACCTACTTATGCAGCCTTAGGTTCGTTGGATGGGCGCGCAACCCTATTTGAGGAGACGCAGTAGAGTGTGGAGGCCATGCGGTGTGATGCGCTGGACAGGCGCGGGCCGGGATGATAGAGGCAGGTCATGACTGGGGCTCGCGCAGCGGGCCCCTTTGCCGTCGTGGCGCACGGACGCGCCGGGCAGCCGCAGGATAGGCGGAACGGGTGTATAGCTCAGTTGGTAGAGCAGCTGACTCTTAATCAGCGGGTCCAAGGTTCGAGTCCTTGTACACCCACCAATGATTCAAATACTTAGCTGTTGTGCGCGTCGCTGTTGTACAATTTCAGCAGCCGCGTTGTACAAATTCGGTTCATTGTGCGTTCTCCCACTTGAGGATCGCAGAGGCCGCGAGCTTCCTTTGGTTCACTTGCTTTGCGTAGTGCTCGACCATCTGCATCGACTGTCCGGTGATTGCCTGAACTTCGGCCGTCGTGCAGCCGACCTCTAGCAGCATCACCACGGCCGACTTGCGCAACCCGTGGAACACGAGGCCGCCGTGTTTGATGGCCCAGAGCGGGTGAGGGCGTGGGAGCACTCCGAACTTCTGCTGCGGCGGCTCCAGCACGCCATTCCAGCTCGCGCGGAAGCCGTTCGGTGTCCAAGGTAAGCCGCGTGTATTCGTGAGGATCTGAACCGTGTCGCGTTTCATCGTCGCCAGCACAGCCTGCAGCTTATGATGCGCTGGGATGATGAGTTCGCGGCCAGTCTTCTCCTGCTTGACCTCGATGAGGCCATTGCGGATCTTAGTGCGCGTCATGGCGAGCACGTCGCCCTGGCGCTGGCCGGTATAAAGGGCGAGCGCCACCGCCTGCCACATCCAGGGAGGCCCGTGCTTCTCGATGAGTTCGATTGCGTCCCACGGCCAAGGATTCCAGCCGTCTCCGATTCGCAGCTTGCGCACGTGCTCGCAAGGATTGTCCGCCCGGTAGCCGCGCGGGATGCCCCAAGATATTACTAGCGACAGCACGCGGATGAGGTAGTTGGCGGCCGCTGGTTTGTCCGAGCGGCGGTCTCTGAGCATGAGCACGTCATTCGGTACGAGATCGGCGACCCGCAGGTCGCCCCACTTCCGATAAATCTCGTCGAGGTAGCGCCCATAGTCGCGCTGCGAAGCCTTCGACAACTCGTGCCACTCGGGGCTGTCCCTATAGCCCTGAATTAGGGCTTCAAAACTTCCAGAGGTCGGCTTGGCAGCTCGAGGGCCGGCAGCCTTTCGGACAGCAGCGAGGAAATCTTCGTCTGCCGGATGGGGCAGTTTGATGCGTGGCCCAGCGTTCTTGGTGCCACGTCCATACTGAAACGTAAAATATTCTTTCCCCCGCGACACGGTGCGATGCACGTGTTCAGGCAACGTCATCGACGGTTTTCGCGGCCGTGCCATGGCGCTTATCTGCAGTGATTCATGCACTGAGACGGTCCACAAATTTCGAACGTTCAACAGAATTTCGCCCGTCGATGAGGGCCTCAACCTCTGACCATTTCCAGCGTGGGATACCGAAAATATCGCGCCGTCCCGGCAGCTTTCCCTCTCGATCCCACTTCTCGACGGTCGATTCGGAGACCGTGAGTCGGTAGGCGAGCGTCGGCACATCCACATAGTCGGGAGCATACGGGCGAGTAACCTTGGACTTGGCGGTACTCATTTCGGCCCCGCAGGTGCCCTGATAAGGGGCGAGGGTCCAAGATGCGTTTGAGGAATGCGCGTCATCTTCGCTTGCGATCTAGAATTGGGTGCGATCATCAAGAGGCCATTGGCAGTCGCGCTGGGCCGCTATGTTGTGGTTCACACGGCGGTTGACGCGGACCGACCCAGCCGCCCGCTTGGAACGCAGTCGCCTGACAAGGGCAGCTTGGGTGTTCGGATTCATCGTTTCACGTCCTCTCTCAACTCGTCTGATGTCCGGTTTTCAAGTGTCATAAGTGTCATGCTGTTGTTTCTCTTGTCGTTCTTCGGATTTCTATCCGTCAGGCTAAGATCAGCCGCTACACTTGAGCCGCCGTAATTCTCGCTATTTTCCAGTGGGTTGACACTTGCAACACTTAAATTCGTGGTCGATGGCGAAAGGTAACTCATAAATGCATCCTCAAAGTCCGCTCGGTGATACTCACGGGCAGCGCTCGAATGCTTGGAACTGATTTTAAACGGCTTGAGGAGCATGGCGACACCACGTGACGTGATCGGCTTTTCGCTATGCCGCCATTCTTTCCACGGTGCCTCATCGAGGGCGCAGAGTTTGGATACGAGCGCTTCGGCACTGAGCTGGGGCAAGCGCGTTTCATCAAAGACTCGCCGACAGTCTCGAATCAACATCACCCCCTTGGAGAGGTCGTCGTCCTGAGAAGCGCCCGACAGTGCAATGGCCGCGGCGCGCGCCACCTCCGGCCACATGCCGCCAGCTATTTCCGCGATCGCGAGTAACGGGCGCCAGTTGTCCGCAGCCCTGTCGTTTAGCTCGGCGGGCACTTTAGGATCAATGGACGAGAGCGTGTCTTTGTGATCGACAACCCAACGCGCAGCCTTCGATCTGAGTTCATGCAAGGTCGTGAGGCGATCTACGCGCAGCCGCTCAACGGTTTCGTCCTTTTTCTTTCGCCACATGCCAATGGAGATTGAACGATCTTGAAGTGTCCCAGGAAGCTTGCCAATCAAGGCGATCGCCTTCGCACACCATGTGCTGAATTCTTTGACCTCATAGTTGTCGCCGACAATACGTAGCACGTATGCGCTGGAGCGCAGGTGACTTGAGTTTAGGATTCCTATCAGCTCAGCCTTGTCAGACGTAACGAAGGTATCCGCTTCGTCAATAATCAGCGTTGGACCAAATTGCTCAACTGCTCGATAGACGACAGCCGGCGACATGTTCGCGGCCGTCAGAGGTTTAGGCACCAAAGCCTGAATCAGCAAGAGCAGAGTGGTCTTTCCGCACCGCTTCTCAGGACTCTCGATCGCTAGAATTGGTGCGATCTCTGTGCAATCGATGGCATGAGCGTGAATAATCCAGAAAGCAATCGCTTCAGCAGCATAAACCGGGACCTTGACGTAGCGGGTTATTGCCTGCACCAGCTCAGTCAGGAGGGCGGCGCATTCGACTTGGGTAGGCCACGGTACGAGTGGCTCAAGAAAACCTGCTTGCCTACTCTCACCCCGTTCATTGGCCTTGCGGTGTTTGACGACGCGGTCGTCGAGCACGCTGGTGCGCACGTTGAGGCGCTTGGCATCCTCGTTGCGTACGCGCTCGTAGTCAAAGGGCGAAAGCAAAGCTAAGCGTTCGATCTCATCTTCTACTTGTGCCGGTCTCTCGGCGAGGCCGGGCTTGGACCACGTCAACTTGGCCGGAACGGATTGCGTCGGAAGCAAGCGCCGCCTAAGCTCGTCAGGACCGTACTCACACAGAATGTCATTGGCGTCTTGTGCAGTCATGCTTCGGCCCCCCGCGCATCAAGAATGCTCAGGATCGCATCAATTCCCCGCGCTCGAAGCCGGCTCGCAAGTTCGTGCGCGCCCCGCTGGCCGGCCTGGTCGTTATCAGCAATGATTGTGACTGCTTCGATATAAGTGGGCACCGCATTCGCCAACCTCGGCATGCGCCCAGCACTTCCAGCTGCCCACGCGCCGAGCCCGGTCGCTGCATGTGCTGAGAGAGCATCCTCTATCCCCTCTGCTATGACGAGGCCGAGCCCATCGTTGGGCGGCGCCACAACAATCGGCAGGCCGATCGATTGCGCAATCATGATCTTTGAGGGTTGAATAGGCGCTTTGCCGAGGCCATCGGGCCGCAGGAAGGTGAGGTGCACGCCGTGGATTGCCTGGTGAGTCACGCCGAGTTTGCCCGGTTCTGGCTCTTCCGTTATTGCAAATGGCGCGATCATTGCCGGATGATGTCCCGGTCGCTGCGCTGGCCGATATCGCAACGTTGCTGGTATCGCAGTCAGCTCGATCGCGCGCGATTGCAGGTAGTTTTCGACGATCGTACCGGGTGCCGGTGCAGATGCGGCCCAGTGATTGCGGGCCAATCGGCGTCGGCGGGCGATCTCTTCTTCACTGCGCTGGGACACTGCGGGCCGCGCCCGAGTAACACGGGCTGAAGTGCTGCGGTCCGCACCCTCTGTTCGCACCCAGCCGCGAATGCTACATCGAGCACAATAGTAGGTTAGGTAGCCCGACTGATCGTGCCACAGCCTCAACACGGGCCGCCGGCGGTTAGCCGGATCTTGGCGTCCTGGCCCGCAGTGGGGACACGCGACATCGTGTATGCCAGGGCGCCCGTTGAACGAACGCACGAGCTCCTCGGCGCTCCCCCCATGGTCTAGTCTCGCTGGGCTTATCGGTTGGTTCTGTGGTCTTGCGGGCTCATTCGCCGCGACACTCGATTCCGGCCGCATGTTTTTTGCGCTCCTTTTATAAAACGGGCGCACTCGACGAGGTTCGAATTTAGATATCCTGTAGTCATCTGGCTGCTCGCTTACGTTGATCAGAGTACGCCCGAAGGCGCATGCTCCACACCGTTATGCCACCGCGGCAGTCCTTTCGCACGCGAACCCGTGCGACACTTATTGGGGGAAAGTCGGACCGAGACTAGGGACCATTAACGAACGGCAAGAGCCGACGAACGCTTTTGCGTATGCGCTGGTAGCGCCTCCATGTATTATTCACATCAGTCTCACTTCCACGTTTGTCCTCGTGGGCGACCTCACTGCACGCCTGTCCCACCCTCAAACCATCGCGCCTTTTTCCTTCGATGCGGTGCAGCAATCTGAGATCCTCAAAATCGATATTGTAGAGCGCTTTGCGAGGCTGCCCGGATTTGGGTCTGCTGGGCAATTCATTATCCAGGACGTTGATAACTAGCTGCATTTTGTCGGGGGTTAGCTTCTTAAACTCCGAGAGAACAAGATCTATAATGACCATCGCATCTGGGGGGGCGGGGCAAAGTCCAATTGCTCGTGAGAATGGAGTTTTCTTCAGCTCACTCGGCAACTCATTCCACCATTGTATATCCCATCGATACTTAGCGAGTTCGAGCGCCAAGTGTGAGTTTGAGACCGCGGCTTGATGTATTAGGCGCGTTAGCCGCCGCCTAATTTTGAGAAGAAGTTTGTCCTTTTGGTCTTTGCTAGGCATTGTGCCCTCCCATACTATCCAAGTTGAACACACGGTGGTCCGACGGAGATCCGGGCTTCCAGGCCGCTGCCCTAGCCACGCACGCAGGAGTTTACCGCTTCGCTCGCTCCGTTGCTGAGTTGCGGTCGCGCTGTCCACGCTTTCGCTATGTTGGAGGCGAACTGGAGCGCATACAGATGATCCGAGCGCTGGGCGCACTCATTCGCGAAAGAATTTCTCGATGGTGTCGGTGGGCGCTTCGATCGTGAGCCTCTTGTCACGCTTTGGCGCAGGGATTAGCGCAGGTCGGCGATCTGGCTTCGGCGTGGATTGATGTTACTCGCGCCACCGCACAGATTGTCAGCCTAGCGTGAAATACAACTCAGACCTGCCTTCGACGTTGAGCACCGAACTCAGATCTGCACAAATACGGATTTGTACGCTTTGCTTGTTGTCTGGAATTAGATGGCGGACGAGCAGGGTTGTCCTTCCCCCCTAAAACTGGGCCACTATGTTTGCTGCCGGTGAGAGGAGTT
>CAZURR010000050.1:4478-19317 GCA_964622715.1 uncultured Hyphomicrobium sp. | reverse complement strand
CGGACTTCACATGATCAGAACCTTCACCAGCACGAAGTAGATGGACAGGGTCGCAGCGTCCTGGATGAGTGTGCATATTGGACCGCTTCCCAAGGCGGGATCCGAGCCGATGCGCTGAAAGAGCCAGGGCAGTCCAAAACCAACAAGCGCTGAAAGCGCCCCACCGCCAAGCACGGCAAGCCCGACGGCCAATGCTAGGGCCCAGTCACCGTAGACGATGAAAACCGCAACAGTTGATATCACTCCGAGCGATGCGCCTATTGCTGCGCCGATCAACATCTCGTCGCGAAGCAGGACGCCAAGAGGGATGGTGACCCCAGACAATCCGCGGACGGCCACAGAGACGGCCTGCGTCCCGATCGCGCCAGCGATATAAACGAGTGCCGGTACAAAGAAAGCGACAGCAACATTAGCTGAAATCGTCCGCTCAAATCCCGTCATCACGAAGATTACAAGAGACGATGCTGCCAAGCCAAAGACCAGCCAAGGAAGACGGCGACGGAATCGGTCGTGCAAAGGGGCATCCAAGGCAACTTCGGGTCCACGCTCATGAGGTGTGATACCAGCTAAACGTTGCAGATCCTCCATATGCTCGGCACGCAGGATCTTCATTAGGGCTTCGGGAGGTACCGCACCGATGAGCCTTTCATTCTCGTCCACGACCGGGACGGCGATCATGTCGAACTGTGTGGCAAGAACGGCAATCTGCTCCTGATCATCCCCCGGCATCACAGCTTCGTGCCGGGGTACTAGGATCTCGTCGATCCGGCGGTCCCCATCTGCAAACAAGTCGTTGATCCGCACGATGCCTTCGAGCCTACCTTCAGCATCGGTCACAAAAACGGTATCTGCAGACTCGAATTTCTGTCCACGGAGGGAGCGGATGACGTCAGATACTAGGGCGCCTTTGATGGCGCGCGGTACACGCGTGACCATGTGAGAAGCAGCGGTTTCCCTTTGAGTGCTTGCGGCTGACTGACGAAAGGGAGCCAGCTGTGCGCCTGATCGCGACATGAGCTTTCTCCTTATGGTTGGCTCCACTAAAAAACCGCCGTTTCAGTGGACCGTCGGCGAATCTCCGTTGTGAGCTGTCTACGGCGAAGTGGTCCATGTTCAGATACGGCTTTTTGAGCCTTCACGAGGGCCACGATTGCAAGGAAGAGGCGCAAGCCCGAAGGCTAAAGAAGATAGAGCGGCGAATCTGGAGAAGAGCCGCTTTTCTGTCGACCGGAGCAGCTAACGCCCGTCTTACCCCCAGAAGCAGACATTCTCGGAGATGTGCAGGTTGTCCGCCAAGTGCCGCCAGGCAAGTCCTGCGCTGTCTTATGTCGCGATCACGGCGCGGGTCGAAGGTGATGCGGCGGAACGGCTCTGAGACGCGTGTGACCCATCATTTTTTCGGGTTCGTCTCCCGACGCGAGGTCAAAGGGGCAGGTCAGTCGCCGCAGTTTCCTTCTTGGTCTCCGGAATTTCGGTCATGGTCGCTTCGGTGAGCAAGAGGACGCTCGCGACTGAGACGGCATTCTCCAGCGCGACGCGTACCACCTTGGTCGGGTCTACGATGCCCTGCTCGACAAGATCAACGTACTCGTTGCGCGCGGCATCAAACCCATAATTTCCCTTGCCTTCCAGCATGCGGGCCACGACAACGCCCCCATCCACTGCCGAGTTCTCTGCAATCTGGCGGGCCGGCGAGGAAAGCGAACGCTTGAGAATCTGCAAACCCGTGCGTTCGTCCCCCTCAGAGGCCTGCTCCTCTTTGGCAACCGCATCCATGCATCGCAGAAGGGGCAGTCCGCCCCCAGCCACGATACCTTCCGCGACCGCGGCCTTGGTCGCGCTGATGGCATCGTCAAGTGCCTCCTTTCTCGATTTCATCTCGGGTTCCGATGGAGCGCCGACGCGAATCACAGCGACCCCGCCGGCGAGCTTTGCCAATCGTTCCTGCAGCTTCTCCTTGTCATAGTCGCTCGTCGAGTTCTCGATCTCGCGCCGGATTTGCTGGATGCGTCCCTCGATCGCCGAGCGTTCGCCGCCGCCGCCGATGATCGTCGTGTTGTCTTTGTCGACCACAACGCGCTTGGCTCGGCCCAACTGATCGAGACTCACCCCCTCAAGCTTCAGGCCGAGTTCTTCAGAAACCACCTGACCGCCGGTCAACACTGTGATGTCCTGTAGTATCGCCTTGCGCCGGTCACCAAACCCCGGTGCCTTTACGGCACAGCTCTTGAGGACACCGCGTAGCTGATTGACGATGAGCGTCGCGAGGGCTTCCCCATCGACCTCCTCGGCGACCACCAGTAAGGGCGAAGCCGCCTTGGCAATCTGCTCGAGCAGAGGAATGAGATCCTTAAGAGAACTGATCTTCTTGTCGTAGATGAGGATACGGGGATCCTCGAGCACGGCCTCCATCTTCTCGGCATTCGTGACGAAGTAGGGAGAGATAAAGCCGCGGTCGAACTGCATGCCCTCGACAACATCGAGTGTCGTCTCTGTGGTCTTCGACTCCTCGACGGTGATGACACCTTCGTTGCCGACCTTCTCCATGGCCTCGGCTACGAGCTCGCCGATCGCTGCATCGTTGTGCGCCGAGACCGTTCCGACCTGTGCCTTTTCCTTGCGCTCTCTCACCGGACGCGACAATGCCTTCAGCGCATTAACCGCAGCCTTCGTGCCTCGATCGAGACCGCGCTTGAGATCGATCGCACTCGCTCCAGCCACGACATTACGCACACCATCGGCGAGGATGGCGTGGGCCAAAATGGTCGATGTGCTGGTGCCGTCGCCAACGCTCTCGCCGGTCCTTTCTGCGGCTTGGCGCAGCATTTGGGCCCCAAGATTCTCATCGGCGTCCTTCAGGCTGAACTCCTTGGCGATCGTCACTCCGTCATTGCAGACGATTGGGGCGCCCCAGGTTTTCTGAATGAGGACCGACTTCGATTTGGGGCCCAGCGTGATGCGGATGGCGTCCGCCAAGAGCGTGGCGCCGTTCAGGATTTTCTCTCGAGCTGCCGAGCGGAACAGAATCTGTTTATGGGTCATTGGGGCTACCTCTCATCTTGCTACTGCCCTGTTCCTAGTGCCCCATTGGCGTGACGTTGCGTTCGTAGAGGAGATCAGGGCTCAACCACTTCCCACAGCGCGCGCGCGAGCGAGGTCCATGGCACGTGCGGCCCTTTGGCCGTTAACGCAATTGTCGAGCAATGTTGCCGCTGCCATGTCAGGCTTTCTGAATGCTGACTTCGGCACCCTGCAATTGTTCGAACATCTCATCATTCAGAATGTCCATGAGCTCGCCAACGCTTGTGGTTTTCTGCAACTGCTTCTCGCGCATGGTGCGCCAGACATCAGCAAATGCCGCTCCAAAACTGTCTTGATCGATGACCTCGTGCACGCCTTCGTACAAAAGGGTGCCTCGTTTCTTGATACGCAATCTGATTCTCATCATTCTCACCGAGGTATGGGTTGACCCGGTCAAATCAAATTGAGCGACCATTGGCCGCTTACGTTTAGCGGTTCGGGAGCAGGGTTCAGCGCCACCAGCCCGACCCCTCACCGCTGCTTTAGTCCTTGCGCCGTCAACCCAATTGCTAGTCAACGGTGTTCGCCCGGACTGCCTCAGCAGACGTCCTCTCAAGGATACTCGATACTTCGGCGTCGCTCACCGGCGTGAAATCCCGATAGAACAAGCCAATTGCACCGAGATAGTCGGGCGCCTCCAAGCAGACCACGTCATCGGCTTCGCGCCGCAATGCCTCGACGGTCTCGGGCGGCGCAACGGGGGTCGCAACAACCACGAGTTTCGGATCTTGTTTCTTCACGGCATGCACGGACACTCGCACCGTCGCGCCCGTCGCGATTCCGTCGTCGACGATGATGACTGTCTTGTCCTTAAATGGAATGGGCGGCCGGCCGGCTAGCCATAGCTTGCGGCGCTCCTCGATAATCTTGAGCTGGTGCTTTGCTAGCTCTTTGAATTCATCATCTGTGATCCCGACCGCGCGAACGAGTTCCTCGTTGCGCACGATCTCAGGCGCACCGCCATCGACCACTGCGCCGATCGCAAGCTCTGGCTGCATCGGGGCTCCAATCTTACGCACGAGAATAAGATCAAGAGGCGCCTTGAGCCGAGCTGCCACTTCTGCCGCAACAGGAACACCGCCGCGCGGCAAGCCTATGACGATTGGATTGGCATAGCCGCGCCGCTCAACCTCTAAGGCCAAAAGCTGACCGGCTTGCCTTCGGTTCTCGAAAATCATGGGTCTCATAATTCGGAACCCTTTCCTAAGAATCGCACGAACCAGCCAGTCGCAAGCGAAATGACTTCGTCGAGCGTACCCGGTTCCTCAAACAGGTGCGTTGCACCAGGAACGATGTCGAGGCGCTTTTCACAGTTGAGGGCGGCCATTGCGCGTTCGTTGAGCTCGATCACGACGTCGTCGCGGCCGCCCACAATGAGGAGCGTGGGCGCTTTCACGCTGGCCAACGCGCCCTTGGCAAGATCCGGTCTCCCGCCACGGGAGACGACGGCCAGGACCCGTTCGGGCCGGCGAGCAGCTGCCACCAATGCCGCGGCTGCGCCCGTACTCGAACCGAAGAGGCCGACAGCAAGCGCCGTAAGGATCTCCTCACCCTTCAGCCAGTCCAGCGCCTCTTCAAGCCGGCTCGCGAGCAGGGGGATATCGAAGACGTTGCCCCGATCTTCGGCCTCATCCAATAGCAGGAGATCGAAAAGCAGCGTTGCGAGCCCTGTGTCATTGAGCGCCCGAGAGACGCGCGTGTTGCGCGGGCTCAACCGGCTCGAGCCGCTTCCGTGCGCAAAGACCACAATGCCATTTGCTCCCTCCGGAACAGTGAGCAATCCGGGAAGCCTGCGGGGCAGGATTTCAATCTCTTGGGTCGGCGAGAATTCAGCCACGCGTCGCGCCCTTATGCTGATCGGCGGATGGAGCAGTCTACCCGTCCCCCGATCCCCGTCCCTGACCTGGATCAAGAAGCCCCTTAGAAGCCGCGTTAGAAGCCACGCGATACAAATCTCTCACTGCCATTCGAGCCGCAGCACGTCGTCCGAGCTGAGCCGAATGCCAGTTCCGAATGCTTTGCCCTCGCGATCCAAAGTGGATGCGAGCCATTCCGCATCGACACGCGACGCGCGGTGAAGGCGCATGTTGCGGATCTGAAGCGGAACCATTTCGAGGCTAACGAGCGTGCCATCGGCGGCCCGTAACGTCGGGAAGTACATCAACACCAAATCATCGCGAAATTCCTCGTAGCCGGTAATCCCCTCGTAATCGTCAATGAAATCACCGCAACCATATAGAATGAGCTTCCCGCGGTGCACGTCGATCCCCTTAGCGTGGTGCGAGGAATGCCCATAGACGATGTCGACGCCCGAGGCCTCCACCAGCCGATGGGCGAACGACACCTGCTCTCTCGGGACGTCGTAACCCCAGTTGTCGCCCCAATGAATCGAAGCAACCACGATGTCCTGCGGTCCAGCAACCGAGCGGACCCTCTCGCCGATTAGGTTGGCGGCTCGATGCGATAGCAAGGGGACAATATTGACCCCGGGCGTGGCCGGGGCAGCGGCCCAATTGTGCGGAACGCCGGCACTGGGGCATGCAAATGCAAACACGAGCACGCGAACCTTCTCGGGAATCACGAGGACGGCCGGAGCGGCGGCGGAAAAGCTGTCTCGACCGGCACCCGCATAAAGTGTGCCGGTTTGCTCAAGGGCACGCAGCCCCTCGAGCAACCCCGAACGCCCCCAATCGAGGACATGGTTGTTGGCTAGCACGCAGCAGTCAATGCCGGCCGCAGTAATGACGCCAGCATTCGCTGGGTTCATTCTGTAGTTGATGCCCTTTGGCTCGGGCTCAGCACATTGAGTCACCGCCGTCTCGAGATTGATGATACGAGCGTCGGGCCGCCTTCGATCAAGTTCAGCAAGCGCATCACCCCACACGTCAGCGAACGCCATAGGCCTCTGGATTGGACCATTGGCTTGCTCGGCGAGCTTCACGTAGTCACTGGCCGACTTCGCATAGGACTCGTAGATTTGCGGATCACAGGGATGGGGCAACACCTGGTCGACCCCTCGCCCCGTCATGACGTCGCCTGAGAGAAAAAGGGTGACAGTCTTTCCGGTCTCAGCTTGCGGCCTGGTTGACACTATGTCGGACGTCAGCGGGGTCGCCATCAGCTTCGGCCCGGAGTGGGCAACTCCATACGATTGCTGAGCGCATCACTCAGTTGAGCCGGGCCTCGTGGGTTATTGCGTTGGCATGCTTCTGCACATTGGACGCGGCTTCTCGAGTGGCAGGTTGACCCAATTGTGCAAGACGGCAGAACTCTTCCTGATATTCCCTCAGAGCCATTGTCCAAAAATCAACGTAGATTTCTTGTGCCTCCTCAGCACTCTTGCACTCTGTCAGACGCTGCGGCAATGCAACGTCCTCATTGAAGCGTCGGGTGAGGAACTCTGTCCATTCCGTGTTGAAGGCGGCGGCGCGCTCAAAGAGCTGCCCGTTAAACTCGGCCATAGCCGTGAGTGCCGAATGTGCCATCCCTGTCATTGCATCTATGTTGATCGGAGACTCCAGTTCGGGGAGATCCAGCTGAAACGCACGTTTCGCAGAGCGCTTGCTCATGGCGTGGTCCTCAGATTCTTGTGCTCGATGACTTTCACGAAACCTCTTATCTCAACGGCGCGCTGGAAGGCATGATC
Organism: uncultured Hyphomicrobium sp.; assembly: GCA_964622715.1. GTDB lineage: Bacteria > Pseudomonadota > Alphaproteobacteria > Rhizobiales > Hyphomicrobiaceae > Hyphomicrobium_A. The sequence continues at coordinate 12,590 of CAZURR010000050.1, read as the reverse complement.
GAGATCAATGCCCTGGCCACGGAACACTGGCGCAGGTTGGTCGCTTTCACGTATTGTTCGACGCGTTCAGCTGCAAAATTGATGCGCATCAACGCTTAAGCCCGCAAAGACCCGAATATGGCCTGTAGCCTTTAGGCCCGAGTAATTATCGACGGTTTCTCAGGCGTGCCCCCCTCCGGGAAGAGAACCAACGATGGGTGAATCTCAGCTCTGGAGTCCGCATGGTGCCCGGCCGCGCCTCCCGCAAGGTGACCGCATGCGGCTGTTTGCACTCAACGCCACCGCCGAGCTAGGTAGCGCCATTGCTAAACGGTTAGGACGGCCGCTCTGCGCCCACGAGGAGCGCGAGTTTGAGGACGGCGAACACAAGGCGCGCCCGCTAGACCCTGTCGGCGACGCCGACGTCTTCGTCATCCAGAGCTTGCACAGCGGACCGGAGGCAAGTGCTAACGACAAGCTCTGCCGGCTCTTGTTCTTCATTGGTGCACTCAAGAATGCGGGCGCAGCCCGCGTGACGGCCGTGGTGCCCTATCTCTGTTACGCACGCAAAGATCGCCGCACCAAGGCGAACGATCCCGTGACGACGCAATACGTCGCAGCCATGTTCGAGGCGCTAGGGACCGATACCGTCGTGACCCTCGAGGTGCACAACCCGGTGGCCTTTGAGAACGCCTTCCGCTGTCGGACCGTGTCGCTGACGGCAACTCCGCTGTTCATCGAATATGCAAGTAAGCTGAAGGACGAGAACCTCTGCGTCGTTTCCCCGGATACCGGCGGCGCTAAACGGGCGGAGCTGTTCCGTGAGACCCTGGAGGCGGCCCGCGGCCGACCCATCGGCAAGGCGTTCGCCGACAAGCATCGCAGCGCCGGCGTCGTAACCGGCGATCTCTTCGTCGGCGATGTGGCCGGAGCAACCGCGCTCCTCATCGATGATTTGATCAGCACCGGGGGCACACTCGTGCGCGCGGGCCGTGCGGCGCGATCCGCAGGGGCGCGCAGGGTGATTGCACTGACAGCGCACGGTCTCTTCATGGAAGGCGCCGCTGAGGCGCTCGCCGATCCCGCCCTCGAGCGGGTCGTCGTCACCGATTCGGTTCCGCCCTTTCGGCTTCCGCCCGGTGCGACGCGGGATAAGCTCGATATTCTCCCTTCTGCGCCGCTTTTTGCCGAGGCAATCGCGCGGCTCCACGAAGGGCGCCCACTCACCGACCTGTTGGTGTTCTGAGAAGCCGTTCAAGGTGCACCGCATCCCTTGCCGCGATCCTCAAGTAGGCACGAGCACGACGCGGCCATTTCTCCGGTGTCCGCGGGTTCGGCTCCAAGAGGTGCGCGACCGCGAGACGCGCGCGCAGCGCGGCGCGGTGGCAGCGGTAGAAGAGGAACAGTTCACGTCTGGGATCATCGTGCAACGCACGTGCGACACCGCGCCGGACGTAATCTCCAATCCAGGTGGCACCGAGCCGTTCGCATTCGAGGCTCAGGTAGGCGATCTCATCGAATGGATCGACCATCCGCAAGCGAGGATTAAATTCCAAGCAGTCGATAATCTTGATGCCGTCGGTGAGCCAGATGTGTTCCGGGCGCAAATCGCCGTGTCCGTCCACAATGCGGCGATCGCGGACCCGCTGAATGAGAGTCCCGGCGCGCTTTTCAAGAAACCGGCGTTGTACACGTTCGATAGTTCTGACCAGCCCTGCCGGCAGATCGAGGCGCAGATCAAGCAAGACACGACAGTCCCGGGAGATATTGTAATGCCATTCGTTGAGCTGTGCGGCAGGCGACAAGAAGGGGCGCGCCGCATGCCTGTAGAATTTGCCGAGCGTTGTCACCAGCCGATCGAGTTGGGAGGCTTTGACTCTGCCCTCCTCGATTGCGCGATCGAGCGCCCAATGCTCTTCAAGGCGGCGCATGACGACGAGCCAGTCGACGGCCTCTCCCGGACCGCCGATCGAAAGGCCTTGAGCAGACAGGACCAACGGCACGACGTCGAGATAAATATCCGGAGCGAGCCGCCGGTTCAGCCGCAGCTCAGCCCGGCACATCGCCTGGCGGCGCGCGAGCGTGGAGAAGTCGAGATAGGAGAACCGGACCGGCTTCTTGAGCTTGAAGACCTTGTCTCCGGCGAGAAAGACCCAGGACATGTGGGTCTCGCGGCAGATCACCTCGTGGACATGCTCTGGGTATGCTGCCGCCCGGCCGAGGAACTCGACCTTGGCCGCAAGGGTTGGGCGACGGCTTTCCGTCATCGAGACATCGCGATGCACGATCGAACTGCCCTCGTTTAGTTGATCCAGAAGGGCACTATCGCAGTCAGAAGTTCCCATCAAATAACAATCGCACGCATTCTTGGATCCGGGGCAGCAAAATTCCGTCCACTCCTTTAAGAAAATGCGCAGTGATGTCTTGGTGGTATCTTAGTGCAACTCAGCGGTCCGAAAGATGAAGGATTGGAATGTTATCGTTACCGTCAATGATAGCTGCGGTTATCGCCACGCCCGCCAAAGACTGAGGCAATTTGGAACAGTCGAAGGCACCGAGTTCCATAATGTCCTGGTGATGAGGGTCCCCGACGCCGATGCGCTCTTAGCAGCGCTGGCCGAAATGATGCGCGATGACATGAGCCTTTTCAACGACCTCTCTCGCTTGGTACCCGCTCACGTGACGTTCGACTTCGCGACGAAGGAAGAGTTCGAGACAAATGCGTTGACTGCCATTCTCGGCTGGGCCGGTCGGATGGCCGGTCAAACGTTTCACATTCGCTTTCACCGGCGTGGTTTCGGCGATCAGCTCAGATCACTTTCGGAGGAGAAGCTTCTGGACACGGCACTGCTCAACAGGCTTGCCGAAATCGGGCGGCCGGGCCGCATTGATTTTGCCGATCCAGACTATGTGATCGATATTGAGACCGCAGGAAATCGCGCAGGGCTGTCGATCTGGACCCGTGAAGATCTTCGGAGCTACCCGTTTCTGAGGGTCGACTAGCGCGGCTCCTCCTCGCCCGCCGTCAAGATCTCAACAATCTGGTAAGCAACCGCGCTCAGCTGGTGCCCCTCTTTTCCAAGAATGTCCACGTCGCCCGTAGCTGCGACAACCGCCTCCTCCAAATCTACGATGGTCGGCTCTAAGTCCAGGATTTCGACCACCTTGGGATCATCGATGTCGCCGATGATGCGCCTAATGTCCTCCGCTGTCGCTTGGCCGCTGCTGCTCTGGCCGGGATTGCTTGACGCTGCTGCTGCCATCGAAACGCTCCATAAACCTTCGCAGGGCTGCTCTCGAACCCCATGGGGGCTTCCGAAACATAACGGCCTCGCTCACCCTGTCCATTGATGTGGGTCATAGCACTTTGGCTAGCGGCTTCGTACCCAGATCAGTGGCGGCCGCAATGTCGCGAGCCGGCGATCAGGAGGTTAGGATGTCTATGCTTAAAGTCATCGAAGTTCTGGCGGAATCCAACAAGAGCTGGGAGGATGCGGCACAAGAAGCCGTTACTACCGCTTCAAAAACGGTGCACAACGTGAAGTCAATCTGGATCGACAACTTCGAGGCCAACGTCGAGGATGGCAAGCTGAAGAACTACCGCATCAACGCAAAGATCTCCTTCGTTCTGGACTGAGCATTGGCCTGTCGGCTGGCGTCCTAGCCGGTCTAACTTGAGACCGCCCGCGAAATAGGGGGGACTGCGCATGACCCTTCCCAGCGCGCCCACAGTAACGGCTGGATCGGAACATTTTGCCCACGATGCCGATGTGGGAGTGCGCGGCTGGGGCGCGACACCGTCGCAGGCCTTCGAGCAGGCGGCCGAGGCGCTCACTCGCGTTGTGACTGAGGCGAAAGTTGCCGAACGAGACCGCATCGATGTTCGGTGTGAGGCCCCTGACATTGAGCTTTTGTTCGTCGAGTGGCTCAACGCCATTATTTACGAGATGGCCGTTCGCAATATGCTGTTTTCCCGCTTCTCGGTACGCATCGAAGGGACAAGGCTCGAAGGCACATTATGGGGCGAGCCGGTCGACGTTGAGCGGCATGCGCCGGCCTGCGAACCCAAAGGCGCCACCTATACGGCACTCAAAGTCCTGAAGAAACCAGACGGCGTGTGGTCGGCCGCCTGCATCGTCGACGTATAAAAGGAGCCGGGTTATGGATCTCACCCGCCTTGCTCAAGTGGACTCGACGACTTGGCGCATCGAGCCGCACGGCGCGATGCGCGTGCCAGTGATCATCTATGCCGACGAAAGTCTGATCCGCGACATCGACGACAAGGTCTACGAGCAAGCCTCTAACGTCGCGGCATTGCCTGGCATCGTGCGTGCGTCATATGCGATGCCTGATGCTCACTGGGGCTACGGATTTCCCATCGGCGGGGTCGCGGCCTTTGATCCCAATGAAGGCGGCGTCGTCTCGGCAGGCGGCGTTGGGTTCGATATCTCCTGCGGCGTGCGCACAATGCTGACCGGCCTCCCCGTTGCCAACGTTCTCGCCGAGCAGAGGCCCCTTGCCGACGAGCTTTTTCGGGCGATCCCTGCCGGTGTCGGCAGCAAGGGGTCAATCTCACTCGACGTTGCTCAAATGGATGCCATGCTGGCGGGGGGCGCCCGCTGGGCTGTCGAACAGGGTTGGGGAGAAACCCGCGATCTGCAGCGCATCGAGGAAGAAGGCGCTATAGCCGGAGCGCTGCCCGAGCATGTCTCGAAGCGCGCTAAGGAGCGCCAACGCCGCGAGATGGGTACGCTGGGTTCGGGAAATCACTATCTCGAGGTCCAAGGGATCACGGAGATCTATGACGCCGCAGCAGCCGAGGCCTTCGGCCTCAAGCAGGACGAGGCTGTCGTCACCATCCACTGTGGCTCGCGCGGTCTCGGTCATCAGATTGGAACCGAGTTTCTAAAAGAAATGGTCGTCAGTGCAGAGGCAGCGGGGATCGAGCTTCCTGACCGCGAGCTGGCTTGCGCGCCGATCAACTCGGAAGTGGGGCAGCGCTATCTCGGAGCTATGCGAGCGGGGATCAATTGCGCCTTGGCGAACCGCGAGATCCTTGGCCATTACGCGCGTCGTGTCTTTCGTCACTCCTTTCCCGCGTGCGACCTTGAGCTGCTCTATGATGTCTCACACAATACCTGCAAGGTCGAGCCGCACTCGGCCAACGGTACGCCACGCGGGCTCTTCGTGCATCGAAAAGGTGCAACCCGTGCATTTGGCCCAGGGCACCCGAGCTTGCCGGAGGCCTTGCGTTCCATCGGGCAGCCTGTTCTCATCGGCGGCAGCATGGGCACCAGCTCCTATATTCTCGCGGGCACTGCGAGTAGCGAGGAGAAGGCTTTCTCATCGGCGTGTCATGGCGCTGGCCGCGCCATGTCCCGTCATGCTGCGTTGAAGCGCTGGAGCGGCCGCATGATCCTCGATGAGCTTAGGGCGCAAGGCATCCTGATCCGCAGCCCTTCCAATCGTGGCGTCGCAGAGGAGGCGCCCGGCGCCTACAAGGACGTGGGAGCGGTGGTTGCAGCGGCGGAGCATGCGGGGCTAGCACGGCGCGTTGCCCGACTGCGCCCGCTCATATGTATCAAGGGCTGACCCGCATAGCGTCTCCTGACTATTGCAGTCTGTTCTCACAGGGCCGCCCGGGTAAAATGTAGGTCGTCTTGAGTGGTGACCGTCAGTCTCTACGCGGCAGCATGGACTTCCGGTACTCGCTTCGCGTCAGATGAAGGGTTTCAAACCGCAGGCCGAAGTCGGGGTCCACCGTGTAGACAGTTCCGTTCGGAACGCCTTTCCAGTCCTTCTCATCTGTCAACGCCTCAGACGCTACTTCAACCGAGCGATAGCCTATGCCCGGTTCATGGTGGACATGCGGCTTGCCGCAGATAGGGCAAACGAAAGTATGGTCCCGCTCGAGGAACCACAAGCTGCGATTGATCCTCGAGCCGACGAGATGTTGACCATCGGTGAGCACGATATTGAGCGCAACCGGAGCAACGGGATCGATTTCATGGCACCAGTCGACAATGCGCCGCAAGCCGTGGCGCATACTCTCCAAGAGATCCAATTCGGGGCGCCGAGTGCACAATGTCAGAAGGTAGTAGAACACGTGCTCGCTGTCGGTTTCGCCAAGGATGCTATCGCGATGGGTGGAGTCCATCGCCTCGAGCAACCGTTCGCGCACTTGGTCGAAATGAGGCACCGTCCCGTTATGCGCGAATATCCACCGACCATGGACGAAAGGATGGGTATTTTCGAAGGATGGGGGCCCTACGGTTGCCCGCCGGACATGAGCGACCACCGTGTGAGCATAAACCCGCGACGCCTTCTTCTGGAAATGCTCACCGTGATAGGCGGCCCAGGTTTTTTTCTCGACCATCGGAACGCTATCAGGGTAGTCCGCCACGCCCCATCCGTGACCGTGGACCAGACCCTCGCGATCGCCCCGGCTCTGCTCCATCAGCGCATTCTGTGCCCGGACAAGACTGCATTCGACGCGAGTAGGCTCATTCGCGCGTAAGGCGTATAGCCGGCACATGGTCCTTCCTTCCGATCTCCAGAATTAATGACGCATGTGGCGCCAGGAGGTCATGATCCTGATCAACATGTCTAGCGGAGCGGCGACATAGTCTGAGAACCTGGAAGAAAGGTTTCATTTGTCAGCCAGTTCGGAACAAGCCGGCAATGCGCGTGCCCATCCCGATTGTTGAGAAGATTGACGTTAATGTCTCGCGAGCCGAGCTGGCCCAGTTGAAGTCCTTGGCGCAAAAACGGATCGCGGACGAGCCCGATTTGTCCTCAGTCGCGCATTTCGGACCGCGCGTGCGCAGCGGTCTGGAGTCCGGCCCGGCGCTGCTCATCGAGGATCGGAGCGAACTCGTTCTTTCGGGAACGCCAGAAGAATGGCCGTTCGAATATCGCCTCGCGCTGCTAGCTGACGGCAATGATATGCTGGTTCTTAGCGGCGACCAATGCCCCGATTTCGAAACCTATCTCACCGGCCTTCTTGGCATCGGGAGGTTGGACGTGCTGATTGCTAAGAATCCAAGGCCCGGCCAAAAATGCCCGATGCCGCGCCGATGTGCCGAGCAGGGGGAGATCCTGCGGCATATCGCCGAAGTGGCCCGGGGGGCGGGGCGCCTTTCGATCGTCCCCAATGTCGCGACTGGCCATGTCTGGAATCTGGCCCGGAGAATTGCTGAAGCCTCGGGTGTCTCGGTTCTCGTTGCAGCTCCGCCGCCGCGGCTTTCTAGGCGGGTCAATGATAAGCTCTGGTTCGCCGAGCGAGTGAGGGAGCTCTTCGGTGATGAAGCCCATCCACCATCGTGCTCTGCATTCGGTCCGGCTGCGCTCGCATCGCGCGTGCGAGATATGGCACGCGACGGTCAACGAGTGGTGATCAAGGTCCCGAACAGTTCAGGTTCTGCGGGGAACCTGGTACTCGCCCGCCAGGACATGCGGGACGCGCATTTGCCGGAACTGAGATCGCGGATTATCCGTCTGCTCAGGTCCTTCGGTTCGGGCTGGCATTTCCCGCTCATGGCAGAAGTATGGGAAAGCCCCATCGTCTCAAGTCCCTCGGTGCAAGTTTGGATTCCGAATCGGGTGGAAGGTCTGCCAATTGTAGAAGGCTTGTTTGAGCAAATCGTCGAGGGTGAGGAGGGCGAGTTCGTTGGCGCGACAAGGGCCCATCTGACCTCAGAATGGCGAGAGCGGCTTGCCCACGGGGCAACCTGTCTTGCCATCCTCTTTCAGGACCTTGGCTACTTTGGCCGTTGTAGTTTCGACTCGGTCTTCGCCGGCAACAGCTATGACGCAGCGAAGCTGCACTGGATCGAATGCAATGGCCGGTGGGGCGGTGTCTCCATTCCGATGACATTTGCGAACCGATTAGGTGGTGCCGTGTCAAATTCGGAAATCGTGATCATGCAGCGGGACAGGTTCGATGTGCCGCCAAGACCGTTTCGCGACGTGCTGTCGCTCTTCGCAGACATGTTGTTCACGCCCGGAGAAGCCATCGAGGGGATCATCCCGCTTACCCCCGCCGGTTTCAAACGGGGCACCGGCGTACATTTCATGACGATCGCAGGCTCATTGGACCGTGCCAAAGACATAGCGAAACAGGCGCTTGAGCGC
>CAZURR010000050.1:0-4378 GCA_964622715.1 uncultured Hyphomicrobium sp. | reverse complement strand
CCGAGCCGCCGGGGCAAGTGGATATCCGTCGTTGTCACCACCGTCTTCTCGTCGGATTCGGCGATGTCCATGATGCGAGATAAGGGGTGCTCCGCATTCTGCAGTTCCTGCGTGTTGCGCACGAGTGCGAGGATCTCCTCATGATGTGTCTTCAAGAAATCTCCACTTAGGGTGATCTCCCCGGCCGGGTACTTGTCATTGCTACCGTGGCAAGCAGGGCAGACTTCCTTGTGCGCGCCATCAGGGACCTCGTCCACCCACTGCCAGCGGCCGTCGTGAAAGACCGCATCACACTGTGGGCAGACGCAGGGCTCGCGCAGCTTACTGCGTGCCTTGTAAGGATCGTGCCGGTGTTGCTTGACGAGACGCGATTTTATGATGTCACTGCGCGGCACCGCGCCAGGAATGTCTCTTTTCTTCATGTTCAACCACCTTTCTCGGATGGCCTGGCCGCCTTGTGAAATGCCAAGACGACGCAGTTCGACACGCGCAAAACTTGTCAACAATTGGAGGAACACACCTTCATTTGTTAAAGCCGGTTAATCTCGAACGGCTCACAGGAATACCCGAGCATTGCCAATCCCTCTTCGAGGAAGTCGCCGAGCATTGGAATCCCGAGGAGATAGCTAGCCGTATTCTCGTTATGAGCGCGCGCCGCTTCTTCCCGAACGCTGGGCCAGTCATCGGCCGAGTAGTCGCCCCGGCCAAGCCATGCCAACGCCACAAGCTCGATCTGCTTGTCCACGCTCATCGCTCCGATGAATGAGGTCAACTCCTGGACCACAGGGTCATCCTTGTGGTCCTCAAGAACAGCAGTCATCTTGTCGTCCGTCGGATTAGATCCTGGATCGGGCTCGGACACAGCGTCCTTCACGTCAAACTCCCGGGCCTTGATAATGACGAAGCACACACTCTCCGGCGAGATCTCAAGCTCAGTTTGTTCAACCTCGTTCATTCTTCATTCTCCGCATTGCGATCTCGGCGACCATGCTGGTCCGCCACTGCGTCAGCTGTCGCCGGACCGGTAATAAGCGCCTCTACCGTGTGCGCTGCCAAGGTCTACTCGACCGAATCGCAATCTGGCCTCACCAATAGACTTGACCGCGGCGCCGCGTCCTTGAGGCAAGTCAATGGGGAAGCGTTGACGGATCGATAATGTGACGCCATCCCTTGATCGATCGGCATTAATGGAGGGAGAAACCGGATTTGCAAATCGGTCCCATAAGTTTCGAGAACTAGACGGTGGGCTTACCGGGCCGCACCCGCTCTTGACGCCGCCGGAGCGGCAGCACGATAAAATGACTGATCTTGCCAATGAGGCCGTTGCCGCCAAACTTGGTGAAATGGCCGACATTCTCGCGCAGCAGCAGGCCGATGGATATCGCGTTTCTGCCTACCGTCGTGCTGCACGTACTATCGTTTCTCTAGAAAAACCTATCGCAGCAATCATTCGCAAAGCCGGGCTTCAAGGTCTTGTGGAACTGCCTGGTATCGGGCGCGGCATTGGCGCTGCCATTATCGAGATGGTGACGACTGGCCATTGGGCGCAGCTCGATCGGCTGGCAGGGACGCTGGAGCCTGAACAGCTCTTTCGCACGATAGCTGGTATCGGGCCGGAACTTGCCGAGCGCATCCATGAGGAGCTTCACGTCGAGACCCTGGAGGCTTTAGAGCTCGCGGCACATGATGGTCGTCTCGAACAAGTGCCTGGCATTGGTGCGCGACGGGTTGCGGCCATCAGAGCGGTCTTGGCCCAGCGTCTGGGACGCAGGCGCATCCACGGGCTCACTCGATCTCCCGCGCCACCTATAAAGCTCCTGCTCGATGTCGACCGGGAGTACACCGAGAAAGCCGCCACCGGCCAGCTCCGGAAGATCGCGCCAAAGAGGTTCAACCCGCGCAGCGAGGCGTGGCTACCGGTGTTGCACACGCGGCGCGGCGACTGGCAATTCACGGCGCTGTTCTCGAATACCCAAAAGGCGCATGAACTTGGCAAGACCGACGACTGGGTCGTAATCTATTTCCAAGCCGGTGCCGGGCCCGAGGCGCAGTGCACAGTGGTCACGGAGACGCATGGTGCGCTCAAAGGTCGCCGTGTTATTCGCGGGCGGGAGGGCGAATGCGTGGCACACTATGCAGCAAAGGATTCACGGGTGACGGGCGGAGAGCCTGCAGCAAAACCTGCATAAACTACCCTGATGCGTGTCGGCCTTTGCTCGCCTGAAGGCGAGCAATCGCAGAAGAGGCGGTGAACTGATACTTTTGGGGGCCAACCATTCGGCGAGCACCCGTTGACATGCCGCGGCACTTCGACCCTCATCTCATTAACGATCCATTCGGTGATCCGGCTCTCTACGTCAATCTTGTGTTCGAGCAACGTGCCCTGCTCCTTGACCTCGGCGACCTCTCGCCGCTGTCGCCGCGCCAACTGCTTCGTGTGAGCGACGTGTTCGTCAGCCATCGCCACATGGATCATTTCGCCGGCTTCGACGTGCTGCTCAGGTGCCTTCTCGGTCGCGACAAGGTTGTCAGCTTTTACGGCCCACCGGGGCTTATCGATGGGATCGAACACAAGCTCAAGGCCTACACATGGAACCTTGTGGCGGGCTACGAAGGTAACCCCGTCTTTCGCGTCACCGAAATGGAGGAGAAGGGACGTCTCACGTGTGTTCAGTTCTCAGGCCGGCTGGCGTTCGAGCGTGCAGACGTGCCGAGCACAATCGCCGAGGAAGGGGTTCTGCTGGTGGAGCCGGGCTTCAAGGTCCGCGCCACGACGATCGACCACGGCATCCCTGTGCTCGCTTTCGCGCTCGAGGAACGCGCCCACATCAACATCTGGCGCAATAAAGTGGAGGCGATGGGGCTCGCCGTCGGCCCCTGGCTTGGCACTTTCAAGGAGGCGATCCTTCGCGGCAGGCCGGACGAAACGCCTATTGTGGTCACATGGGCCAGTCCGCGTGAGCAACGGCCGCGAAGCCTTCCCCTCAGCGCGCTTAAGAAAGAGATCATGCGCATCACCTCAGGGCGAAAGATCGTCTACGTCGTTGACTGTGCCTTTACTGATGCGAATGTCGCGCGTGTCGTCTCGCTCGCAAATGATGCCGATATCCTATTCATTGAGGCTGGGTTCTTGGAATCGGAGAAGAAGAGGGCTGCAGAGCGCCAGCATCTGACTGCACATCAAGCGGGCACGTTGGCGCGGCTGGCCAACGTCAAGCGGCTCGTGACGCTGCATTATTCTCCCCGCTACCAAGGTCGCGGGGACGAGCTAGCGCGCGAGGCGGAGGCCGCGTTCCGAAGCGGCTGAGCAATTAGAGGGATCATGTCCGGATCGTTGAGAATGGTAAGATCTGTGGCATTGTCTCGCGCGGTGATTTCAAGGGAATGGAGATTGATCGACTGGACGTGGAAACCCACATTTCGGAATGCCTGCGCTAATGAGCGCCTCAGATGGCCTCATGCTTGACCTCGCCAACAAGGCGCTCGACATCCTCTCGCTGGCAAAGACCGGTCCCCGGCGTCAGCAAAGCCGAAGAACCCGCAGCGACACCGTAGCAAAGCGCCTCCTCAGGACGGCGACCTGAACTCAGCGCCCACACTAAGGCACCTAGAAAGCTATCGCCGGCACCGATGGCGCTCACGGGCTTAACTGGGACAGCTTTGGCAAACCACATTCGCTCCGAGGTGACCAACAAGGCGCCCTGGTCGCCGAGCGTCAGGGCAACGACCTCCACATGGTTCGCCTTCACTAACTTGCGGCATGCTGCGATGCACGCCGCTCTGCCTTCCAGGCGCTCGCCAACGAGAGCGCGCAGTTCGCGCAGATTAGGCTTTATCAGGTAGACGCCTTCCGCCAAAGCAGCCTTAAGCGCTGCTCCGGAGCTATCGAGGATGAACTTCGCGTTCTTGGCCTTGGTCTCCTTGGCGACCTCCCCGTAAACTGTGTCAGGTACGCCCGGCGGTAGACTTCCACTTGCGACTACAAATTTTGGTCTGGCATCAAGAGTTGCCAAGGCGTCGAGGCACGCGCGCCATTCCGATTTGGATAGACGGGGCCCAGGAACAACAAAGCGGTATTGTTGCCCGCTCTCTTTCTCAAAAGCGGCAAAATTCTCGCGCGATTCCTCTGCGATTGGCACGGCCACGCTCGGAACGCATTCGCGAACAACGAGCTTTCTGAGTAGTTCGCCAATAATTCCACCCGTCGCGTAGATCGCGACAACATCGCCATCGAGCCTGCGAATAACACGTGCCACATTGATGCCGCCGCCACCCGCTTCGCGTGCGGCCAATGTGCAGCGAAGCTTGTGGATCGGCTCGATACGCTCCACCGTGACCGAAACATCAACCGCCGGATTAAGGGTCAGAGTCGCGATTT
>CAZURR010000049.1:0-19538 GCA_964622715.1 uncultured Hyphomicrobium sp. | reverse complement strand
TGAAGACCGGTCAGGTTCGGCGAATGAAGGAGCTTGAGCAAGAAAACCTGAGGCTTCGCAAGGCGGTCTCGGATCTGACGCTGGACAAGCTGATCCTGGCTGAGGCTGCCAAGGGAAACTTCTAAGCCCTTCACTTGGCTCAGAGTTGTCGGCGTGCGCGCTCCGCATTGTAACGAAGCGGCACGAGAAATGAACCCAGTATGTTTGGTCGCGTGTTGGACTGGACTTGATCGATCCCTGCGCTGCCGGAGCCCTTCATACTTCCGCTCATGACACTTGAGGGCGCCGCATGGCGCCTCCTTCGCGTTAACGATGTGAGCAACGAGGCCAAGGTGGCAGGGCACCCCGATTAGGCACCTAAAGATGCCGCACCCGACCAGAGACGATCATGCGGCGATGGTGCGCCATGTTCCCGCGGTGACAGCCCCATCCTCATCAGTCGTTTACTTAAATTAGCCGGAGAAATTGCATCATGGTTGGCGCAGAGCGAAGTTCAAGAGCAGATTCTGCCGCAACTCGCCCAAGGCATGCGGATCCATGCCCAACAAGTTTCCAAAATACACGTTTGGCGAGCGCATTGCTGATGGCGCCCTTCACGTTATTGGTGTGATGGCTAGCCTCGCAGCAGCAACAGGGCTCGTTGTCTTCGCCTTCCAGCATCTCCCATCGCTGTCGTTCGTCAGTTTGACGGTCTATGGGGTCGGACTCGTCGCGGTTTTCGGCTTCTCGGCCGCATATCATCTGATCAACAAGCCCAGACTTAAAGCCATATTGCGGCGCTGTGATCATGCAGCGATCTATTTGAAGATCGCTGGAACCTACACGCCCTTTGCGATGCTCAAGATTGGTGGGAGTATGGGCTTCGGGCTACTAGGATTTGTTTGGCTCATCTCATTGTTCGGAGCCGCGGCTAAGCTGGTATGGCCAGAGCAGTTCGTGAAAACATCCTACGTTCTTTACGTCGCCTTGGGGTGGTCCGGCATCCTTGCGCTGGATCCCCTGGCGTTGTCCATTTCACCTCAAGTACTGCTGTTACTTGCGGCTGGCGGCTGTCTCTACACCATCGGCATTGCCTTTCATTTGTGGGAAAAGCTACGCTATCACAACGCGATTTGGCACGCGTTCGTTCTGGCCGCATCAACCTGTCACTTCGCAGCAATAGCTCAAGCCGTTAGCGTCTTTTGAATCGCATCGCCTATCGGCCCCCGATAGATTCTCCGAAGCTGCACGCGAGATCATGCCACGGCCAGTGAGGCATCGTGCCGGCAACAAGATGTGAACGGCCGGGGCCGATTCGGTTTCACATCTTGTCCATGCGCTCCTTGATCCTCCTTTGTTGCCAATTAGCGATCGTCCGGGGCATTCCCCCAAATGCGCATAGTCCATGCGCCAAGAGGCAGATACCCCAAGCCAGAAACGGCCACTGAACCCACCAAATGGGGCTCAGAATCAAGTTTGCGATAAACAGTGCGGTCATCACGAGAACAAAGGTGCCAAAGTGGATGTAAAAACCAGTGATCTTGGCCACCTGCTCTTTCGCGCGAGCCAACTTTTGCCGATCGTCCATTGTGTCCACCGTTCTTGCCTAAAGGCCTACGCTTGAGTTGGTCGGATTTGAACTCCGGCTAGCTTACGGCTTCTCTGCGTCGCTGTCGTTACTGTCGAGCCGTGGAGACTGAACCAGGTGGGCGTCAATTGTCTGGATTTGACCATATCACCAGAAGTCCAGCGGCAGCGCGAGATAGACCGTATAGGTGACGCCTTTGATGCAACTTTAACCGGCCGGCCGATCATCTAGCGTTCGGCGACAGGACGCCAGCCGGCCGCTAGGGCTTCCACCTCGGAGCAAAACCAGCGCTCACCCTTGGCTTCCTCGATCCTGACCTTGCCGTACCACGGGCTCCACGGCATGTGATAAATCTGACCGTGCTTGGTCACGTTGCCCTTAATGGCACAGCCCTGCGGCGCGATTTGTTCAGCCCCTTGCCAGCGCTTCTTGCGAAACTCCCAAGCCGGTTCTGCCTCCCCTTGCCATATGCCAATGCGCCTGGCGCGCGCTTCAACCTCCAGCTCGGCGTAAATTGAAGAGTACTTTACGAACGCCCACGCCTGGCCACGGCGAACCATCTCCGCGTTAATGTCGAGATCGCCGACTTGGCAGGCGCCAAGGATGCGGCCGTACTTGTCCGTGCCGCGATTGGCGCATCTCACCGGCCGACCTGACACCAGTTTTTTGAGGACCCGAGCGGCCGTCTTCCCGCAGGGCCATTGAGCGCGGCCGCCGCGCCCACAAGTCTGCGCGGTCTCCGGCGCATCGATGCCCACCAGCCTTATGCGTTCGCCGGAAATCTCAATCGTATCGCCGTCAATGATGCGTACTGCACCGGTCAGATCAGCCCGCGCAACCGTATCGAGGGCGGGGATCAACATGAGTCCAGACAGAACGAGAACGGCGACTAGCGCAGACACCAGTGATCGACGAGTCAGATAACGTGTAGTAGCTCCATGCATAATTGCGGATTCAGCCTGATTCGCGTGGCGCAACCTAGGCTAAACTATGGCGTGAATCGGCAACCTAAGGTGAGTCCCCTGCTATTCTGCGCCTGATGCGGAGAGGCGCGGCGCTTCCGGCCCGAACAGCGCGGGCATCAAAGTGGCGCAAAGAGCACATTTCGAAAATATGGATGCGCGCCGACTCCCTAACGCTTCGCGACTGCGTTATCTTGTAACCCAATGGGGATTGGGGGAACCGTGCCTGCATTTCTGCCGGGTTTCAGATGCTTGGGAGCGGTATCGCGAGCTGGGGCGCTGTCCCTTGCGCTGGTCGTTGCTGGGTGCTCAACGATGCAAGACGTCGTTGGTGCGCACCGCACAGGCTATCAGGACGATGGCACTTACGTGCTGAGCGAACAGGATAAAAAACTTGGCTGCCGGCAACTGGAAGAGAAGTCAGACAGTCTGATCACTCAATTGCAGGCGCTGCCGGTGCGCGCTGTGCAAGAGATCCAGAATGCCCCAAGCAACATAGCCGCGCTTTTCGGTCGAGCCTTCGGCGGGGGTGGCGACGGGCTCAAGGCCGTCGACGAATACGATCGCTCCCACGCCGAAGCCGTCGCGCTGAATGCGGAACTCGCCAAAAAAGGCTGCGTCTCGACAGATATCGATGCGCACATAGGCGAAGCCAACGAACAAATGGCGTTCATTAAGCGCTAGTCAAAAATTATGCAGGCGGCCTAGACGTTCAACGGCGGCGATAACCACCCGAGCCCCCTCGTGGTGGTGGCGGGCTACCGGCCCGCACGTCCTTATGGCGGAAATTTATGCGACCCTTTGTTAGATCATAGGGCGTCATCTCGATGGTGACTCGATCGCCAGCCAGGATTCTAATGCGGTTCTTTTTCATACGACCCGAGGTATAGGCAATCACCTCGTGGCCATTTTCGAGCTTGACCCTGCAACGGGCGTCTGGAAGCACCTCAGCCACCACACCCTCAAACTCCAGCATCTCTTCTTTCGCCATCAAGTCTCCTGCTTGTCGCGACGCCTCAAGCGTCGGCGTGAGAAACAAAATATGCCCCCAAAATCGTAGGGGAGCAGGCACGGCTGCTCCCCTTACAGTGGGAATGATCCGCAATCGCTATAGCGGGCGCAGATTAACGGCGGCAACTTTCCCGTTTCGGCCAGTCTCCGTCTCATACGCAACCTTCTGACCCTCGCGCAACGTCGACAAGCCCGCACTCTCAACCGCGGAGATATGCACGAAGACGTCGTTGCCACCTTCATCAGGCTGGATGAAGCCGTAGCCCTTTTGACCATTGAACCACTTCACAGTGCCGTTTGCCATCGAATGCCTCCAAAGCAAAAAGGCAATCCCCTTCGGCCGACCCTAGGGGGCATCAAATCGCGCGATGGAGACGTCCGGTGTCGGCAAAAAAAGCGCCGTCGTAGCGTAAACCAAGGCGTGTTCGATCGGCCCTATATGGACCGAGCCTCCGTGAAAGGCAAGGTGCGGAAAGTCAGACGAAGCATTGCGTCCACGGTCCTAAGTTACGGCCAAGAAGATCGCTAGATGCCCTGAATTCTAGGGCCTTGAGGGCTGTCCATGGCACTGTACCAGAGCATTCGAGCTGACCGCGCCGGGTTCTTGATCGCGGCTTTTTTACGGGAAGTTCGAGCGTCGGGGCGCCGGCAGAGCTTACTCAAGTCAGCGTTGACATCATATTAGAGCGCGAGGACCACCGATGCCGGCCCCGCTCCTCAGGTCGTTAGCCGTTCCTCGCCGACAATTGGCGGCCACTCGCTTTGAGCGGTTTCGTATCTATTCGTCCCTAGTAAAGGTAAGGGCAGACACGCTCTTCACCTTCATAGGTGATATAGGTGCCCGTCTCGGGATCGAACGAACGAAACTCATACGCGCAACGTCTCATATCGTGGTCACGCGCGCGGCCTTCGCTGATCGCGGCTGCGATGATCGTACCCGCAATGATGCCGCCGATAAGAGCACCCGCACCGTAACCGCGGCGGTAGCCACGGCGATAAGGACCCCACCGGTAGCCATAACCGCGGCGCCAGCCCCAACCACGGCGCTGCACCTTCGTGATGTTCTCGCCTTTCGCGATCCCGGGCTTGGGAAGCGGTGCCGCGTTGGCCGCCACCGCAAGGAATGCCGGGGCCGTCAAGCTTGCGCACAAGACAGGAACGAGGATCGATCTGGTAAGCCTCACGCTATGTTCCTTTCAATATCAGTCGCACCGGCCGGCTTCGCTTTATCCAATGCAAGCGGGGCGTCCGGCGTCTTAGATGTGATTTGAATAAGCGATCGACTCAACTAGGCCTTCTCGCCACGCCGGCACGCACAATGCCCACGCAAATCGCATCACAATGATCGCAGATTCAAAGCTATTTCCGGCGCCGAAGTGTGGCACTGACATGACGAATGCAAGGCAACCGCAGACTAGCGCCTAGTTCTCTTCCATCTTCAGTGCAGCGATGAAGGCCTCTTGCGGGATATCCACCTTACCAAACTGGCGCATCTTCTTCTTTCCGGCCTTTTGCTTTTCCAAAAGCTTACGCTTGCGCGTGATGTCACCACCATAGCATTTGGCAATCACGTCCTTGCGCAAAGCGCGGATCGTCTCGCGTGCGATGATGCGTCCGCCGATCGCTGCTTGCACGGGGATCTGGAACAGGTGCGGCGGGATAAGCTCTTTCAGCTTCTCGCACATGGTGCGCCCGCGAGCGTCTGCGCGTGAACGGTGTACGATGATCGAGAGCGCATCGACCGGTTCGGCGTTGACCAGGATTTGCATCTTGACGAGATCACCGGGCTCATAACCCATGATTTGATAGTCGAACGAGGCATAGCCCTTAGAGATCGACTTCAAGCGGTCATAGAAATCGAACACGACCTCGTTAAGTGGCAGCTCGTAGACGAGCATGGCACGAGAGCCGGCATAGGTGAGTTCCTTTTGCCGCCCGCGCCGGTCTTGGCACAGCTTCAACACGCTGCCCAAATGCTCGTCCGGCACCAAGATAGTCGCCGCAATCCACGGCTCCTCAATGCGCTCAATGCGCACCGGGTCCGGCATATCGGCCGGGTTGTGCATCTCCATCATCGTCCCGTCAGTGAGATAGATTTGATAGATGACGCTCGGCGCGGTGGCGATGAGATTGAGATCGAATTCGCGATCGAGGCGCTCGGTGATGATTTCCAGGTGCAGCAGCCCAAGGAAGCCGCAACGGAACCCAAGCCCCAACGCGGCAGACGTCTCCATCTCGAAAGAGAAGCTCGCGTCGTTGAGTCGTAGTCTTCCCATCGCCTCGCGCAAATCACCAAAGTCGGCCGCATCGACGGGAAACAGGCCACAAAAGACCACTGGCTGTGCCGGTTTAAATCCCGGCAACGCTTCGGTCGTGGGATTGCGTTCATCCGTCACGGTGTCGCCGACGCGCGTATCGGCCACCTCCTTGATGGCGGCCGTAAAGAAGCCGACTTCGCCCGGGCCCAGCGCATCCATCATCTCTTGCTTGGGGCGGAAAACACCGGCGCGCTCGACCTGATAGCTGGCGTCCGTCGACATCAGCTTGATCTTCTGACCTTTGCGCAGGGTCCCATCGAGAATGCGCACGAGAACGACGACGCCGAGATAGGCGTCATACCAACTGTCGATCAGGAGCGCCTTCAATGGCTTGCTGGCGTCACCCTTCGGTGGTGGCAGGCGCTCGACGATCGCCTCGAGCACAGCCTCGACGTTTATGCCCGTCTTGGCCGAAATAGGAATCGCATCTGAAGCGTCGAGCCCAATGACATCTTCGATCTGTTGCTTGACGCGGTCAGCGTCGGCTGCCGGTAGATCGACCTTGTTTAAAACGGGGAGGATTTCCAGGTCGTTGTCGAGCGCCTGATAGACGTTGGCAAGCGTTTGCGCTTCCACGCCCTGACAGGCATCGACCACCAGGATTGCACCCTCGCAGGCCGCCAAGCAGCGCGAGACTTCGTATGCGAAGTCGACGTGGCCCGGCGTGTCCATCAGATTGAGCTGGTAGATCTCGCCGTCCTTCGCGCGATAGTCGAGGCGCACGGTCTGTGCCTTTATGGTGATACCGCGCTCGCGCTCGATATCCATCGAGTCGAGGATCTGCTCCTTCATTTCACGGTTGGCGACATTGCCGCAAAGCTGGATCATCCGGTCCGACAGCGTGGACTTTCCGTGGTCAATATGGGCGATGATGGAGAAATTGCGGATCTTCGAGGTTTCGGTCATGGCCGGCTGCTTTAGCACTTGCCCTCTCGGTACAAAAGGGGCGGCGCACTGCGTCGTATTCTGCGCGGCATGGCCGCCACAAGGTTGGCCGCTCTTGCCAGACCACGTTTTGGAATTATTCTAATGAGTACCTGACGTTATTGGGTGGAGCAGTCCGCGTGCGCGCATTCTCAGAGCTCAGCGAGCAGGAGATTCTGGCACTCGCCATCTCCCTGGAAGAAGAGGATCACCGCGTCTATAGCGAATACGCGCACGGTCTGGCAGAAAATTATCCCGCCTCGGCAAAGGTTTTCACGGAAATGGCCGAGGAGGAGACTGAGCACCGCCGTCGCCTAATCGATGTTTATCGCGAAAGGTTCGGCGAGCACATCCCCCTCATCCGTCGCCAGGATATCAGAGGTTTCGTCAAGCACGAACCCATTTGGATGGTGCGGCCGTTAGGTCTCGACAAGGTGCGCCAGCAGGCTGAGGCCAGAGAATATGAGACGCGGCGATTTTATCAGCGTGCCCAAGTGCGCGCGACCGATGCTGGAATTCGCCAGTTGTTGGGCGATCTTGCCGCGGCCGAAGTCCGGCACGAAGGCCTAGCCCGCCAGCTCGGAGAGGAACACCTGACCGCGGATGCACGCGCAGCAGAATCCGAAGTCCAACGGTGCATGTTCGTTTTGCAGATCGTGCAACCGGGCCTCGCCGGCCTGATGGACGGCTCGGTCTCGACCTTAGCGCCGCTGTTTGCCGCGGCGTTTGCTACCCAGAGCACCTGGCAGACGTTCCTCGTTGGATTGGCAGCCTCGGTCGGGGCAGGTATCTCCATGGGATTTGCGGAGGCCCTATCCGATGATGGCTCGTTGACGGGCCGCGGCCATCCCTTGCTCCGGGGCACAGTAACGGGTGCCATGACGGCGATCGGCGGCATCGGCCACACGCTGCCGTATTTGATCAACGATTTCCGGTTAGCCACAACGCTTGCCATCGTGATCGTGCTGATCGAGCTGTGGGTGATTGCTTGGATTCGGTCACGCTACATGGATACAAAGTTTCTGCGTGCCGCATTTGAGATTGTGGTGGGCGGCCTGATCGTTTTTGCCGCGGGAATCCTGATCGGCAACGCCTGAGCTGTGTATCTTTGCGGCCTGTGGCCCATAATTTGGCCACCGTCTTGACGCGGCCATATCCTCAGGCATGAGTGCCCCCAGAATCCAGAGAAAACTAGAGGAATGGCGATGCACGTTCTGAAAGTCTGCGCGGCATTGGTCGCAATTCTGATCGCCGGTACGGCAGCCCCCCAGCCCGTCATGGCCGGTGCCTTCGAAGCGTCTCCGGCATTCAAGCCAAAAACGCCCGTACGTAAACCGCGCAGACGCGCGCCCGCGCCTCCAGCCCCGGAGCCAGAACCCGTGCCCGAGACGCAGGCAGCACCGGCCGCCGCGCCGCCTCCAACGGCAACGACCGCCGCAGCTACGATAGCGCCCAGGTCGCTGAGCAGGGCCAAACACCCGCCGCCCAAGGACAACTGCCGCAACACGACCAAGTTCTCCACGTGGCTTGCCGGCTTCAAGAAGAAAGCCGCTGCGGAAGGTATTAGCCCGCGCACGATTAACACTACGCTAGGCGGCATGACGCTCGACCGCAAAGTAATCGCGCGTGACCGGCGACAAGGTTTCTTCGCGCAGACCTTCCTTTCGTTCCAAGGCAAACTCGCCACTAAGAATCGCGTACTGAGCAGCCGACGCAAGATCAAGCAAAGAAAGGCGGTCTTCGATCGTGCCACACGGCAGTATGGCGTACCCGCATCCGTAATCACCGGCTTCTGGGCGTTGGAAAGCGACTTCGGTGCCGGCATGGGAAACTTTCCGATCATGCCAGCGCTCGTTACGCTGGCCTATGACTGCCGCCGCAGCGAGATGTTCCAAGACGAATTGAAAGCCGCTTTGCAGATTATCGATCGCGGCGACATGCGCCCTTCACAGATGATCGGATCCTGGGCCGGTGAGATCGGACAAACGCAATTTTTGCCAACGCGCTATTTGGACTACGCCATCGACTTCGACGGCTCTGGAAGAATTGACCTGTTCCGCAACGACGCCGACGTCATCGGCTCTACCGCCAACTACATGAAAAACCTAGGCTGGCGTGCGGGCGAACCGTGGCTGGAAGAGGTGCGCGTGACGGGCGAGCTTCCCTGGAAGGAAGCTGATCTCGCCATCAAGCATCCCCGCTCGCAGTGGGCCACGTGGGGCGTCAAACGCGTCAATGGCCGCCCGCTACCCAAGGATAACATGCAGGCCTCGTTGCTGCTTCCCATGGGACGCAATGGGCCGGCCTTCCTCGCCTACCCGAACTTTGACATCTATCTGGAATGGAACCAGTCGCTCAACTACGCAACGACAGCTGCATATCTTGCCACCCGCATTGATGGCGCGCCGCCGATAAGCCGCGGCCGCGGCAACATTCCCGTACTTAATGGGGACCAAAACAAAGAGCTACAGCGACTGCTGGCAAGGCGCGGCTACGATGTGGGCAAAATCGATGGCCTGGTCGGTGCAAAAACACGCGCAGCCGTCAAGGAAATGCAGATAAAGTTCGGGATGCCAGCCGACTCCTATCCCACGCCTCAGCTGCTTGCGGCGCTGCGAAGCGGTAGGCAATAGCGGCAAGGATCGGCCGCTATTCTCAGTGCAGCTTGACTTCAGGCTCTGTGCGCCGGGTCAAAAGGCGCGCGAACGTGTCGAGTGTCACCTTCGCAGGTCCGTGCAGCGCCATCTCGTGCATCTTATAGAGCGAGCGGTACATCAAACGCGCAAAGAGCCCCTCGATAAACATGCTCTTACCAACGATGAAGCCCATCAGACTGCCGACCGTCGAGTAATCGCCAAGGGAAACGAGCGAACCGAAGTCGCGATAGCGAAACGGTGTCATCGGCTCCCCGCGCAAACGGCGTTGCAGATCGGTGTAAAGGTGTGACGCCTCCTGGTGGGCCGCTTGCGCACGCGGCGGGATGGGCGCATCGGCACCCTCGGGCACAAGGTAAGCGCAGTCACCGAAGGCAAAAATGTTGGGATCGCGCGTCGTTTGTAGCGTCTCTGTGACAACAAGCTGATTGGACGGGCTTACCTCCAGACCGTCGAGCGTGGCGAGAACATCAGGCCCTTTGATGCCAGCGGCCCACACGACAAGTTCTGAAGGGACGACGTCCCCGTTTTCAAGCTTGACGCTTTTTGCCGTCACCTCCGTCACGCGCGAGCCGGTTTTGATGTCGACCTTGAGGCCGCGCAGTATCGCGGCCACTGCTTCCGATATACGCTCGGGCAGCGCGGGCAGAATGCGGTCTGCCGCCTCCATCAATGTGATCTTAATGTCGTTTTCCGGGTCGATTTTGTCGAGCCCGAACGCGACCACTCCACGCGCGGTGTGGTGCAGCTCTGCGGAAAGCTCCGTACCAGTGGCGCCGGCCCCGATTATCGCCACGTGCAATTGACCGGGCCGCACCGGCTCGTGTTGCGCATGCGCGCGCACACAGGCGTTGATCAGCCGCCGGTTGAATCGTTCGGCCTGTTCGGGCGTGTCCAGCATGATGGCATGTTCTTTCACGCCCGGCGTGTCGAACGCATTGCTGACGCAGCCAACGGAGATAACAAGCGTATCGTATTTGAAGGAGCGTACCGGCGTGATCTCGCGGCCATCCTCGTCGTACGTGGCCGCGAGATAGACCAATTGCTTCTTGCGATCGATGCCCGTCATCTCGCCATAACGGAACTGGAACCCGTGCCAGTAGCCTTGCGCTTGGTAGGCAATTTCGTGCCGACCGACATCCATGCTGCCAGCTGCAATCTCGTGCAAAAGCGGCTTCCAGATGTGTGTGCGCGCCTTCTCGATGAGCGAGATCCTTGCCTTGCCGCGTTTGCCGAGGTTGTCGCCAAGCCGCGTCGCAAGCTCCAACCCACCCGCGCCGCCACCGACGATGATGATGTGATGCAGGTCGTTTTCAGGCCCGACAGGAAGCACTGTATCTTCGGCCGGAGGAGTTTTCGTTTTCGTGTTGTTCATCTCAAAGCCTTCTCAACACTTGCACCCTTGCCAAAAAGCTGTTCGACGCTGCCCGAAAACTGGCGCGAATGCTGAGCAAAAGGGCGCGGCCGGCGTGAAGCGCGAATGCGCAACCGGCGGTTACTCTGGCTGAATGGGCGCCTCGATCTCGACAGGTTGGTCGACGAATGGGACGTCCGCGAACACGAAGACGTAGGCAAGGATGCCGAGCAGGCACACGACAAAACCAAAGACGATGAACTTGCGGGACTCCAACATTGATCGGTGCTCCATGATCTCGGCGGGGCGACTAGAATAACGCAAGGCAGTGCAAACCGCGAGGCCCACGCGGTTTCTTGTGGCGGAAGGTGCCTTTGGCGTCAGCCGCGGATCTCGCCACCGGTTGCCGTTTTCACCGCGGCGATCACCTTTTGGGCAACCGCTTCGATTTCCTCGTCTGTCAGTGTTTCAGCGGTCGGCTGTAGCGTCACTTCGATCGCAAGCGATTTCTTGCCTTCCTCCGCAAGATTGCCACCTGCAAATATATCGAACACCGTGACGTCTTGGATGAGCGCTCTGTCGGCACCGGCTGCAGCGCGCATCACGTCGCCGGCTGCGACGGACTGGTCAAGCACGAAGGCGAAATCGCGCCGCACTGGCAATAGATCGGCCGCATCGAGCGGGGGTTTAGCACGGCTTTTTCGCCTTTCAGGCGGCAGCGCGTCGACAAAGATCTCAAACCCGACCACGGGCGGGGCCACGTCGAGTGCCTTTAATGTCTCGGGATGAAACGCGCCGAACTGGGCCAGCACGACTTTTGGCCCGAGCCGCAGCATGCCCGAACGCCCCGGGTGAAACCAGGCCGGCGCGTCACGCGTGATTTGTGCCTTGTTGGGGTCAAGTCCCAGCGCCGCGATAACAGCGAACACGTCAGCCTTGGCGTCGAAAACGTCCACCTCCCCAGCTGCACCATCCCAGTGGCGCCCGCTGCCTAAGAGCTTTGCGGTGCCAGCTCGCACGCCGGAGGCGGCGAGATATTGATCCTCTGGATTCTCGCCACGGTAGGCTTGCCCCAGCTCGAAGAGCGCGGCATCGGAAAAACCGCGGTTGCGGTTGCGCTGCACGGCCGTCAACAGACCCGGCAGCAGACTCGGGCGCATCGACGACATCTCCGTTGAGATCGGATTGGCGAGCTCTAACGCGTCCGCGCCGCCGCCAAAGCGTTGCGCTTCGTTGCGAGGAATGAACGACCAGTTAATCGCCTCGATGAGCCCGCGGGCCCCAAGCGTGCGGCGTGCACGCCTGGCGCGGCGCTGCCGTTCAGTCAGAACCGCAAGCGCGATGCCGCCCGTGCGCGGCAGCGGTGTCGAGGGTACGCGATCGAGACCGGCAATGCGCACGACCTCCTCAACAAGATCGGCAGCGCCGTGTATATCTGGCCGCCACGTGGGCACAGTCACTTTGACCGTCTTGCCTTTGGCCTCAAGCGTGCAGCCCAGGCGTTCTAGGATACCGTTGATCTCGGCGTCCTTGAGCTTCAGACCTGTCAGTTTTGCAATGCGACCAAAATCGAAACCAATGTCGCGTTTCTTCACAGGCGCCTTGCCGGCAACCTTCGCCTTCGACGGCTGCCCGCCGGTCAACTTCACGACCATGTCAGTGGCCAGATCCAAGCCCGACTCGACAGAAGCCGGATCGACACCGCGCTCGAAGCGGTAGCGCGCGTCCGTCACGAGGCCGGTTTTGCGACCCGTTGCAGCCGTACGCAGCGGATCGAAGTAGGCGCACTCGATCAGAACGTTTGTAGTTTTGTCTGTCGAACCTGAGTCCTCACCGCCAATGACACCACCGAATCCAAGCGGCCCACTGTCGTCGGCAACAACGCACATCGTGTCATCGACCTCGTAGTCCTTTCCATCGAGACCAAGAAACGATTCACCCGATTTGCCGAGCCGCGCGCGCACAACCCCTTTCAGCTTGTCGGCGTCGTAGACATGCAACGGCCGGCCGCGATCCTGGCTGATGTAATTCGTCACATCGACCAGCGCACTAATCGGACGAAGACCTACAACGCGCAGGCGGTTCTGCATCCAGGCCGGAGAGGGGCCATTCTTGACACCGCGCACATATCGTCCGGCAAAGACGGGACAAGCGTCCGCCGTCTCCTTGGAGAATTCTAGCTTGATAGGAACAGGGCAATCGAACGTGCCTTCCACCTTGCCGATTTTTGGCTCTCGCTTGAGCTTGCCCATGCCGGCCGCGGCGAGATCGCGCGCGATGCCGCGCACGCCCGTGCAATCGGGACGGTTGGGTGTCAGCTTCACCTCGATCACGGGATCGGCGAGACCCAAGACGTCAATGTAGCGTTCGCCCACGTGGTTGGTCAGCTCAGGCGCCAGCTCGATGATCCCTTCGTGCTCGTCCGACAGCTCCAGCTCCCGCTCTGAAACGAGCATGCCGTTAGAGACAACGCCGCGCACGGGCCATTTTTCCAGCGTGATGCCTGTGCCAGGAATGAATGTACCAAGCGACGCGAAGACCCCAACCATCCCGGCCCTGGCGTTGGGCGCGCCGCACACGACCTCAACCGGTGGTTTGCCTTTGGCAATCTCGACTTGAACGACTTTCAGGCGATCGGCATTGGGGTGGGGCTTTGCTTCGAGCACGCGCGCGATCGTAAACGCGCCAAGCTTGCCCGCCGGGTCCTCGATGCTCTCAACCTCGAGACCAATGGCCGATAGCTTCGCTGCAATCTCATCGAGCGAGGCCTTGGTATCCAGATGATCCTTGAGCCAACCGAACGTGAATTTCATGACGAAAGCCCGCCGGCGAGCGTGGGGACATCAAGCACGGAAAAACCGTAGTGGCGCAGCCAACGCAGATCGGCTGAGAAGAACGCGCGCAAATCAGGAATGCCGTATTTCAGCATAGCAAGGCGATCGAGCCCCACGCCGAAGGCGAAGCCCTGATAGCGCTCCGGATCGAGGCCGCAGTTTTCCAAAACGTTGGGATGCACCATGCCGCAGCCCAGAATCTCCAACCACTGGCCGGGCTTGCCGATGGCCTCTGCACCAATGTCAACCTCAGCGGACGGCTCGGTGAAGGGAAAGTGCGAGGCGCGGAAACGCATCTTGACTTCGTCCACCTCGAAAAAAGCTTTGCAGAATTCTTCGAGCACCCACTTCAGATGACCGAAGTGGGTCGTCTGGTCGATAACGAGCGCCTCAATCTGGTGGAACATAGGTGTGTGCGTCTGGTCGCTGTCACAGCGGTAAACGCGGCCCGGAGCGATGATACGTATCGGCGGCTTTTGCACTTCCATCGTGCGGATCTGCACCGGGCTCGTATGCGTGCGCAGCAAGAGCCGCGAGCCGTCCGCCTTCGGATGGAAATAGAACGTATCGTGCTCCTGGCGCGCGGGATGCTCTTGGGGAATATTCAGCTTGGTGAAGTTGAGGTCGTCAGTCTCGATGTCGGGACCCTCAGCCACCGAAAACCCCATGTCTGCGAAGATCTCGACACACTCATCAAACACCTGGCTGACCGGGTGGATGCGGCCATCGCGTATGGGCCCCAAACGGACAGGAAGCGTAACGTCAGCATGCTCAGACGCGAGGCGAGCGGTCAGCGCTTCGCCTTCAAGCGCATTCTTGCGCGCTTCCAACGCTTCGCTCACCCGGCCCTTAATCTCGTTGACCGCCTGACCAAACGACTTGCGCTCCTCGGGCGCCATGCCGCCGAGCCGGGCCATCTGTTCGGATACGCGCCCCTTCTTGCCGAGCGCAGCGACGCGCACCTGCTCCAGTCCTGCAAGGTCGCCCACTCCGGCGATATCCTGCAAGAGTTCGGCTTCGAGCGTCTTCAAGTCGGAGCTTGGCGCTCTCGTGCTCATAGCGGCCAGCTTCTTTCAGCGGTCATCGCGTGGTTCACCGCGCAGATGACACAGACAGCAACGGTCGTGCTTAGGCTGGCTTCGCATTGGCGGCGGCCTGGTCGATTAGCGCCTTGAAGCCCGCAGCATCCTTAACGGCGAGATCGGCCAGCACCTTGCGGTCGATCTCGATCCCGGCCTTGTTGAGGCCGTCGATAAATCGCCCGTAAGTGAGCCCGTGCTCGCGTACTGCTGCGTTGATGCGCTGAATCCACAGCGAACGGAATGTGCGCTTCTTTCGCTTGCGATCGCGGTACTGATACTGCAGCGCCTTCTCGACCGCCTGCTTAGCGACGCGAATCGTGTTCTTGCGTCGGCCTCGATAGCCTTTGGCGGCTTTGAGGACTTTCTTGTGCTTGGCATGGGCGGTAACGCCGCGCTTGACGCGTGCCATGAGCTTACTCCGTTAGATGATCAGTTGCTTGGATGCTGAAACGAAAGCCCGCCGGGGCCCGCTCAGCGCGCGTAGGGCATGTATTTCTTGACGATCTTGGCGTCACAATCGCTAAGCACCATCGTGCCGCGTGCCTGGCGAATAAACTTCGCATGGCGCTTGATCATGCCATGGCGTTTACCCTGGGCCGCGACTTTGACCTTGCCCGTAGCTGTCATCTTGAAGCGCTTTTTGGCGCCGCTCTTGGTCTTCATCTTGGGCATTTCGCTTGTCCTTTCTGTGAAGGGATGGCCGTGCCTCGCTCGAGGTCCTTATCGACCGGACAGCGAATTCTCCCTTGCGGGAGCGGCCCCTTTCAGGTTCGTCAAAAGCAAAAAAGCCGCCACGGCATGCCCCGCCGGGCGGCTCGGCTGCACTTATAGTGGTACGGGACACGAACAGCAAGAGCGTCCAAATAGAGGCTCCGGATGACGTAGCTAGCGCAGCTTTTCGCAGAGGCGGTTATTGATCCGATTGATACGGCAACGATCGCGGGCGCAATTGCACTTCTCGTCGTCCCCAACGCCATCGGCCGAGCCTGGCTTTGCGCATTCGTAGGAGCCCGGGGCGAGGTCGCAGCGGAAGCGTACGACCCGCTCGGATGGAAGTTGAAAAGCCGCAGGCGGCGCTGGTTCGGTTTCGTTCTTGGGGGCCTGCGCCATCTCGGGCAGCGCCGGCGTACCGATGTTCCGCGAAACGACCTGGCGGGCCGGCCAAATCACAGTGGCCGGGCCCTCGGGGGCGTAACGTTGTGCGTTGGCCGGCGCCGCGAGCACCGTCAGCAATATAATCTGTACAATGGCGGTAGCCCCAACCACCACTAAAAAATGGGAAGCATGACGAAGCATCTAGACTACTCGGCCCGAGCCACTTGCAGCGGTCCCTCGCGCCTACCTCGGCGCCAACACCATCACCATCTGCCGGCCTTCGAGCCTCGGCTCGGCCTCCACTTTGGCAATGGTTTCCAAATCGCCTTTGACCCGCTGCAAAACGGCCATGCCGAGTTGCTGATGCGCCATCTCTCGGCCGCGAAAACGCAGCGTCACCTTGACCTTGTCTCCGTCTTCGAAGAACCGCTTGATTGAGCGCATCTTCACGTCGTAGTCGTGGTCGTCGATGGCGGGGCGCATCTTGATTTCTTTTATCTGGACGACCTTCTGGTTCTTGCGCGCCTCGGCTGCTTTCTTTTGCGCCTGATACTTGTACTTGCCGTAGTCCATGATTTTGCAGACGGGCGGATCGGCGTCCGGCGAGATCTCCACCAAGTCAAGCCCGGCTTCATCGGCCTTCTCCTGCGCAGCATCGAGGCTGACGACGCCTACGTTTTCGCCGGTCTCGTCGATCAGACGGACATCCGGGACCCGAATCGCGTCATTGATCCGGGGGCCGGTTGGCTCGCGCTCTGGCGCGGCTCGCATAGGTCTGCGGATGTTCGATCTCCTTAGATTGCCACAGCAAAAAAATCCAAATTCACGCAAGAAAGCCGGCTGACCTGGACCCGCCAAGCCGCACGGCACGATCTTTCTACAAAAGTATCTCAGATTCGAAAAGAAACGATTCAAAGTCAAGAGACTCGGCGGTCGTTACAATGCTCACCAGACCGTACGCTTACCCTCGACCAAGCCCCTTGCGTTCCAAGTCGGCCAAATATTCAGCCCAGCGCTCCTCTTTCTCGCGGCCGAGCTGGCCCAGATAGGTCCATGTATAGAGCCCCGTGTCGTGGCCATCGTCGAAGGCGATGCGCATGGCGTAATTGCCCACAGGCCGCAGATCCTTAATTTTAACGCTGCGCTTGTCTGAGACCGTCACCCGCCGCTCGGGGGAGTGGCCTTGCACTTCAGCGGACGGACTTAGGACTCGCAGGAGTTCTGCCGAAAGCTCGTAATTCGGTCCGCTCTCGAACGCGACGGTCAGCGAGGCACCATCCGCGCTGACCTCAAGCCGCGGCGGGCTTGCAGTCGCACCCTTGGCTCCATGCAGTTCAGCCCAGGTCTTGCCCGCGATTGCGTTGAAAGTCTGTGCAAGGAGGCTGTCGGGCTCGGTGGCGGTAATCGGCCGGCCGGAATCGGAGCGCTCGCGGATTTCCATGTCGAGTGGCACGCCGCCGAGAAACGGCACGCCAAGCCGCTCAGCCTCTGCCTGCGCGCCGCCATATCCGAAAATTTCCGATCGCTCTCCGCACTTAGGGCACATGAAGTAGCTCATGTTCTCCACGATTCCGAGTACGGGTACGCCAACCTTGCGGAACATCGCTAGTCCCTTGCGGGCATCGATCAATGCGAGATCCTGCGGCGTGGACACGATGACGGCCCCTGACAGCGGCACCTGCTGCGCCATAGTCAGCTGTACGTCGCCGGTGCCCGGCGGCATGTCGATGACGAGCACGTCGAGGTCACCGTCCTCGCCCCAAGCGACATCGCGCAACATCTGGTTCAATGCGCCCACCACCATAGGCCCACGCCAAATAACGGGTGTCTCCTCGTCAACCATAAAGCCCATCGACATGACCTTTAGCCCGTAGCCCTCCATGGGCTTCAAGGTCTTACCCTTGAGGATCTGCGGTTGCCCTTTGAGGCCCAGAAGACGTGGCTGCGAGGGGCCAAAAATGTCAGCGTCGAGGATCCCGACCTTGAGACCGCTTGCTTGCAGACCAAGCGCGAGATTGACCGCCGTCGTTGACTTGCCGACGCCCCCTTTGCCCGAGGCAACCGCGATCAGGTTTTTGACGCCTGGCACGCCTTCAAGCTTGCGCGCACTCGCCGTGTTCTCCGGCGTTGCCCCTGCGCCGTTGCCGCTGGCTGCACGCTCACGCGCCTGCCTCACACGCGCACTCTCCGGTGCTCCCGCGCCCGAGGCGTCAGCTCGCGAGCCCTGTGGTGCTTCCGCCGTCAGAACTGCCGTCACGCCTTCGACACCGTCGAGATTGGCAACGACGCTTTGGGCCGCCTGGCGCAGCGGTTCCAATTCCTCAGCACGCGCCGCTGGCACCGTAATCGAGAAGTAAACGCGCGCATCCTTGATCAGGATCTCAGAAACCAGTCCGAGATCGACAATGTTTCCGTTCAGATCCGGGCCTTTGATCCGGCGCAGCTCGTCGAGAACTTGCGTCTTCGAAACAGACATCGAGGGGTCTCCTGGGGCGCAGCAAATTGAGGCGACAGTTGCGGATTACCGAGGCGCCGAAGTCGCGCGCGATACTGTCAGACGCCATGCTGGAAGTCACGGCCTCACCCAGATATAGGAAGCCTTAAGAATAGAGAAATGGGGGCAGGGAAGGCGCATCATGAGGGGATTGCTGCAGGTGAGCCGTCTGATCGACGCTACCACTGCGCGGCTCGGCCAGTGGGTCGCATGGCTCGTCGTCGCGGCCGCCCTCATCAGCGCGGGCAATGCGGTCATTCGCAAACTCTTCGATACCAGCTCGAACGCCTGGCTCGAGTTGCAGTGGTGGCTCTTCAGCGCGGTATTTCTCTTGGCTGCTCCCTGGACACTGGCCTTGAACGAACACATCCGCATCGACATCCTGAACCAGCGCTATCCGCGCTGGCTGCGCAATACGATCGAAATCGTCGGTCACGCATTCTTCTTGCTTCCGATGGCCGCCATCATCGTCTGGACATCCTGGCCGTTCTTCGTCGCCTCGTATGTGCAGAATGAGCAGTCCCCCAACTTTGGAGGCCTGCCGCAATGGCCCGCTAAGTTCCTCATCCCGTTTGCCTTTACGATCCTATTCGTGCAGGGCCTGTCTGAACTCATCAAGCGCATTGCCATCATGCGCGGCGAGCTTGCTGAACCCGAGCACGAGGTGGACCATCCAGCCGCTGAACTTGCACAACCCCACCATCTGAATGACGCGCTGCCGGCTGACAACGGCGATGATCCACGGGGCACTGGTCCCGACGAAACGCGCTAGGCGCCACGGCCGGAATCGCGAAGGGGAACATGGCACAGCTGATTGCAGAGAACCTGGCGCCGATCATGTTTGCGACGCTCATCGTATTCCTGCTCTTGGGCTACCCGGCGGCCTTCTCGCTGTCAGCCGTCGGCCTCCTCTTCTTCGTCATCGCCGTCGAACTGGCACCTTACTCGGAGGGTGTGATCAATCTGGCGTGGCCGCTCTTGGGTACGCTGCCGGAGCGCATTTACGGCATAATGACCAACGATACCCTGCTCGCGATCCCGTTCTTCACGTTCATGGGGCTTATTCTCGAGCGGTCCGGGATAGCCGAGGATCTTCTGGAGACCGTAGGCCAGCTCTTCGGCGAAGTGCGCGGTGGCCTTGCCTATGCCGTCGTGGTGGTTGGTGCACTGCTGGCTGCCACAACGGGCGTCGTCGCCGCGTCCGTCATCTCGATGGGTCTCATCTCTCTGCCGATTATGCTGC
>CAZURR010000048.1:0-19843 GCA_964622715.1 uncultured Hyphomicrobium sp. | reverse complement strand
TGCACCAGTGCGGGCTGCCCAAGAAGATGGCGCTCGAGCTGTTCAAGCCGTTCATCTATGCGAAGCTGCAGGCCCAGGGCCAAGCCGCGACGGTGAAGCAAGCCAAGAAGCTGGTGGAGAAGGAGCGTCCCGAGGTTTGGGATATCCTTGATGAAGTGATCCGCGAGCATCCTGTGTTTTTGAACCGCGCGCCGACGCTGCACCGCCTTGGCATTCAGGCTTTCGAGCCGACCCTGATCGAGGGTAAGGCGATTCAGCTACACCCACTCGTCTGCGCGGCCTTCAACGCCGATTTCGACGGCGACCAGATGGCCGTTCACGTGCCGCTGTCGCTGGAGGCCCAGCTCGAAGCGCGTGTGTTGATGATGTCGACCAACAACATTCTGCACCCGGCCAATGGCTCGCCTATTATTGTGCCGAGCCAGGACATTGTGCTCGGTCTCTACTACCTGTCGATCATTCGCGATAACGAGCAAGGCGAAGGCATGTTGCTGGGCTCGATCGACGAGGTGCGCCACGCGCTCGAGGCAGGCGCGGTGAACCTACATGCGAAGGTGAAGGGGCGAATCAAGACTGTAAATAAAGAAGGTGAGGAGATCACCCAAATCGTGGACACGACGCCCGGTCGCATGATCCTCGCTGACCTGCTGCCGCGCCGTGCCGGCGTAGGCTTTGAACTTGTCAACCAGCTACTGACGAAGAAGGCGATCTCCAGCATGATCGATGCCGTCTACCGCAATTGCGGGCAGAAGGAAACGGTCATCTTCTGCGACCAGATCATGGCACTCGGGTTCGACCATGCCTTCAAATCGGGCATCTCGTTCGGCAAGGACGACATGGTCATCCCCGATACAAAAGCGAAGATCGTTGGGCAGACCAACGATATGGTGCTTGAGTTTGAGCAGCAGTACAACGATGGCCTTATTACGCAGCTCGAGAAGTACAACAAGGTGGTCGACGCCTGGTCGAAGTGCACCGACGAGATCGCCAAGGAAATGATGGATCGCATCTCGGGCGAACAGAAGCTAGACAAGGATGGCCGTGAGAAGCCCATAAACTCGATCTACATGATGAGCCACTCAGGCGCCCGCGGCAGCCCTGCGCAGATGAAACAGCTTGCGGGAATGCGCGGCCTCATGACCAAGCCGTCCGGTGAGATCATCGAGACGCCCATTATCTCCAACTTCAAAGAGGGACTGTCGGTGCTCGAATACTTCAACTCGACGCACGGCGCGCGAAAGGGTCTCGCGGACACGGCACTCAAGACTGCTAACTCTGGCTACCTCACGCGGCGTCTGGTCGACGTTGCGCAGGATAGCATCATCATTGAGGAGGACTGCGGAACCGAGGGCGGCATCAATGTGCAGGCCGTCGTTGATGCCGGGCAGGTGATCGTTTCGCTTGCCAATCGCGTGCTTGGTCGCACGGCGGCCGAGGACATCGTTGATCCCGCCGACCGCAAGAACGTCATTGTCAAGACTGGCGAGTTGATTGAGGAGCGCCACGCTGAGGCCATCGAAAAGGCTCAGGTGCAAGAGGCGCGTATCCGCTCGGTGCTGACCTGCGAGACGATTACAGGCGTTTGTGGCAAGTGTTATGGTCGCGATCTAGCGCGTGGTACCCCGGTCAACATCGGCGAGGCGGTTGGTGTTATCGCCGCTCAGTCGATCGGCGAGCCGGGCACCCAGCTCACTATGCGTACGTTCCATATCGGTGGCACGGCGAACGTTGTTGACCAGTCATTCATCGAGTCTAACTTCAATGGCACGGTGAAGATCAAGAATCCGGCCGTGGTCAAGGACGGTCAGGGTCGCCAGGTCGCAATGACCCGAACGATGTCGATTGTGATCCTCGATCAGAGCGGGAAGGAGCTTGTCACGAGCAAGGTGCCATACGGCGCACGTGTCCATGTAAAGGATGGGGAGACGGTGCAGCGCGGCACCAAGTTGGCCCAATGGGATCCCTACACCCGGCCAATTCTTACCGAGGTCAACGGTAGGGTGGACTTCGAAGATTTGATCGACGGTGCCTCGGTCCGTGAGCAAACCGACGAGATGAAGGGTACGACTAACCGCGTCATCATCGATTGGCGAGCGACCCCGCGCAGTGTCGATTTGAAGCCCGCGATCGTCATCAAGGACGGCAAGGGCAAACCGATCAAGGTCGCGCGAGGCGGCGATGCGCGGTATTTGCTGGCGGTTGATGCGATTTTGTCGGTGGAGCCGGGCGCGCAAGTGAAGGCGGGCGACGTGCTGGCGCGTATCCCCACAGCGTCAGCCAAGTCGGGCGACATCACTGGCGGTCTGCCACGCGTTGCCGAGTTGTTCGAGGCGCGCCGGCCGAAAGATCACGCCATTATCGCTGAGGCCTCCGGAACGGTTGAGTTTGGCAAGGACTACAAGAACAAACAGCGGATCTCGATCAAACCGGACGACGAAAATGAACAGCCGATCGAGTACCTGATCGCGCGGGGCAAGAGCCTGGCGGTGCAACAGGGCGATCGCATCGAGAAGGGCGAATTCGTCTATGACGGTCACCCGGCGCCGCACGATATCCTTGCCATTAAAGGCGTGCAGGAACTCGCTAACTACCTGATCAACGAGATCCAGGACGTCTACCGGCTCCAAGGCGTGACCATCAATGACAAGCACATCGAAGTGATTGTCCGCCAGATGCTACAAAAGGTGGAGGTGACGGATATAGGCGATACCGATCTCATTAAGGGCGAGCAGCTCGATCGTATCGAGCTCGACGAGAAGAATGCGGAGATGGAGACCGCAGGTAAAAAGCCGGCGACAGCGAACCCCGTGCTGCTCGGAATTACCAAAGCGTCTTTGCAGACCCGCTCCTTCATCTCGGCCGCCTCATTCCAGGAGACCACCCGCGTTCTGACGGATGCCGCCGTGACCGGCAAGATCGACACACTGCAGGGCTTAAAGGAGAACGTGATTGTTGGCCGGCTCATCCCGGCTGGGACAGGCGCAACGTTGCGCCGGCTTCGCAAAATTGCCGCCAAGCGCGACGCGCTGATCGCGCGTGAGCAGGCCAAGAAGGTTGACGCGGAAAAAGCGCTTGCCGGCCCAAGCGAGACGCCGGTGCGCCGGCGCCGGCGCACAACCGAGGAGGCCGTCGAATAGCGCTCCTCTGGGCGGCATATATAGAGAGAGTGCCCGGGTGCGGCGGCTGGTGCGGGCCGCACGGGTCTCAATTGGGCTCCTGACCGGGCTCAAATTCGCCAATCGGCTGGGCAGAAGTGACTTGCCAAGACTTGGTGAAAAAATGTGGTTTCTACAGAGAGGCGGGTGTTGACCGCATTTGGCGCTCTGTATATAGCTCTCGCACTCTCACGGTAGGTGGTAGGTCAATTCCGCAGCCATACGGGCTGCCTTTCTTGGCCTAGACGCTGCCGTCGCAAAGCAGAGGCAAAATTCGAACCATGATCTGTAGCTCCCTTGAGAGCTGCATGGTCCTCTGGTTTTTTCGTGCCGGGCGCGCTGGGTGGGCGTGGCAAGGCAGGGCCGACTTGGCGCATGCGCATTTCAAGCCGGCAAATGCAGATTGGGACGGACAAGGCGAATGCCGACGATACAACAATTGATCCGGAAGCCAAGGGGTCAGAAGACGTACCGCGAGAAGTCGCGCCACATGGAGGCGTGCCCTCAAAAGCGTGGTGTGTGCACGCGCGTCTATACGACGACTCCGAAGAAGCCGAACTCAGCTCTTCGTAAGGTCGCCAAGATCCGCCTGACCAACGGTCACGAGGTGATTGGTTACATTCCTGGTGAGGGCCATAACTTGCAGGAGCACTCCGTGGTGCTCATTCGAGGCGGCCGTGTGAAGGACCTTCCTGGCGTCCGCTATCACGTCGTACGCGGCGTGCTTGATACACAAGGCGTATCGGGTCGCAAACAGCGGCGTTCAAAATACGGAGCCAAGCGGCCGAAGTGATCGCTGCTGGCGATCATCCCCGCGAAGGCGGGGATTCATGGGCCGAAAACCGGCCCATTGTTGTTGAGAGATTGAAGCGAAGGACAAAGAAGCAATGTCCCGACGTCACAGGGCCGAAAAACGCGAGGTCAATCCCGACCCGAAGTTCGGCGAAGTCGTCATCACCAAATTTATGAACGCGGTGATGAACCAGGGCAAGAAATCCGTGGCCGAGCGCATCGTCTACGGTGCGTTCGATCGCATGGAGACCAAGGCGAAGTCGGATCCGGTGCAGCTTTTCCGCCAGGCGCTCGACAACGTCATGCCCGCCGTCGAAGTGCGCTCCCGCCGCGTTGGTGGCGCCACCTATCAGGTGCCCGTAGAAGTGCGCACGGAGCGCCGTCAGGCTCTGGCGATCCGCTGGCTCATTACGGCGGCACGCGCGCGCAACGAGAATACGATGGTCGACAGACTATCGGGAGAACTTTTGGACGCTGCCAACAATCGAGGGACGGCGGTCAAGAAGCGGGAAGACACACACAAGATGGCGGAGGCCAACCGGGCCTTCTCCCATTACCGCTGGTAACAGGTTTTTCGGAGCACAAAGCATGCCCCGCGAATACGCGATCGAGGACTACCGCAACTTCGGCATCATGGCACACATTGATGCCGGGAAGACGACGACGACTGAGCGGATCCTCTATTACAGCGGCCGCTCCTATAAGATTGGCGAGGTGCACGATGGCGCCGCGACAATGGACTTTATGGAGCAAGAGGCTGAGCGCGGCATCACGATCACGTCGGCTGCGACGACCTGCTTTTGGCCGGGTCGCGATGGCAGAAAGCGCCGCTTGAACATCATCGACACGCCGGGGCACGTGGACTTCACCATCGAAGTCGAGCGTAGTTTGCGTGTGCTCGACGGCGCTGTTTGTGTGCTCGACGCTAACCAAGGCGTCGAACCTCAGACCGAGACTGTTTGGCGACAGGGTGACAAGTATGGTGTGCCGCGCATCATCTTCGCCAACAAGATGGATAAAACCGGCGCTGATTTCTTTATGTGTGTTTCAGACATCAAGGAGAAGCTCGGCGCTCGTACTGTGCCGATTCAAATACCCATTGGTGCAGAAGCAGATTTCGGCGGCGTCGTCGATCTCATCACGATGAAGGCCTACGTTTGGGACAGCGACGGCAAAGACGCCAAAATGGAAGAGCGGGAGATTCCTGACGACCTCAAAGAACGCGCGGCCGAATACCGAGCAGCGATGATCGAGGCGGCGGTCGAAATGGACGACGCCGCTATGGAAGGCTACTTGGACGGTAAGGAACCCGACATTGACACGCTGCGCCGCCTGATCCGCAAAGCAACTGTGACGACTGCTTTCTACCCGATGATGTGCGGTTCCGCGTTTAAGAATAAGGGCGTGCAACCGCTGCTCGATGCCGTCGTCGACTTTCTGCCGGCACCTTCGGATCGCGAAGCCTTCGAAGGCATCGACCCCGATACCGATGAGCCGGTGCTGCGCAAACCTGTGGACAGTGAGCCGCTGGCGATGCTGGCATTCAAGATCATGAGCTTTGAGCACGTTGGCTCGATCAGCTTCTGCCGTATCTACTCGGGTAAAGTTACGAGCGGCCAGCAGCTCGCCAATACGTCACGTGGCAAGAAAGAACGCGTGGGACGCATGTATCTGATGCATGCCGCCGATCGCGAGGAGATCAAGGAAGCGTACGCCGGCGACATCATCGCCATCTCGGGGCTCAAGGACACGCGCACAGGCGAAACACTGTCCGACCCCAATAAGCCCGTGCTTCTGGAAAAGATGGATTTCCCCAATCCCGTCATCGAAATGAAAGTCGAGCCCAAGACGAAAGTCGATCAAGAGAAGATGTCCCTGGCGCTCAACACCATGTCGATTGAGGACCCCTCATTCCGAGTGGCCGTCGATCCGGAATCGGGTGAGACGATCCTGCGTGGCATGGGCGAGCTTCACTTGGACATCAAGGTCGACATCTTGAAGCGCGTCTACGGCGTGGAGGCCAACGTCGGTGCACCGCAGGTGGCTTATCGTGAGACACTCGTGAAGCCGACGGAAGTGGACTACACTCACAAGAAGCAGACCGGTGGTACGGGGCAATTTGCGCGCATCAAGCTGCGGATGGAGCCTAACGAGACCGGCAAGGGGAACGAATTTACATCCGAAATCGTCGGCGGTGCGGTTCCGAAGGAATACATCCCCGGCGTGGAGAAGGGCATCCGTTCGGTTTGGGATAGCGGTGTCCTTATTGGCTTCCCGATGGTCGACATGAAGGCGACGCTGTATGATGGAGCCTTCCACGAGGTTGACTCTTCGGCCATTGCCTTCGAGATCGCCTCGCGCGCTGCCGTGAGAGAAGGCTGTGAGAAGGCGGGCGTGAAACTGTTAGAGCCGATCATGGACGTCGAGGTGGTCACACCCGGTGACTTTCTTGGCGGAGTTATCGGCGATCTCAACAGCCGGCGCGGACAAATTCGCAATCAGGAGATGCGCGGCAACGCAACCGTGGTCCGAGCATTTGTGCCACTCGCCAACATGTTTGGATACGTGAGCCAACTGCGCTCCATGAGCCAGGGTCGTGCGTCCTACACGATGCAGTTTGCGCATTACGCGAACGTTCCGCGCAACGTGGCAGACGAAGTGAAGGCCAAGTACGCCTGAGCGTGAAGTGGATGGGGCGAGACGCACGGAGGTAAGTTTCGCCTCGCCCAAGTGAAAAACATACTGGTTCCTTTGAGGAACGAAAACTGAAGGTGGAGAGCCTAAGATGGCCAAGTCGAAATTTGAGCGGAGCAAGCCGCACTGCAACATCGGCACGATCGGTCACGTCGATCACGGCAAGACGACCCTAACGGCGGCGATCACGAAATC
Source organism: uncultured Hyphomicrobium sp. (assembly GCA_964622715.1). Taxonomy (GTDB): domain Bacteria; phylum Pseudomonadota; class Alphaproteobacteria; order Rhizobiales; family Hyphomicrobiaceae; genus Hyphomicrobium_A. The sequence continues at coordinate 13,007 of CAZURR010000048.1, read as the reverse complement.
GCTTGCCGAGACCGGCGGAGCGACGTTCACGGCGTACGACCAAATCGACAAAGCGCCCGAGGAGCGTGAACGCGGTATCACGATTTCCACCGCGCACGTCGAGTACGAGACAGACAAGCGCCACTACGCGCATGTCGACTGCCCCGGCCACGCCGACTACGTGAAGAATATGATCACAGGCGCTGCCCAGATGGACGGTGCGATCCTTGTCGTTTCCGCGGCCGATGGGCCCATGCCGCAGACGCGCGAGCACATCCTGCTCGCCCGTCAGGTCGGCGTGCCGGCGCTTGTCGTGTACCTCAACAAGGTCGACATGGTCGACGACCCTGAGTTGATTGAACTCGTGGAATTGGAAGTGCGCGAGCTTCTGTCCTCCTATAAGTTCCCGGGCGACGACATTCCCATCGTCAAGGGCTCTGCTTTGATGGCGCTGGAGGACAAGAACCCCGAAATTGGCAAGAATTCGATTTTGGAGCTTATGAAGGCGGTCGATGACTACATCCCGCAGCCTGAACGCGCGAAGGACCAGCCGTTCCTGATGCCGATCGAGGACGTATTCTCTATCTCCGGTCGCGGCACGGTTGTGACGGGTCGCATCGAGCGCGGTGTCGTCAAGGTTGGTGAGGAAGTCGAGATCGTCGGCATCCGCGACACGCAGAAGTCGACGGTGACCGGCGTTGAGATGTTCCGCAAGCTGCTCGACAGTGGCGAGGCTGGTGACAATGTCGGCTGCCTCCTGCGTGGCATCGACAAGGAGGCTGTGGAGCGCGGCCAGGTGCTGTGCAAGCCGGGCTCCGTGAAGCCGCATACGAAGTTTAAGGCCGAGGCCTATATCCTCACTAAGGAAGAGGGCGGGCGGCATACGCCATTTTTCACCAACTACCGACCGCAATTCTATTTCCGTACGACGGATGTGACCGGCGTTGTGACGCTGCCATCGGGCACGGAGATGGTGATGCCGGGCGACAACGTCACGATGGACGTCGAGCTCATTCAGCCGATCGCCATGGAGGAGAAGCTTCGCTTCGCTATCCGCGAGGGCGGTCGAACGGTTGGGGCCGGTGTCGTTGCGAAGATTACCGATTAGAGGCAAGGAAAAAGAAGAGCGCCCATTACCCGGGCGCTTCTTTCTTTTGGATGAGTGCGGGACATGAACAGCCGAAATATTCGCATCCGACTGAAGGCGTTCGATCACCGGATCTTGGACGCCTCGACGCGTGAGATCGTCGCAACGGCGAAGCGGACGGGCGCAGAGGTGCGCGGGCCCATCCCGTTGCCAACGCGCTTTGAGCGTTTCACCGTCAATCGGTCGCCGCACATCGACAAGAAGAGCCGCGAGCAGTTCGAAATGCGCACGCACAAACGACTTTTGGACATTGTCGACCCGACACCGCAGACGGTCGACGCATTGATGAAACTCGACTTGGCCGCAGGTGTCGACGTCGAGATCAAACTTTAGAGGTTAACGGGTCTTCGCACGGCGCCTGTGCCGGCCAGACCCAGAATAAGAAGGAAGGAATGCACGGCATGCGTTCCGGAGTGATTGCACAGAAGGTGGGCATGACCCGCATCTTCACGGACGCCGGTGAGCACATCCCGGTGACCGTGTTGAAGCTCGACAAGTGTCAGGTCTTGGGTCACCGCACGAACGATAAGAATGGCTACACTGCGATGCAGCTTGGTGCGGGCATGCGCAAGCCTTCGCGCTTGACTAAGGCTGCTAGGCAGAATTTCGCGATCGCCAAAGTCGAGCCCAAACGCAAACTAGCTGAGTTTCGCGTGAGCCCTGACAACTTGATCGAAGTGGGTGCGGAGATCACGGCTGACCACTTCATCACCGGCCAGTTCGTCGACGTAACCGGTACCAATCAGGGCAAAGGCTTCCAGGGCGCAATGAGGCGTTGGAACTTCGGTGGCGGCCGCGCTAGCCACGGCAACTCACTTTCGCATCGCGCGCTCGGTTCGACCGGCCAGTGCCAGGACCCCGGCAAAGTCTTCAAGGGCAAGAAGATGGCCGGACACATGGGCGATGAACGCGTAACCACACAGAACCTTGTGGTTGTGAGAACCGATGTTGATCGCGGGCTCGTGATGGTGCGCGGCGCCGTGCCGGGCTCGAAGGGTGGCTGGGTGCTGGTTCGCGACGCGGTCAGGAAGGCACCGCCCAAGGATGCGCCGCGGCCAGGCGCTTTCAAAGCACGCGACGGTGCAGCTGAGACAAGTGCGCCGGCTCAGGCCACTGACGCAGCCGAAACTGCTGATGCCAAAGAAACGAAGGAGCAGGCGTGATGAAAGCCAATGTCACCACGCTCGAGGCATCCAAGGTCGGGACGGTGGAACTCGCCGACGCGATCTACGGTCTGAAGCCACGTCTGGATTTGATCCACCGCATGGTGCGCTATCAGCAGTTGAAACGCATGGCCGGCACGCACCATGCGCAGGACCGCTCCGAGGTTCATGTTACTGGCGCCAAGATGTACCGGCAGAAGGGTTCTGGCCAGGCGCGCCATGGCGACAAGTCGGTGCCCCAATGGCGTGGCGGCGGCAAGGCATTTGGTCCCAAGCCTAGAAGCCACGCGGTGGCCCTGCCCAAAAAGGTGCGCGCACTCGCTTTGCGCCATGCGCTTTCCGTCAAGGCCCAAGCCGGCGAGATCGTGGTGCTCGACAAGGCAACCTCCAAGGACGGTAAGACGCGCGGCTTAAAGGACCAGTTCGCCAAGCTGGATTGGACGAACGTGCTTATCATCGATGGGGCCGAACTCGAGACTGGCTTTGCGCGAGCAGTGCGCAACTTGCCAAACATTGACTTGCTGCCGGTACAAGGCATCAACGTCTACGATGTCCTGCGTCGCAAGAAGCTGGTGCTGACCAAGGCGGCGATTGCCGCTCTGGACGAGCGCTTTGCTGGGGCCAAGGGTGGCCGCAAGGCGGACGGGGAGGCCAAGTCATGAGTAAGCTCAGCGCCTACGACATTATTGTTGCCCCTCTCATCACAGAGAAGTCGACGCTCGTCTCAGAGGCGAACCAAGTGATTTTCAAGGTGGCGCCCAAGGCAACAAAGCCGCAGATCAAGGCCGCCGTAGAACGCCTCTTCAAGGTGAAAGTTAAGGCGGTCAACACTCTAGTGCGTAAGGGCAAGATCAAAACCTTCCGCGGTCGCACTGGTCAGCAAAGCAGTGTGAAAAAGGCGATTGTGACCCTCGAAGAGGGTCACACCATCGACCTGGCGACAGGCCTGTAAGGAAACGGAACCATGGCACTCAAAACATTCCGTCCCACGTCGCCAGGCCGACGCCAACTTGTGGTTGTCAACCGCAGCCAGCTGTGGAAGGGGCCACCGGTCAAGACGCTGGTGGAAGGCAAATCCAAAACGGGTGGGCGCAATAATGACGGTCGCATCACCACGCGACACATCGGCGGCGGCCACAAGCAGCGCTATCGGCTCGTCGATTTTCGTCGCAGGAAGCATGACGTTGAGGGCAAGGTGGAGCGGCTAGAATACGATCCCAATCGTTCCGCCTTTATCGCGCTGGTCAAGTATCCCGATGGCGAATTTGCCTACATTCTTGCGCCTCAGCGGCTGGCTGCTGGCGACCAGGTGATTGCGGGCGAGAAGGTCGACGTGAAGCCCGGCAATGCCATGCCGCTGTCGTCGATGCCAATCGGCACGATTGTGCACAACGTCGAGATGAAGCCGGGCCGCGGCGGTCAGCTGGCGCGCTCAGCTGGCACTTTTGTTCAGCTCGTGGGCCGCGACGCGGGATGGGCCATCCTGAAACTCAGCTCAGGCGAGACGCGTCGCGTACGCGCCGAATGCATGGCGACCGTGGGTGCAGTCTCAAATCCGGATCATTCCAACACGGTAACGGGCAAAGCCGGCCGCACGCGCTGGAAGGGCATTCGCCCCACCGTGCGCTCAGTTGCTATGAACCCCATCGATCACCCCAATGGTGGCCGCACCTGTGGCGGCAAACACTGGGCGACGCCCTGGGGTAAGCCAACGAAGGGCGCCAAGACTCGCAAGAACAAGGCGACCGACAAGTTCATCATTCGCAGCCGCAAGGCCAAGAAGAAGAAATAGCCAACCGGCTCCGAGGAGAAGTTTTATGGCACGCTCAGTTTGGAAAGGCCCGTTCGTCGACGGATACCTTCTCAAGAAGGCGGAGAAGGTGCGTCAGTCGGGGCGCAATGAGATTATCAAGATTTGGAGTCGGCGTTCGACGATCCTACCGCAGTTCGTGGGTCTGACGTTCGGAGTCTACAACGGTCAGAAGCACATTCCAGTGTCTGTGTCCGAGGACATGATCGGCCACAAGTTCGGTGAGTTTTCGCCGAGCCGGTCATTTCATGGGCACAGCGGTGATAAGAAATCGGTGAAGAGATAAGATGGGCAAGCCCAAGCGAGAGCGCAGCCTCGCCGACAACGAGGCAAAGGCAGTAACGCGAAGTCTAAGGATTTCGCCGCGCAAGCTGAATCTTGTTGCGGGGCTGATCCGCGGCAAGAAGGTCGACCATGCGCTTGCCGATCTGGAGTTTTCCAGGAAGCGGATCGCGCAGGATGTCCGCAAGTGCGTGATGGCGGCAGTTGCCAACGCGGAGAACAACCACGGCCTCGACGTCAACGAACTCGTCGTTGCAGAAGCGCACGTGGGCAAGAACCTGGTGATGAAACGGTTTCATGCGCGTGGCCGCGGTCGCGCCTCAAGCATCTTGAAACCGTTCTCGCAGATCACCGTGATTGTGCGCGAGAAGGAAGAAGAAAAGTCAGCCAAGTCCGCAAAGAAAAAGGCTGCGGCCAAACCAGCCGCCAAGCCGGATAAGGCGGCAAAGTCGGATGCAGGGCTCAAGGAAAAGAAGACCGCTAAACCTGCAAAGGCTGAGGCCGGCAAGGAGAGCAAACCTGCAGTTCCAAAAAAGACAGCAAAAGTAGGCACGCCGGCAACGGCCGGCGCGGCCAAGGAAAAGAAGCCGGTAGAGGCTAAGAAGACCGCCAAGGCCAAAAAGGCCGCGAAGGAGACCGAATAATGGGTCAAAAGGTCAATCCCGTTGGCTTCCGTGTCGGCATCAACCGCACCTGGGACAGCCGCTGGTTCGCCGGCCGCGGCGAGTACGGCCGGTTGCTGCACGAAGATATGCGGATGCGCGGGCATATAATGAAGCAGCGCCGCCAGGCCGGCATTTCCAAAGTCGTCATTGAGCGCCCGCACAAGAAATGCCGGGTCACTGTCCACACGGCGCGGCCTGGTGTTCTGATCGGCAAGAAGGGCGCCGACATCGAGAAGCTTCGTGGTCAGCTCGCTCGCCTCACGGACTCAGAAGTCCATCTCAATATTGTTGAGATTCGCAAGCCTGAGATCGATGCCACGCTTGTGGCCGAGACCATTGCCCAACAGCTAGAGCGCCGCATTGCCTTCCGTCGTGCTATGAAGCGGTCGGTGCAGGCAGCGCTGCGCCTCGGTGCGGTCGGCATTCGGATCAACGTCGCGGGCCGCCTAGGCGGCGCTGAGATTGCGCGCACCGAGTGGTACCGCGAGGGCCGCGTGCCGCTGCATACGCTGCGTGCCGATATTGACTTCGGCTACGGAGTGGCGCGCACCGCCTACGGTGTCATCGGCATCAAGGTTTGGATCTTCAAAGGCGAGATCATCGAGCACGATCCATTGGCGGCCGAGCGGCGCGCTGCAGATCTGCAAGAGAGCGGTGGGGGTGGGCGTCCACGCCGCGATGGGGATCGTCGCGATCGCTCTCCGGAACGTCCGCCCGCCGAGCGGCCCGAGAAGGCCTGAACGGCAGGCTGAGGAAAAGAAGTAATGCTGCAACCCAAACGCACAAAGCACCGCAAGGTCTTCAAGGGCCGCATTCATGGCTCGGCGAAAGGCGGCTCGGCGCTGAATTTCGGCTCGCATGGCCTGAAGGCGGTGGAGCCAGAGCGAATCACCGCGCGCCAGATCGAGGCGGCGCGGCGCGCCATCACGCGTCACATGAAGCGTGCTGGCCGCGTATGGATCCGTATTTTCCCGGACGTGCCGGTGACGAAGAAGCCGCAAGAAGTTCGCATGGGTTCTGGCAAGGGTTCGCCTGAGCTTTGGTGCGCGCGTGTGAAACCTGGCCGCATCATGTTCGAGCTCGACGGTGTGCCTGATCAGCTGGCGCGCGAGGCTCTGGTGCTAGGCGCGGCCAAACTGCCGATCAAAACGCGCATCGTGACGCGTATCGGCTGATGAGAACCGGGCGAAGAGAAGGATTAAGTGAGGATTTGCGATGAAGGCGGAAGCGCTGCGGGACATGTCGCTCGACCAGCTCGACGATCAGCTGGAGAAGCTAAAGAAGGAGCAGTTCAATCTGCGCTTTCAGGCGGCCTCCGGGCAGCTGGAGAACACGTCGCGCGTGCGTGCCGTGCGCCGTAGCATCGCTCGCTTAAGCACAATTGTTCGTGACAAGCGGGCAGCAAGCAGCGCTAAGCGCGCTTCGAAGGAGTAAGACGAAATGCCCAAGCGCGTGCTGAATGGTGTGGTCGTCTCCGACAAGAACCACAAGACTGTCGTGGTCGAGGTCGAGCGACGCTATACCCACCCGCTGTTCAAGAAGACCGTGCGCCGGACCAAGAAATATCAAGCCCATGACGAGGGCAACGCTTTCAAGATCGGGGATCGCGTCGAGATCGTGGAAAGCGCACCAATTTCGAAACACAAGAAGTGGGTCGTGCTGACTGAAAGCGGCTAGAGGAACGTGCCGGGGCCTGCTCGGCAATGGAGCAAAGGGCCCTAGTGGGCTCAAGGAAATTAAGGGCGAGCCGCAATTTGATGCGGCGGTTGAGGAAGGACAAGCGCGATGATCCAGATGGAGACGAATCTCGACGTCGCTGACAATTCAGGCGCGCGCCGTGTTCAGTGCATCAAGGTGCTGGGCGGCTCGAAGCGCCGGTACGCCACTGTCGGCGACACAATCGTCGTCTCCATCAAGGAGGCGATACCGAAAGGTCGCGTGAAAAAAGGGCAGGTGATGAAGGCTGTCGTGGTGCGCACCGCAAAGGGTGTGCGCCGGCCGGATGGCTCACTGATCCGGTTCGATCGTAATGCTGCGGTGCTGATAAACGCGCAAGGCGAACCCGTCGGCACCCGCATTTTCGGTCCCGTCACGCGTGAGTTGAGGTCGAAAAAACATATGAAGATCATTTCATTGGCGCCGGAGGTGCTGTGATGGCATCGCTTAAGATCAAGAAGGGGGACCACGTGATCGTGCTGGCCGGCCGCGACAAGGGCAAGCACGGTGAGGTGGTCCAGATAATGCCCAAGGAGAGCCGTGCACTGGTGCGCGGCGTCAATGTGGTGCGCCGTCACCAGCGCCAGACCGCATCGCTGGAAGGCGGGATCATCTCAAAGGAAGCGCCGATCCACATTTCCAATTTGGCGCTTGAAGATCCCAAGGACGGCAAGCCAACGCGCATCGGCTTCAAGTTCCTCGAGGACGGCACAAAGGTTCGCTTCGCCAAACGCTCAGGCGAGGTCATTCCGGAGAAGTAATGAACCATGGCTGAGAAAAAGAATCCGGCAAAGCCTGCAAAAGGCGCAAAGGCGCCCTCTCAAGTTCAGGCCAAGCCGGAGAAGCAGGCGAAGGGCGAGAAGAAGGCATCCAAGGCTGATAAGCCGGGGACGCCCGCTGCGCCGCGTCCGAAGGACTACCGGCCGCGCATGAAGTCGCACTACGAGAAGGTTGTGCGCGACGCGCTGGTGAAGAAGTTCGAATACAAGAACCCAATGCAGGTGCCCAAGATCGAGAAGATCGTCTTGAACATGGGTATTGGCGAGGGCGTTGCTGATCGCAAGAAGGTCGACAATGCTGCCGGTGACCTAGCGCTCATCTCCGGACAAAAGCCGGTGCAGACAAAATCGCGCAAGGCGATTGCTACCTACAAGTTGCGTGAGGGAATGGCGATAGGCGCCAAGGTGACGCTGCGCGGCGACCGTATGTACGAATTCCTCGACCGGCTGGTCACGATAGCTCTACCGCGCGTGAAGGACTTTAGGGGCTTAAATCCCAAAAGTTTCGATGGTCGTGGCAACTTCGCTATGGGCCTGAAAGAGCACATCGTGTTCCCCGAGATCGACTACGACAAGGTCGACGAGATTTGGGGTATGGACGTGATTGTGTGCACGTCCGCCCCAAATGACGATGAAGCACGCGAGCTATTGCGGGGCTTCAATTTTCCGTTTCGAAACTAGAGGACCTCGGGTGCTGATTCCGAAAGGCCTTTGGAGGATATAGATGGCAAAGACGAGCTCGATCGAAAAGAACAACCGGCGACGGCGCCTGGTTGCACAGAAGGCCGACAAGCGAAAGCGGCTCAAGGAGATCGCCAACGATCTCAAGCAGCCGGCCGAAGAGCGCTTTGCCGCCCGCATTAAGCTCGCCGAGTTGCCGCGCAACTCATCGCCCACGCGCATCAGGAATCGTTGCGAGGTGACGGGGCGCGCGCGTGGCTACTACCGCAAACTCAGAATGTGTCGAAACCAGCTCCGAGAGCTTGCAAGTCAAGGTCTCATTCCGGGCATGGTCAAGTCGAGCTGGTAAGAGGATAGAGCACATGGCAATCAACGATCCGTTGGGCGACATGCTGACCCGCATCCGGAATGCGCAGATGCGCCGCCGGCCGAAGGTAGTGACGCCGGCGTCCAACATCCGCGGACGGGTGCTCGACGTGTTAGCCGAGGAGGGTTATATCCGCGGCTACGCGCGTGTGGAGCAGAAGGGCACGATCCCGACGTTCGAGATCGAGCTTAAGTACTACAACGGCCAGCCGGCCATTCGCGAGATCAAGCGGATCTCGACGCCCGGCCGGCGCGTTTATTCACCCGTGAGAAATCTCCCAACCGTCGCAAATGGTCTGGGCGTCGCGATCCTGTCCACGCCTAAAGGCGTCATGTCAGATTCCAGAGCGCGCGAGCAGAACGTAGGCGGAGAGATTATTTGCAACATTTTTTAAGTGGCAATCACCCGGCAACGGCCGGGTACTTCAAGGTTTTGGACAACACCCATGTCGCGCATCGGTAAGAAGCCTATCCCCGTTCCGTCCAATGTGACGGCGACGGTCACAGGCCAAGAGGTCAAGGTAAAGGGACCGAAGGGGGAACTCTCCTTCACGGTGCCTGATCGGATCAAAGTGGAGAAGACCGAAGCGGGCATCGAGGTGACGCCGGCTGAGGAAAGCAAACTGGCGCGCGGCATGTGGGGCATGTCGCGCAGCATGGTCGCTAATCTGGTGAGTGGCGTGACCGAAGGATATTCGCGCACTCTGGAGATCCGGGGCATCGGCTTCCGTGCGGCTATGAAGGGCAAGGACCAGCTACAGCTCAATATTGGGTTCAGCCACGACGTGGTACACAAGATCCCGCAAGGTGTGGACGTGAAGGTGGCAGGAGCCAAGCAGGAGATCATCACAATCTCCGGTATCGACAAGCAGCTCGTCGGTCAGGTGGCGGCGAATATTCGCGCCTCGCGGCCGCCCGAGCCCTATCAGGGCAAGGGCATCCGCTATCAAGGCGAGTACATCCTCCGCAAGGAAGGCAAGAAGAAGTAAGGACAATTGGCTATGAGCGAGCTTAGAAATGAATTCGAAAAGCGCAAGGCTCGCGTGCGGCGCACGCTCCAAACGGGCGCGGCCGGCCGGCCGCGGCTTTCGGTGTATCGCTCATCGAAGCATATCTATGCGCAAGTGATAGACGATGCAGTTGGCAAGACGGTTGCGGCGGCCTCGACGCTAGAAACAGACCTTAAGGGCGCGCTCAAGACGGGCGCGGACAAGGCCGCTGCCGAGGCCGTCGGCAAGGTGCTGGCTGAGCGCGCGTTGAAGGCTGGCATCAAGGACGTCGTATTCGACCGTGGCGGTTATCGGTACCATGGGCGCGTTAAGGCGCTCGCTGACGCGGCGCGCGAAAGCGGCCTCAGCTTTTAGATCGAGAGGATTAGATAGTGGCACGTCCCCAAGGAAGAGACCGCGGCCGCGGTCGCGATCGCGACGAACGTGACAGCGAGTTCACCGAGAAGCTTGTGCACATCAATCGCGTCGCCAAGGTTGTGAAGGGTGGTAAGCGCTTCGGGTTCGCCGCGCTCGTCATCGTCGGTGATATGAAAGGCCGGGTCGGCTTCGGCCACGGCAAGGCGCGCGAGGTGCCGGAAGCTATTCGCAAGGCCACCGAGTCGGCTAAGCGCGAACTTGTGCGGGTGCCGTTGCGAGACGCGCGCACGCTTCACCACGATAGCAAGGGCCGGCACGGCGCCGGAAAGGTTGTCGTTCGCTCGGCCCCTCCGGGCACCGGTATTATCGCTGGCGGCGCCATGCGTGCTGTGTTTGAGATGCTAGGTGTACAGGATGTGGTTGCGAAATCGCTGGGCAGCACCAACCCCTATAATGTCGTGCGCGCAACTTTCGATGCGCTGAAAGTGCAGGAGAACCCGCGCGGCGTTGCGGCTCGCCGCAATAAGAAGGTGAGCGAGATCGTGTCGCGGCGACGTGACGGCTCGGAAACGGGCGAGGCCGGCGCCGAGGCCTGATTGTGGTCCGGTTTTTAGCGAGATACATAGGATTCCAGTGACATGGCTGCCAAGAAGACGATTACGGTAGAGCAAATTGCGAGCCCCCGGCGGCGGCCGGCGATCCAGTTGCAGACGTTGCGCGGATTAGGTCTCAACAAGCTACACCGCCGGCGTACGCTGGAAGACACCGCCGCTGTCCGCGGTATGATCAATAAGATCGACCATCTTGTTCGCATCGTCGACGAGACGGCTTCTAAGAAGAACTAGAGGAGCTTGGCGCAATGCGACTCAATGAGATTAGAGACAAGGTCGGTTCGCGCAAAGATCGCGTGCGCATTGGGCGCGGGATTGGCTCAGGCGTGGGCAAGACTGGTGGGCGCGGCGGCAAGGGTCAGACCGCGCGCACAGGCGTTGCGCTCGGCGGTTTCGAAGGCGGCCAGATGCCGCTGCATCGCCGTCTACCCAAGCGCGGGTTCAGCAAGTGGCGTCGCAAAGACTACAACGAGATCAACATCGGCGCGCTGCAGCAGGCGGTCGACGACAAGCGTCTTGATGCATCAAAACCGCTCGACTTGGCAGTGCTCGTCGAGGCGGGTGTGTTGCGCCGGCCGAAGGATGGCCTACGCGTGTTGGGCAACGGGGAAATCAAGACAAAGCTGACACTGACTGCCGATCATGCGACGGCTTCTGCCAAGGCGGCGATTGAGAAGGCGGGCGGTTCGATAACGTTGATCGAAAAGAAGGTTCTAGCGGCCGATGAGGCCAAGAGGAAGAAGTCTGAGGCCAAAAGGAAGCCAGCGGCCAAGGGCGAAAATAGGCCTTAGTAGGCCGCTGGCCGGGAGCTATTTTGGTGCTTGCTCGCAGTGAATTTTGGGGAGTTTTGCGCGGGCTCCCATCTTAGCAGCTGGAGTTTGCCAGGGGGATGTCCGCTAAAGCGGGCTTAGAGGTCGGGAGAGACAACAATGGTATCTGCTGCTGAGCAGCTTGCCGCAAACCTCAACTTTGGCGCATTTGCAAAAGCCGAGGATCTCAAGAAGCGCATTTACTTCACTTTGGGTGCGCTCATCGTCTACCGCTTTGGGACCTTCATCCCTTTGCCTGGCATCAATCCTGTTGCCTTTGCTGAGACGTTTAACGCCAACGCGTCGGGCATCCTAGGTATGTTCAACATGTTCGCTGGTGGCGCCGTGGAGCGCATGGCGATCTTTGCGTTGAATATCATGCCCTACATTTCGGCATCGATTATCATGCAGCTCATGAGCTCGATGTCGCCAAAGCTCGAAGCCTTGAAAAAGGAAGGTGAGCAGGGGCGCAAGCAGATCAATCAATACACCCGCTATTTGACGGTGGTGCTCGCGGCTTTCCAGGCCTACGGCATCGCGATTGGGCTTGAGGGTTCGCGTAGCGCGGCGGGCGCCGTAGTCATTGACCCGGGTTGGTTCTTCCGCCTCACGACCGTCATCACGCTTGTTGGCGGCACGCTGTTTTTGATGTGGCTCGGCGAGCAGATTACGCAGCGCGGTGTGGGCAACGGCATTTCGCTCATCATCTTCGCCGGTATTGTGGCAGGACTGCCGTCGGCAATAGTGGGGCTCTTCGAACTGGCGCGCACCGGTTCGCTATCAACGGTCCTATTGTTTGCTCTGCTTGTACTGATGCTGTTTGTGGTGGGCGCGATCGTCACCATGGAGCGGGCACAGCGCCGCCTATTGATACAGTATCCCAAGCGCCAGGTTGGCAATCGCATGTTCCAGGGCGATTCCTCGCACCTTCCGCTCAAACTCAACTCCGCGGGCGTCATTCCGCCGATCTTTGCCTCCTCGCTGCTGCTCTTACCAATCACCGTGGCACAGTTCTCGGCGGGGCAGGGGCCTGATTGGCTTAACGTGATCGTTGCCTCGCTCGGACGCGGCCAGCCGCTGTACCTCCTGATTTACGTGGCGCTGATCGTCTTCTTCGCGTTTTTCTACACGGCGGTCGTGTTTAATCCAAAAGATACGGCGGACAACTTACGCAAGTATGGCGGCTTCCTGCCAGGCATCCGTCCTGGTGAGAAAACGGCCGAATACATCGACTACGTGCTCACCCGCATTACGGTTATTGGTGCGATTTACCTGGCCGCCGTTTGCGTCTTGCCTGAAATCCTGATCGCCCGCGCGGGTGTACCGTTCTATTTCGGTGGCACCTCGCTCTTGATTGCCGTCAGTGTGACAATGGATACGGTGGCCCAGGTGCAGAGCCATTTGCTTGCCCACCAGTATGAAGGCTTGATCAAGAAGGCGAAGCTCAGAGGGGCATCGAGAGGCAGAAGATGAACCTCATCCTGCTGGGGCCACCGGGAGCAGGCAAAGGAACGCAAGCCGAGGCGATCACCGAGCAGTGGGGGCTTGCGCAACTTTCAACCGGCGACATGCTGCGCGGGGCGGTCAAGGCGGGCACGCCGATCGGCCAGGAGGCCAGCGCGATCATGGAGA
>CAZURR010000047.1:0-19912 GCA_964622715.1 uncultured Hyphomicrobium sp. | reverse complement strand
CTTCTTCTTCGCTGCCTTCTTCTTCGCTGGTTTCCTCTTCGCTGTTGTCTTTCGCTTCACAGTTGTCTTTCTCTTCGTAGCCGTCTTCCGCTTCGCAGCGGGCTTCCTCTTGACAGCTGTCTTCCTCTTCTTCTTGGCGGGTTTTTTCGCCTTGGCTTTCGCCTTCATGATCGTTGTCCTTCCATTGTGACCCCGAACAACACGAGTCAGTTTAGAGCTGACTCCATCGGGACGCTGACAATCTGGTTAGAATCAAACTTTGCCACAAACGGATTTTTCCGGTGACCGCTATCGAATTTTTCGATAGATATCATTTGCAGCGTATCGACGATCAAGTGAACCGCCATGGACGTCAATCTCGCGCGCACCTTCTTGATGGTTGCCGAGACAGGAAGTTTCATCGACGCCGCGCGTAAGATGAACATCACGCAGTCGACTGTCTCGGCTCGTATCAAGAGCCTTGAGGATCAGCTCGGCCGCCCACTTTTCGGCCGCTCAAAGTCGGGTGCTGAGCTTACAGCCGCTGGTGAACAGTTTCAGAAGCACGCACTTGCGCTTGTCCGCGTCTGGCAGCATGCCCAGCTGGAAGTTGGTCTTTCGGACCAGCATCGCGACCACCTAGCAGTTGGCGCTCCCGTCGCGTTATGGGACGGATTCCTTCTCAAATGGATCTCATGGCTGAGAACAAACATCCCCGATATCGCTGTTTCCGGCAGTTCGGGCCTGTCTGTCGTGCTGACGCAACGCCTCCTGGAGGGAACACTCGATCTTGCTGTCATGTACCGGCCGGGCCAGCCTCCAGGTCTGGCAATCGAGCATCTTTTCGATGAAGAATTCGTGCTGGTTACCAGTGTCTCGGCGGCGCATCGGCGCGGCTCGGGCGATTATGTGTTTATCGACTGGGGCCCCGACTTCCAGCAAGACCACGCTGCTGCCTACCCCCAACTCACCAATCCGGGGCTTAACCTCGACCTGGGCTCTTCCGGGATCGACTATCTGCTCGCCAACGAATCCTCAGGCTACTTTCCTTTGCGGCTCGTGCGTCCGTACTTGACGCGTGGCCGCCTCAGGCAGCCCAAGCGGGCACGCAAGTTCGTTTATCCTGTCTACATGGTCTACCCCGAGGCCCACGACGAGGAAGCCTATGAGCCGATCCTCGATAGTCTTCGACGCAAGGCGAACAAGTTCAACTGATTGCCGCTCATTGAGTCGGGCGGACCTCGAAGCCATCTATGGCACCAACACCTTCATCAATGAGCTCAACCCGCACCACGGTAGACGCTGGCGGCCCCTCTTGGCAGCGATGCAGCATGGTTTTGACGGCGTCCGCCGCACCTTGAAACACGGCTTCGACCGATCCGTCGCGGCGATTGCGGACCCATCCCTCAAGACCAAGCTCATGGGCGTTCATCTCGACGAACGCGCGAAAGCCGACGCCTTGTACCCGCCCCTCTATCCGGACCTGAACGGTGCGTGTGTCCATTCAGATAATGGTAGTTCCGGACCAGGCCGTCAGACCACCTCGTACAGCGATGTGACCTGCTGATCCGATACTTGAAGGACCATCACAACGAACTGATCGACATGACATAATGTCCATTGAGCAAGTCAATCCGGGCCCAATCGCTCGGGCAACGTGATTGGGCCACCCCAGCAAGTGCAGATAAGCCCACGCATTAAAAGACGTCGCGCCACAAGAGTTTGCCTAATCAACAGTGCCGTGTACTACGCAAACTCCAGGATCACCTCATCGACCGCAAGACTGTCACCGGGCTTGGCGTTGACCTTTTTGACGGACCCGTTGCGTTCTGCGCGTAGGATGTTTTCCATCTTCATGGCCTCAACAACCGCAAGCGCATCACCGGTCTGTACGTCTTCTCCCTCGCTCACGTGGATGGCCTTCACCAAACCTGGCATCGGGCAAAGCAGGTACTTGGACATGTCGGCTACGCTCTTCTCGGGCATCAGCGCAGCAAGCTCCGCCTCACGCTCGGTGTAAACGTAGACCAGCTCCCGAACGCCGCGGAACGAGAGACTGAGGCCATTGAGCACCGGGCGCAACTGCACTGCCACGCGCTTGTGACCGACTCTCCTTTCCCAAACAGGGTCGCCGGGCCGCGATGGCCTTGACCAGCCCCGGCATCGGGCAACGTAAACCGGTTCGCCTGGCCGCCAGGAAGATGTGATCTCCGACGTCCAGCTAGGCTCATCGGCTTCTCCGATGAACTTCACGTAGTAGGGGCCCTCGGTGGTCCCGGAAACCTCAAGATGCAGTTCGGTGTCCCCGACCTTGACCACGCGCCGTTTGGCAAAGGAAACGGGCTCGCCCGACATCTGGTGGGTAATCTCGCGCCGGCGCGAATTGTTGAGGTGGTCGATCACGGCTGCCACGGACGCCAAAACCTCCAGCTCCTCCCCTTCCGCCTTGTGCGTTTTGAACCCGTCAGGGTATTCCTCCGCGATAAAGCCCGTTGAAAGCGCGCCCTTAATCCAGCGCGGATGCTGCATCAGCGCCGAAAGGAAGGGGATGTTGTGCTGAATGCCATCAATATAGAAAGCGTCGAGCGCGTCGGACTGCGCCGAGATAGCCACCTCGCGCGTAGAGGCGTGCGTGACGAGCTTGGCAATCATGGGATCGTAGAACATCGAGATCTCACCGCCCTCGAACACGCCGGTGTCGTTGCGCACCGTAACGTCGTCCTTGGCCGCCTCTTGCGGTGGCCGATAGCGCACGAGACGGCCGATGGAGGGCAGGAAGTTGCGGAAGGGGTCTTCCGCATAGACGCGACTTTCAACCGCCCAACCGTTGAGCTTGATGTCGGACTGCTTGAAGGGCAGCTTCTCACCGGCTGCCACGCGGATCATCTGCTCGACGAGATCGATGCCTGTGACGAGCTCGGTCACTGGGTGCTCAACCTGCAGGCGCGTGTTCATCTCTAGGAAGAAGAAGCTGCGATCCTGACCGGCAACGAACTCGACCGTGCCCGCTGAATCGTAGCCGACAGCCTTAGATAGGGCCACGGCCTGTGCGCCCATGGCCTTACGCGTCTTCTCGTCGAGCAACGGCGAGGGAGCCTCCTCGATTACCTTCTGGTTGCGACGCTGGATTGAGCATTCGCGTTCGCCGAGGTGGACAACATTGCCGTGCTTGTCGCCGAGAACCTGGATTTCGATATGGCGCGGATTGACGATGAACTTCTCAACGAACATCCGATCGTCGCCGAAGCTGGCTTTGGCCTCGTTACGCGATGACGTGAAGCCATCAGCGACTTCCTGATTGCTCCAAGCGATGCGCATGCCTTTGCCGCCGCCGCCTGCCGAGGCCTTGATCATGACAGGATAACCGATCTCTTCGGCGATCTTTATGGCGTGCGCAGCGTCAGCAATCTCTCCAACGTGGCCTGGCACGGTCGATACCTTGGCCGCAGCAGCTGCCTTCTTACTCTCGATCTTGTCGCCCATGGCCGCAATCGCCCTCGGGTTAGGCCCGATGAAGACGATGCCCGCCTCGGCCAATGCGTTTGCAAAAGCCTCACGCTCGGATAGGAAGCCATAGCCAGGATGGACCGCCTCGGCGCCGGTCGACTTGCAGGCGTTCAGGATCTTCTCAATGACGAGGTAGGACTCTGCTGCAGGCGGCGGCCCGATATGCAACGCCTCGTCAGCCATTTCCACATGCAAGGCGTCACGATCCGCATCGGAATAAACCGCAACGGTCTTGATCCCCATTTTCCGCGCGGTCTTCATGACGCGGCAAGCAATTTCACCGCGGTTCGCTATCAGGATCTTCTTGAACATCGCCCCTTATGGCCCAATTAGTTGGGCGCGCCTGAGCCAGGCGGCCATTCGGTTGTGAGGAATGTCGTTTTAGACGGCCCGAAGGGCACGGTAAACATTGCCGCGCCCGATGGTAGGTTGGTGAAACTGCGTAAGGTTAGCTTGGGCCGGCACCTTGCGCCAGGACCGTCCGCGTCGCAACGCCGCATTTTTCGAAGAAATCTCGCCTTTAGGCAGCCCGAGAAAGCCGTTCTACCGTGGCCCGGAGGTCGGGATGGACCTTGGAGCTTTCCTTTTTCAGATAGGCAACGAGTACGGCCTCGTTCGCCGTTAGGCTCCCATGACGGCCAATGCGTTTGCACAGCCACTTGGCCTCGGCAGGCGTGATCAACTCGTCGGTGATGATTTCAATGCGCTGGTGCTCCAACCGGGCAAGTGCGCGCTCCTCCGGCGACTGCTCGTGATAGGCACCACGCACGGCCTCCAGGCTCGAGGTCACCATGGCCGATAGCATGGCGAAGGCGGACAGCTCGCGGCGACCAGCTAGCCACGCGTCACGGCGCAGGGCTTCCTTGCGCGAGGGAACCAAGTGACCGGAAGCCGCCATTACAACGTTGGTCACGGCCTTGACGAAGAGGTCAGTCCACGCCGGGTTCGGCTCGGCGTCGGCCATGGCGTCATTGATGTCAAAAAGCACCTCGGCCTCATTACGGGTCACGGCCACATTGCCGTCGCCACCAAAGGCGTACAGGATCCGGCGCAGCAACTCGACGTCGGACTCGCTCATTTGGCCCTTCGCCGGCGATTGTTCGGAACGAAGGGGGCCTTCGCCCTCAATGACTGCGGTCTTCACTTGCTCTAACGCAAAACGGACCAAAGTAACGGGCGACCAGCGCGCTTTCTCGAGCACGTTGACGAGGAGACGTACCTCTGTTTTGCGCCCAACGTTGCCGCTCTTGCCGATATGGGAAATCAGCCACTTGACGTTTTCGGCGGTCAGATATCCTTCCGGCTCCGTCTGATTGACGATGTAGTCGGTGACCGCCTCGATGAAGAAATCGACCCAGGAGGCGTCCTGCACACGGCAGGTATCATCGAGCGCGAACAGCATCTCGACCTCCTCGGTCGAGATCGCACTATCGTCGTAAAACGCCGCTCTAAATCTTAGAACATCGATATCCTTGATACTGCCCCGCTCCATGATCCCGCCGAGCGGAAGCAACTTCAACGAGCTCATCACTAACCCCACAATTGTACCCAATACCCGAAGCCAAAGCATAGGAACACTGCCTTACCAATTGGCTAACGGTTGCCCCGTCGCGGAGCGAGCGTGAGGCAAAGCACCTTGCTAGCGATAGGAAGCGAGAAGAAGGGGCCGCCTGGGAGCGGCCCCTTGTCGTTTACTTTCAGTGGCAAATCGTGGAAGATTCTACAGACCAAAGCGCGGCAGCCACCAAACACGACGCCAACCGTCGTACGTTTCGTTGCTGATGTGCCTTTTGGCCTTATGCTGAAGCCGTTGCAGATTCTTGCGCTCCGAATAGCTCAGACGACCATCTGCGCGAAATTTGGCTTTCTGGCGTGCGATTTTGTTCTGCTCGGCGCGAAGCTTCAGGCCTTCGAACCATGTGATTGAGCCGCTCTGGCGCCCAGACTCAATACGCTTTTCCTGCCACGACTGGCGCGAATCGATACTCGTGCTGTGGGCGGACGCAGCAGCGGTGGATGCAATCAGCAAGCTCGCGGCTATCAAACCAATCTTAGTCATGATCAACCTCTCTTCTTCCTCGGTTTGTGAGACCAGTCCCAGCGGGTGCTCGTCTCGCCTTTGATGAGGAGAGAATGACCAAGTGCGATTGAACCCGCTCTGAATGCGGGATGCAGGCCGCGTTCATATTGGGAAGGGGCGCTCCGGAGGAGGCCTCACAACGGAATATTGTCGTGCTTCTTCCACGGGTTTTCCACGTGCTTGTTGCGCAACATGTTGAGCGCGCGGCAGATGCGCAGGCGCGTGTTGCGGGGCAGGATCACCTCGTCGATGTAGCCGCGCTCGGCCGCTACAAACGGATTGGCAAACCGCTTTTCGTATTCCGCGATGCGCGCCTTGATCTTCTCCGGGTCGCCCAAATCGGCGCGGTAGAGAATTTCAGCGGCTCCTTTGGGCCCCATCACAGCGATCTCAGCTGACGGCCAAGCATAGTTCACGTCGCCCCGGATGTGCTTGGAACTCATGACATCGTATGCGCCCCCGTATGCTTTGCGCGTGATCACCGTCACCTTGGGCACGGTCGCCTCGGCAAACGCAAATAAGAGTTTGGCGCCGTGCTTGATCAGGCCACCATACTCTTGCGCGGTTCCGGGCAGGAAGCCCGGCACGTCGACCAAGGTGATTAGCGGGATATCAAAGCAATCGCAAAAACGGACAAAGCGCGCCGCCTTGCGTGATGCGTCCGAGTCGAGCACACCGGCCAGCACCAGGGGCTGATTGGCGACAATACCGATGGTGCGCCCTTCCATGCGCGCAAAGCCCGTCACCATGTTCTTGGCGAATGCCTCTTGAATCTCGAAGAAGTCGCCCTCGTCCACGGCCTTTAAGATCAGCTCCTTCATGTCGTAGGGTTTGTTCGGGTTGTTGGGGATCAGCGTGTCGAGCGAATGCTCCTCCCGGTCCGCACCGTCGGCAGTCGGCAGCACCGGCACACCCGACTCATTATTGGATGGCAGGAAGTCCATCAGGCGGCGCATTTGCAAGAGCGCTTCTATGTCGTTCTGATACGCGCAGTCCGCTATCGAAGACTTGGTCGTATGCACCCTGGCCCCACCCAATTCTTCCGCCGTGACGGTCTCATTGGTGACGGTCTTCACCACGTCGGGGCCGGTGACAAACATGTAGCTCGTGTCCCTCACCATAAAGATGAAGTCCGTCATGGCGGGCGAGTAGACGTCGCCTCCCGCGCACGGCCCCATTATGATCGATATCTGCGGAATGACGCCCGAGGCCAGCACGTTGCGCAGGAACACCTCGCCGTAACCGCCCAGCGCCGCCACTCCCTCCTGAATGCGCGCGCCGCCTGCATCGAACAACCCGATGATTGGCGCGCGATTCTGCACCGCCATATCCTGAATCTTGGTCATCTTCTTGGCATGCGTCTCGCTCAAGCTGCCGCCGAACACTGTAAAGTCCTTGGCGAATACATAAACGACGCGACCATTGATGGTGCCCCAGCCCGTCACCACGCCATCACCGGGGATCTTCGACTTCTCCATGAAGAAGTCGGTGCACCGGTGCTCGATGTACATGTCGAACTCTTCAAACGAGTTCTCGTCCATCAACAACTCGATGCGCTCGCGCGCCGTTAGCTTGCCGCGCTTGTGCTGCGCGTCGATGCGCGTCTGGCCCCCACCGAGCCTCGCGTTAGCCCTGCGCTTCTCCAGTTCCTTGATGATGTCTTTCATAGGGGGTCCCTCGCGTCTGTGGGTGTGTGAAGGTCACCGGGGCTCATAGCACGGCCTGCGCGGCCTGAGAAAGCGGCCCGACTAGCTGAGTGCAGAGCATGGTAAGCGCAGCAAAGGGGGGGGCCGTATTGTAGATCGATCAGACTTGCCTGAGAAGCTCAAGGAAGCGGGAGGCGGCCTGCATCTCAGCCCAGCGCATGGCGCGACGGTCGGCGGCCTCGGTGTCCTCTCCCCATTGGCTGATCTGCCAGTCCTCATCGACGTGGGCCGCGGCCCAGGCCTCCTTGAGCGAAAGCCGCCCTTTGGCATGGGCAAGAGCAAGCAGCGCCGAGCCCGTGAGCGTCGTCATAGTGTGAAGGCCTGTCAATTCGAGTGCGTCAAGGGGCGCCACTTCAGCGGCAATTCGATCGAGCGCTTCGCGGCTCTGGTCCACTGGCATCACCCCCTCCGCTAGAATAAAGCAGGCGCGTAGCTCGCCCTCGTACCATTGCAGGAGAGCGTCCCAGACTTCCGCCTGTCGTCGCACCAACGCCTCGGGGCCTTCGGCGCGATAGCACAGGAGATCATTGCCCGCGAACTTCACGATATCGGCGGCGACCTCGGCCGCTGCCCCTGTGACAGTGTCGATCGCCGTGATAGCGAGCTTCGACAGGGGCATCGTCTGGGGGTCGATGCGCTCGCCTTGCGCTGACCACTCCGCCGCAATCGCTTCTGCCAACGCCCGCGTAGACACAACGAGCGGCATCTTCTTCGGGGTGCGTACTGCACGCCCGTCCAGCAGGATTGCAAAGCCTGCCAGCGGCGTGGTGGTCTCAATAGTCACGTTCGCGTAGAAGCGCTTGGGCAGCGGAGCGGTTGCCGCCTCCTTGCCAGGCACTTTGGCTGGCGTGAAGCTATTCTCGTCGCGATCGCTCACCCTACGTGCTCCAGGCGGGCGAAGAATGCGTCAACCTCTGTGGGCAGACCACTGCACGTCTTCTCCACGATGACCTGGGCCCCTGAAGCCAACAACTCGTCCGGACTGTTGTAGCCCCACGCCGCACCCAGCGCGCCAACACCAGCCTCGACCGCCATCTCCATGTCGAAGGTCGTATCACCGACCATAACCGTCTTCGCTGGCCCAACGCCGGCTTCGGCCATTGCCGCATGAATCATGGCCGGATGCGTTTTTTGAAGGGGTAGTCATCGGCGGTCTGGATGGTGCGAAAATGTTCCGCGTACCCCTCCCGTTCGAAAAGGCGGTCAACGCCGCTACGCGACTTGCCCGTTGCGATGCCAAGCATGAAATCCTCGCACGCGATGAAGGACTCAATCACGGTGCTTATGCCCGCAAACAGTGGCTCGTGATGGGCAGGATCGCGTTTGAACTCGCGGAACGCCGTGCGGTAGCGCCGTACCAAGGCCGTGCGAATTTCTTCGTCCTGATCGCGCGCTAGAACCTCGAACGCCTCATGCAGAGATAGTCCAACCACCGCCAGCGTCTCAGCCCTTGTCGGTGACGCTAGCCCCTGGCCCAAGAAGGCCTGCGTCATGGCCTCGTAGATGCCGTTCTGGCTGTCGACGATGGTGCCGTCGCAATCGAGGATGACAAGTTTCATTACGGCTCTTCTTCGTAACGCGCCGGATCGAGACCCAAAAGGTCCCATGTGGCACGCATGTGCTCGGGTAACGGCGCGCTCACATCGATATTCTCGCCACTGATGGGATGCGGCAGGACAAGGCGTCGTGCGTGAAGGTGCAGCATTGGCGGGATCTGTTCCGCTGGCATGTTTTGATCCCCACCGTACTTGTTGTCGCCCACGATCGGGTTGCCGATCAGAGCCATATGCGCCCTGAGCTGGTGCTGGCGCCCCGTCACCGGCTTTAACGACACCCATGCGGCCTTGCTCGCCACATGGTCGATCACGGCGTAGTGCGTCGTCGCGTGCATGGCCGCCTCCTGCTCGCCCGGCAGCGCTTTTCTCACACGGTCTCCATCCGGCCCTGCGGCCTTGACGAGCGGCACGGCCACCTTGCCCTGGTGCGGCCTCGGCACGCCTTTAACGAGCGCCCAATAGGTCTTTGCCGCCGAGCGCGTCTGAAAGATGCGCCCGAGCTTGGCGGCGGCATTGCGATTCTTGGCCACCAGCAGCACACCTGTCGTATCCCGGTCCAGCCGATGCACAAGACGCGGCCGATCGCCAAAGCGGTCCGCCATTGCCGCCAACATTCCGTCGATATGCCGCTTCGTGCCCGTGCCGCCCTGGACGGCCAAGCCAAACGGCTTGTTTAAGACGAGCACATGCTCATCCTCGTAAAGGATCATATTTTCGATGCTGTCACGGTCGGCCTTGGACGACACGGGCACAGACGCGTTAGGCGTAATCTTTTTAGCGTCGCGAACCATCTTGGGCACGCGGATCTGTGCCCCTGCCTCCAGCCTGTCATTTGCTGAGGCGCGGCGGCTATCGATGCGCACCTGCCCCGAGCGCAATAGCTTCTGCAGGTAGACGTAGCCGACGTCGGGAAAATGAATACGAAACCAGCGGTCAAGCCGCACGCCGGCCTCGCTCCCTTTCACCTTAATCGTCTCGACCCGTTCGTTCATGCGAGAATAGCGCGCACCAATGATAATCCAACAAAGAGGGCCCCGACTGAGGCCGCGACAGATCCCAACGCATAAACCAGAGCACTTACCGTCTCCCCGCGTTCAATGAGCAGGGCGAAGTCGAGAGAGAAGGTTGAAAAGGTTGTGAAACCTCCCAACACACCCGTCACAAGCAAGGTCCTCACCCCCGGCGATACGTTAAAGCGCAGCGCCAGCAACTCGATCAGCATCCCCATGAGCAGCGAACCTGAGATGTTCACGAACAAGGTCGACCAAGGAAATCCCGTCCCTAGGGCCCGGCCGAGGCCAATGTTGACGAGATGACGCGCGCCAGCGCCGATAGCACCGCCTGCAGCAGCGAATATTAATAGCCTCATGAGAGCCTCGGACCCTTGATACGTGGGCTCTTCTAACGAAATGATCGCTTACGGGAAAGCGTCAGGATGGCTGATTGTCCGCGCTGCCACTACCGGCAATTGTCCAGCCAACCAGCCAACCGATGAGCAGCCCCACAAAATTGCTCGCCACAAAGACGAGCATGTTCAAAGTTTCGGCGTCATCGGAGCTTTCGAATGTCTGGCGTGCCACCACCCAATCGGCAACCTGCGAGCTCACAAAAACCATCGCCAGACCCGCGCCGATCACAGCGAAAACCATGGCCACCAGATAGCGCATATTGCATACCCCCGAAAAACGGCACCGCGCCGCCTACTTCACTTCCCAGAACCAAATCTCGCCGGCCTGGGCGTAGTTTGAGTAGTAACCGAGCCAAGAGAACCATTCCAAGAGCCACTTCGCCGAAGAGCGGTAGCCGTTCCAAACATCGATGTGATCGCCTGTCGGGCGCCCGGCATCAGTCGAGCGCTTCCAATAGTCTTTCACGAAGATGATTCCGGTGCGCCCGAAAAGCTTGCGGTAGTATTCGGCCGGGTCGGTGCCGGTAATCCTCTCGGTCGGTCCCACGCCGGGCAAACTTGCGCTTGCAATTCTATCGGCAAGCTGATTGGCGCGAATGAAGTGCATCTGCTCCACCGGATGCACGCCGCAAGACGCACAGCCGCTGAGCTGGCTCGCGTGCACGCCGGCGCGCCGCAACGCGACACCCATCCGTATTGCGCATTGGTTGTGGAAGACAGGAAAGCCCATCAATACTTTCTGCCCCTCCAAGTTGGTAAGATTATGGGGGGCAATGCAAGGCGTGCTCACGGACTCGTTGATAGGATGCCCGCGCCAAAGATCGACAAACTCAACCATTCCGAATGCCTCTTTTCGATATGTGCACGCGTTCGCCAGAGAACCTAGCGTCTCGTCAATATAGGCCGCCACAAGCCATAGAACCAGGGCGGCCAAAAGGCAGCCGGTCAGGCCTGCTTTTCAGGCCGCGCGTAGTCCGTAGCGTCGATCCGGTCCAAAAGGCCTGGTCCAATAAAGAACTGTGCAATAAGGGGAATTGCGAACGCCTTGGTGATCTGGTTACGAAACCAAACGCCGAATTGCGTGCGAGGCGCAAAACCGGTGGCGAAGCGCTGCGCCGCTTTCTGCTTCGTGGCAATGAGTGGCCGCATCAGCCGCTCATAACGCACAAAGGCCGCCTCGGGATCGTTTGGTGATCGGCCAAGCTCGCCCGCGAGAACGTAGGCCCCAACCATGGCGAGCGCCGCCCCCTGACCGGCAAGCAACGAGGGGCAGAACGCGGCATCGCCGACCAGCGCCACGCGCCCTTTTGACCATGTGTCTATGTGGATCTGACTGACGCGATCGAAATAAAGATCTTCGCATTTGTCGAGCGCACTCAGAATACGTGGAGATTCCCACCCGGCGTCATTGAATTGCACGAGCAAAACGTCCTTTTGCGACGTCATATCGTGTGCGATGACGTTCAGTGGCTCGTCAGCCGCAAGTACGAACAGGAACATCGTACGATCGCTTCGCATTGCAAAGCGTGCCACCTGCTTGCCTGGAATCGTGTAACTGACGTAGACGAGGTCATCTCGCGGCCGGTAACCTTCGGCCTGAAAGGCTCCGACCATGTACCCGAGGTACTTTTCGAAGTTGTCCTCGGCCCCGAACACCAACTCGCGCACGTCAGAATGAAGTCCATCGGCACCAATCACGAGATCGAAGCGCCGCTCGGGAGTTTTCTCGAATGCGACGCGCACGCCGTTTGCGTCGGGCGTGATCTTCGTCACGCTGTCGCCGAAGATGGTTTCGCAATGACCTTCAATCTTGCCAAAGAGCAACCGCCCCAATTCACTGCGCGCGATGCTCACGTAACGGCCATTCGTGAGCCTGCGAAATACATCAGCGCTAAAGCCGCCAACCCGCCGGTCGCGCGTGTCGACCAGCCGCAGTTCCTGGACATCGTATCCTTCCCGGTGGATCTCGGGCAGCAGCCCCATCTTCTCCGCGATGTCGTAGCCGGCACCCCAGAAGTCGATGATATAGCCGCCCGTGCGCAGCTGCGGTGCGCGTTCAACCAACGTCGGCTTGAAACCATGCTCTGCGAGCCAGTAAGCAAGCGTCGGGCCCGCAATGCCTGCACCGGAGATGACGACGGTTTTCGCTTGCACAGCCACCTCCAACGCATTTCCGACTGCGCCGATCTTCTAGGCTATGATTGCCCCTGGTAGACGCCTAGCGCCCCTCATTGCGCGCGCGGCGCAGCTTCGCCCAGTGTTCAAGCCGTTTTGTGATCTCGCGCTCATAGCCCCGGTCCGGCGGATCATAGAATTGCGGGCGCTCGTCCATCTCATCGGGAAAGTAGCTCTGACCTGAAAAACCCTCTTGTGTGTTGTGATCGTAGTCGTAGCCAGCGCCGTACCCCTCCGCCTCCATGAGCTTGGTCGGCGCATTAAGGATGTGCTTGGGCGGACTCAACGAGCCGTGTTCCTTTGCGGCACGCATTGCCGCTTTGTAGGCGACATAGGCCCCGTTCGATTTTGGTGCCGTTGCCAGATAGATCGTCGCCTGCGCTAGCGCCAGTTCGCCTTCGGGACTGCCGAGAAAGTCACACGTGTCCTTAGCAGCAAGCGCCTGCACAACAGCCTGAGGATCGGCAAGACCAATGTCTTCCACCGCCATACGCACCAAACGGCGGGCCAGAAAGAGCCTGTCCTCGCCACCATCCAGCATACGAGCGAGCCAATACAGCGCCGCATCCGGGTCAGAGCCGCGCACCGACTTGTGCAGCGCGCTTATGAGATTGTAGTGAGCTTCGCTCGACTTGTCATATATCGGCGCGCGCCGTTGCACGAGGTCAGCAAGAGCCTCGCGATCGAGCATGCCCCCGCCCCGTGTGGTGGCCGTGAACACGTCTTCTACAAGATTGATGGCCGCGCGGCCGTCTCCGTCGGCCATCGCAACGAGTGCCTCCCTCCCGTCCGCATCGAGGGGAAGCGGGCGGCCCTCCTCTTGCTCAGCACGCCTTAGCAGTTGTTCAAGCGCGGTCTCGCCGAGACGGTGGAACACCAGCACCGAAGCGCGGCTCAGAACGGCTCCGTTTAGCTCGAACGAGGGGTTCTCGGTCGTTGCGCCAACAAGGGTGATCGTCCCGTCTTCCATGTGCGGCAGGAAACTGTCCTGTTGCGCACGGTTGAAGCGGTGAATTTCATCGATGAAAAGCAGCGTCCCCTTACCCTGCTCACGGCGCGCCTTCGCACGCTCGAACGCCTTGCGCAGGTCCTGCACGCCGGAAAAGATCGCTGAAAGCTGTTCAAATTCCAGCTGCGTCTCATTGGCCAACAGGCGCGCGACCGTCGTCTTGCCTGAACCGGGAGGTCCCCAAAGGATTAAGCTGGAAAGGCGGCCGCCTCTCAGCATGCGCGTCAGCGCGCCCTGCGTACCGACAAGATGATCTTGACCGACAACCTCAGCCAATGACTTTGGCCGTAGCCGGTCCGCCAGCGGGCGCGGAGCGCCCTTTTCCAGACCTGCGGCTTCGAACAGCGTGGCCACGATTGCTATCCTCGAAACGTAAGATCAATCATGCGACCACCACGTTTGATGGCCAGACGCCACACGGGCTGCGAAGTCCTGGTTACCTCGTCCAGCATCACCACATCCAAAATATCTTTCTGCCCTACCTTCACAATCACGTCTCCCGGCCGGAATCCCAGGCGGGCGGCCACGCCGCCGCTACGCACCGCAATAATGACGACGCCTTCCGTCTCTTGCAGCCCGAACTCATCGGCCACGCTTGGCAGTATGTTCGACACGCGCGCGCCATCGAAGGGATGGTCACCGGAAAGGTTGCGCACGTCGTCAGGGCCCGGCTTGGGTGCGGGCTCCAGAGGAAGATCGATTTCAATCCGCTTCCCCTTGCGGATGACCTGAAGCCGCGAGGTCTTGCCCACACCGCGGGTCGTTAACCGGTAGTGCACTGAGCGGGCATTCGTCACCTCAAAGTCGTCCACACGCACAATCACGTCGCCCAGTCTAAGCCCTGCACTCGACGCCGGACCACGGTTTGTCAGGCGCACGATGACGGCGCCGGCGATGCGCGACAGCCCCAAACCTTCTGCCATCTCGCGCTTGACGGTATCGAGCTGCGCACCCAGCCAAGGTCGTTCAATTTTATGGCCTGAAAGCGCGCTATCGACATAAAGCTGCACAAGGTTTGACGGGATCGCAAATCCGATTCCCACCGAGCCGCCGGAGCGCGAAAAGATCATCGTGTTGATTCCGACAAGCTTACCCCTCATGTCGACCAGGGCACCGCCGGAATTGCCGGGATTGATCGCCGCGTCCGTCTGGATGAAGACCTGCCGGTCCGAGCGCGCCACTTCCGTGCGCGTCAGCGCGGAGATAATCCCGCTCGTCACGGTCTGCCCAACGCCAAACGGATTACCAATTGCCAGAACCAGATCGCCGACTTCGAGCTTGTCGGAATTTGCGTAGTCCAAGTAAGGGAATTCCTCTCCGCCGTTCTCGATCTTGAGCACCGCAATATCGGTTTTCTCATCTTGCGCCACGACCCTTGCGTCAAACTCGCGTTTATCAGCTAGCGCCACGCGGATCTCGGTCTCACCACGTCCCTTGATCACGTGCGTGTTGGTAACGATAACGCCCTCGGGACTAATAATGACACCCGATCCCAGCGAGCTTAGCACCCGCTCGCGAGGCAGCCCGAAGTTCTTACCGAAGAACTCGCGGAAGATGGGATGGTTCGCGAAGGGTGATGCGGATGTGCGTACACGTGAGCGCACATAGACATTGACGACGGCCGGTGCCGCCTGGCGCACGATGGGCGAGAACGAGTATTGCATCGCCGCCCGCGATGCAGGCGGCTCCCGCCTCTGGGCGAACGCAGGCGCATGGAGCGCGGCCAGAACCGCGCACCCCAAAGCCAACGCGCCCATTTGAGCATGAACCAACTGAAGCGTCCGCAAACACGTCATACGTTCAAATTCCTGATCTTCTGCGTGAGGTGCGATGGCAAGCAATCGCACGTTGTATAAGACAGCACCTAAGGCGGCGGAAGCCCCGCCAAATTAGCGCCAAGCCGGCGAAGATTCGGGGCGAACACCGATCATTGCCGCTCAAAAGGCCATAACAAGGCCGGCACAGGGCTCCGAGCTTCGCCAAATTCAGCGCCTAAATGAGGCGAAGTTTCCGCAGGCTTTCGGTGGCGGACGTTACTGCTTCCTCTGCCGAATGGAACGATTGGCCAAGGACTTTCGCGGCCTTGGCATTCGACACGGGCCGGGGATGCCCAAGATCGGGGAGAACGGCCTTGAGGCGCCGGTCAATGAGCGAAAGCCCGCGAACGAGAAAATCGGGCATCTCAAGTTTCGGCGCCTTCGATTTCAGATCCGGCAGCACGTCCACCATCAGGCGTCCCAGATCGATCAGCCGCAAGTAGCCATTGGTCGAGAGGAACCGCTGCCCGGAGGCTTGTGGATTGACCATTGCTAGTGCGTGCGTCACGGCGACGTCACGAACGTCGCTCACGGGAAAGCCAACCTTCGGCGCGGCCGGATAGGCCCCTGTGCCCATCAACCGCAAGACCTCGTGAGACGTTGAGAGGTCAGGGTCGAGCGCAGGTCCCAGGACGAATGCGGGATTGACGACAGCAAGCTCTGGCGCGTCCGCCTGCCCTTTGACGAAATCCCATGCCGCGCGCTCTGCGAGCGTCTTAGAGATCACGTAGGCGGTAAGGTCGGGGCGCTCCGGATTCGTCCAGTCCCCCTCGGAAAACACATACCCCAATGGCGCCTCGGGCCAAGGCAGCGAGATCGCCACGATGGACGAGGTTTGCACAACGCGCTTGACCCCGGCTCGTGTGGCTGCCTCAAGCACGCGCAGCGTTCCTTCGCGCGCGGGACGAATGACGTCGTTAGGTTCACCTTCCTCCTTCAATGGAAATGGCGATGCGATGTGCAGCACGTAACTGCAGCCTTCCATCGCCTTGTCCCATCCATCATCATTTAACAGACAGGCGGCGACGAAGTTGACGGAGCTCGCATCGACTCCTGTCCGATCGATGATGCGGCGTACGTTGTCGGCTCGACCAGGATCGCGCAGTGTTCCGCACACGAGGAAGTCACGCCGCAACAGTTCGGCAATGCAGTGCTTGGCGATGAAGCCTGACGCTCCTGTGACGAGAACTTTTGGGGTGGTCATGTCCTCTCCCTAACGTCGCTGGAGTATTTGATCTTGCGCTGCCTTGGCCTCCCACGGGCGGTCTCGCTTGGGCGACCGTTGATGCTAACGCTATTCAGCGTAGCGCGTGAACAAATAGCGCCCCGGTAAGGTAAGCACCGGGGCGTCAGGACGCAGATTAGCGTTCGATCAGCTTTCAGCTTGCTCGGATAGAGAGGCTTCGTGCCGCTCCTTGTCCTCTTTGCCCTTAACGGAGGGGTCACGGTCCACCAGTTCGATCACGGCGCGAGGTGCATTGTCGCCGTAGCGGAAGCCGGCCTTAAGTACACGCGTATAGCCGCCGGAGCGGTCCTTGTAGCGGGGGGCCAGCGTATCGAAAAGCTTCTTAACCATGTCCTCGTCGCGCAGCCGGCTGGCGGCGAGCCGCCGGGAATTCAGGTCTCCGCGCTTGGCGAGCGTGATGTACTTGTCCATCACGCGCTTGAGATCTTTGGCCTTGGGCAGAGTCGTTACGATCTGTTCGTGCCGAATAAGAGAGGCTGCCATGTTGGAAAACATGGCCTGGCGGTGTCCGCTATCGCGGCTGAAGCGCCGCCCCATCTTTTTGTGTCGCATGTCATTTCCCTTTTGTTGTGGAATGGCGAGGTTCTGCTGCCTCGCGTTTTTTGGATTTGGGTCGTGCCAAATTCGGAAGTAGGGCCTCCTGTCTACCTAGTGCCGATAGTATCCGCTCAATATTGATCTTCGAAGCGCTTGGCCAGCTCCTCAATGTTGTCAGGCGGCCAGTTAGGCACATCCATGCCAAGGTGAAGCCCCATGGAGGCCAAGACCTCTTTGATCTCGTTCAGCGACTTTCGCCCAAAATTCGGCGTCCTCAACATTTCTGCCTCGGTCTTTTGGATAAGGTCGCCGATATACACGATGTTGTCATTCTTCAAGCAATTGGCGGAGCGTACTGAGAGCTCCAGCTCGTCGACCTTCTTCAAAAGCGCCGCATTGAACGCAAGTTCGGGATGGCGCGCTTCCTCGACAGGTTTTTTGGGCTCCTCAAAGTTGATGAAGACAGCCAACTGATCCTGCAGGATGCGCGCAGCGAGTGCCACCGCGTCTTCCGCCTTCACCGAACCGTCCGTCTCCACCGCCAGAGTCAGCTTGTCGTAGTCGAGGATCTGGCCTTCGCGTGTGTTCTCAACCTTGTAGGAAACCTTCTTGACCGGGCTGTAGAGGCTGTCGACCATGATCAGGCCAATCGGTGCATCCTCGGGACGGTTGCGCTCGGCCGGCACGTAGCCCTTGCCCATGTCGGCAATGAACTCCATGCGGATCGAGGCGCCTTCGTCGAGCGTGCAGATGACATGATCCGGGTTGAGGATCTCGACGTCCGAACCCACCTCGATGTCCTTGGCGCGCGCCGGCCCACCGCCCTCTTTCTTCAGAACCATGCGCTTCACACCCTCAGAGTGCACGCGCAGAGCAATCTCTTTGATGTTGAGGATGATATTGGTCACATCCTCTCGCACCCCTGGGATCGAGGAGAACTCGTGCAGAACACCGTCGATCTGCACGGTCTTGATGGCCGCGCCCTGCAGCGATGACAGCAACACGCGCCGCAGCGCGTTGCCAAGCGTCATGCCGAAACCACGCTCCAGCGGCTCGGCAACGACTGTAGCTAGCTTATTGCGGTCTCGGCCTGGAGTTATCTCGAGCTTGGTCGGCTTGATCAGGTCTTGCCAGTTCTTTTGCAGCACGTTTACCACGGGGATCCTCGCTTAGCGCGTCGCCTGCGTCAGTGAAATACGCAGACGCATCAGTGGAATATCGGATCGCCACAAATGGCGATCTGAAAACCGGGGCTGGCACTTGCCAGCCGCACGGCAAATCAAACACGCCGGCGCTTGCGCGGCCGGCAGCCGTTATGCGGAATGGGCGTCACGTCTCGAATGGCGGTGATCTGAAAACCGACGGCCTGCAGTGCGCGCAGCGCTGACTCGCGGCCAGATCCTGGACCGCACACTTGGACCTCCAGGATCTTCATGCCATGCTCCATCGCCTTTTTGCCGGCATCCTCCGCCGCAACCTGCGCGGCATAGGGTGTCGACTTGCGCGAGCCCTTGAATCCTTTTGTTCCCGACGAGGACCAAGCGATCGTGTTGCCTTGAGCATCTGTGATCGTGATCATCGTGTTGTTGAACGAAGCGCTGACGTGGGCAACGCCAGACGTTATGTTCTTTTTCTCGCGACGGCGAACCTTGCCACGCCCCGAGGTCTGCTCTTTAGCCATTTCGTCAGGTCTCCCAAGGCCGCACTTGCGCGGATCCTGTCATGCACAAAAGGGGGCACGCCGACGGCAGTCCCCAATGAATCGAACCACTAAGCTTTCTTTTTTCCCGCGATCGGTTTTGCGGGGCCCTTGCGAGTTCGCGCGTTCGTATGCGTGCGTTGGCCGCGCACGGGCAGACCTTTACGATGACGCAGCCCCCTGTAGCAGCCCAGATCCATCAGGCGCTTGATGTTGGTGATTACTTCACGGCGCAAATCGCCCTCGACTAGGTAGTCGCGATCGATCGTCTCGCGGATCTGCAGAACCTCGGCATCGGTTAACTGGTTGACGCGACGCTCGTCGGGAATGCCGACTTTTCCACAAATGTCTTTTGCGAACTTGCGTCCGATCCCGTGAATATACTGAAGCGAGATGACGACGCGCTTCTGCGCCGGAATGTTGACGCCTGCGATACGGGCCACACTTTTCTCCTGAATTCTGGGTTGTCACCGTCCCGGGTTGCATCCCGGATGCAGGCACCCGCTCTGCATTAATCCCACGCGAAAAACGCACCACTCCGGCCGGCGAGCCTCCAAGCCAGGCCTTGTCAAGGGTGCGTTATGGAACGCGGACTTGTAACCGAGCAACAGGTCTGCGTCAATCCGCCCATATTGGCTTTTTTGCGGCAGTCAGCACTTGGCCAATATCGCCTCGATTTGGCTGGCAACCTCTGGAATTGGGGCCATTCCGTCGACGCTACTTAGCCTACCCTTGGCGAAGTAGTAGCCGATGAGGGGCGAAGTCTCGCGATAATAGGCCATCAGACGGTTTCTGACCGTCTCGGCATTATCGTCTTTGCGGCGGGTGAACTGGGTCGACCCGCAGCGGTCACACACACCCGGCACCTTCGGCTTGTGATTGGTATCGTGATAGCTGGCCCCGCAATCGGCGCACATGTAGCGCCCCGATATCCGGTCGATCAGGATGGCATCATCCACCTTGATCTCGATCACCGCATCGATCTGCTTGCCCTTGGACTGCAACAAGCTGTCGAGCGCCGCGGCCTGTTTGAGGGTGCGAGGAAAGCCATCCAGAATGAACCCGTTGGCGCAATCAGGCGCGGAGATGCGCTCAGCGACAATCTTAATGACGATCTCGTCGGGGACGAGGCCGCCGGTCTCCATGATCGCGCTGGCCTCCTGGCCGATCGGCGTGCCCGCCTTGACCGCCCC
>CAZURR010000046.1:0-20201 GCA_964622715.1 uncultured Hyphomicrobium sp. | reverse complement strand
GCAACCCAAGGAGACGCAATTTCACGCCATTTCAGTGTATATGTAACTCAGCAGCAACAACATAGGATACTCGGCCACACAGCCGGGCCGTGGCGCACTGCGTCGGGGTCAGTTTGTTGAGATAATGGTGGCGGAAAATGGCGTAGTGTCTTGTAATAAAGGAAAAAACATCGTGCGTGCCGCCACTCAGCCGAGCTTCAAGAAGCTGCTCGAATTCGCCCATATCCTGGCGGATACCTCCGGCGACGCCATCAGGCCCTACTTCCGCAAGCCCATACCTGTAACCGATAAGGCACTAAAAGGCGCCCTCGATCCCGTCACGGCGGCCGATGTGGCAGCCGAGCGCGCCATTGCGCGCGCGGTAACCAAGCGTTGGCCGGACCACGGTTTGATTGGTGAGGAGCTTGGCAGCTTGCGCGAGGACGCACCCCTGCGGTGGGTCGTCGACCCAATCGATGGTACGCGAGCGTTTATCATGGGCTCCCCGCTGTGGGGCACGCTCATAGGGCTTCTCAACGGCGAAAGTCCCCTCCTAGGTCTGATGGACCAGCCCTTTATCGGTGAGCGCTTTTGGTCGAGCACTAGGGAAGCACATGTTCGCATGCGCGATGGACGTGCGCGCCGCATCAAGACCCGCGACTGCTCACGCCTCGCCGACGCCATCGTGTCAACCACTCACCCCGACCTATTTGCGAAGGGTAAGGAATCTGACGCGTTTGCGAGATTGAAATCAAAGGCGCGCATGACCCGCTATGGCGGTGATTGCTACGCATACTGTCTGCTTGCAGCAGGGTTCATCGACATCGTGGTGGAGGCTGGCTTGAAGCCCTTCGACGTCGTTGCGCTCATCCCGATCGTCGAACGCGCGGGAGGGAGCATCACCACTTGGGAGGGCAAGCCTGCAACTGCAGGCGGACGTATCGTAGCCGCGGGAGACCCGCGCCTGCACGAAGTGGTACTTTCAATGCTCACCCGCTAATCTCTGCGCGTGCCACCATTTCCCTACCTCAGGCCACTTTAGTGTCGACCCCGACATACGCGTCGAACGCCGCCCAAAATCGCATTCTGACGATGTCATTTTCCTGCAGGATCTCGTGGCGGGAGCCGGGCATCAGGATGCACGATGATACCTTCGCCTGAACTGCAAAATCCTCGATCGCACGTGAAGACACCACCTCGTCCTTTCCGGCCGCAAAAAGGAGTAGTGGAACATTAATGCGCTGTGGATAGCTCTCCGCCGAAATCCGCCGGCAAGATCGAAGCGCTGAGCGCAACCAGCGTACCGTTGGTGAACCGAGGCCAAGTTGAGGTGCAACATCCAACACCTCCTTGGTCCGTTGCCAACGCTCGCTATCGGAGGTCAAAAGATTCCCATCAAAATTACTGCTGCTCTCAAACACATCCGAGCCGCCGGAAACATACGCCCTAGACAGACCAAACACACATCCTAGTTCGGCGTACAAGCGCACCACGGAGAGCGAATACTCCAACGTGACCTCGTTCAGTACGATCAACGGAGAGGTGAGAACCATCCGTTCGAACCACAAGCCCTGCATCGTCGCGTTGCGCAGCAGAATATTACCGCCCATCGAATTACCAAGCCCAATGAACGGCGGCGGACAATCGGGCAGTACCACGTCTTTCATGAAACGGATGAGATCGCGGTCGTACTGCCAGAAGCCTTTGACGTAGCCCTTGCGCGGATTGGCGAGCTTGCGTTGCGAACCGCCCTGACCGCGCCAATCCATCGTCGCAACGGCAAAGCCGCGCCGGCGCAAGTCGGCGATCACCTCGAAGTATTTTTCGATAAACTCGGTGCGCCCGCCGAACAGGCATACAGTGCCACGCCGAGGCGAGCGCGTTGCGTCCCAGCGGGCAAATCTCAATTCGGTCCCGTCGTATCCCTTGAAGGATCCGACTGTTGCGCCGCTCGGGACCGGGTTTTTGGGTAGTGAAACCAGCTCCATGGGGACCCCTAGAGCCTGATCGTTTCACTTGGACGCATTCAGCGCTTCCAAGTGAAACGTGAATCAGACTCTACACTTTTAACTTAGAGCAAGATTCACGTTCTTGCCGAAGACGTCCTATATCAGGGCACGCGGCAGCTTCACAGAGCCGTCGAACGAAAACTGGGACGCCGGGCCGTTCTCAATAAGACCAAAACCGGCCGCGTCGCGGACCGAAGGCAAACGGTCCCAAATGCCTCCTGCGGAGGGGACGCGCTTCGACGATCTGGCCGCTACACCGATCGATCGCTAGCTTGAATGGGCGGCCCGACCAGCGCCGAGCACGCACCAACATAATGGGGCCTTCTGGCCTAAAGCCATGGAAGTCACGCCAGCCTTCTGCTCGCAGCCGACGCCTTACAATGCGGCGTGGGACACAACGTGGTTCGCGATAGGCGTATCGCGGGCCGGCGAAGCGTGGCTCTGCAAACCCTTTGCCATTTGATGCCGCAGGTGGATACGGTGGCTCAGCAAAGCCCTTACCATTAGCGGCCGGCGGCGGCGGATAGGGCGGCTCAATGACTTGAGGCGGTCCCGCATAGCGTTCCGGCGGCGGCGCGTTGCTATATGGGTCAGCGTAACGCGGCTTTTGATAGCCGGAGTCATAGTTCGGCTCATCGCCTGGTTCGTAGCCAGGCTCGTTCTGGGAATAGTCTCCCGGTGGATAGTCGAGATCGGCAGCCGAAACTGCGGGCACGAAGGCAAATAAGGATGCGGCAACGGCAGCCACCGCGCTCAAACGGGCTGACATGGGGGCACTTCCTTTCACTCGAGTTGCAGGTGCCTCGAACAACACTGCCAGAATGGCGACAACAACATGAACGGCAGATGAAGGAAACCGATTTTTCCGTTACCTCAGCACAACTTGATGTCAAGCCGTAACGATTGCGCCTTGCGCGCGTTGCAAGCCTTGAACTGCGCGGGAGCACACCTAAATCAAAGCTGTGCGCATGCCTTATCCAAAGGGTGCGCATATCAACGTGGCCTGGCCCTTTGGGCAGGCAATCAGATGTCGCTTCTTTCAAGGAGGACTATGTCATGCGACAGTTCGATTTTGCCCCCCTTTATCGTTCCACCATCGGATTCGATCGTTTCGCGCAACTGCTCGACACGGTGAGCGGTCTTGATGTCGACGCGGGCTATCCGCCCTACAATATTGAACGCCTTGGTGAGAACGAATACCGCATCACCATGGCGGTTGCCGGTTTCAACGAAGATGAGTTTAAGGTCGAGGTGAAAGAGTCAGCTCTGACTATTAGCGGCGAAAAGAAGCCCGACGAGACGGAGCGCACGTTTTTGCACCGCGGGATTGCTGCTCGCAGCTTTGAGCGGCGGTTCCAACTCGCAGACTACGTTGAAGTCAAAGGAGCCGACTTCATAAATGGGCTCCTGCACGTCGACCTTGTTCGCAATCTGCCCGAGCGTATGAAACCGCGTAGCATTGCAATTGGGTCCGGCAATCAATCCAAACAGATTGAGGTGAATGCATAACTCCTCGCCGGAGAGCAAGTATTAGGACTCAAGGAAGGGCGGTCGCCGTGACAGCGGTGGCCGCCCTTTTCACGCCCCTAAAGGCCGGCAATTCCACTGTTCATCAAAGGTTTGACGCTTGTGCACCACCCTTAAATCTGCCAAGCTCAGCAAAAAAGGTCAGTAGTCCTGTCCTTTATTTGCTTTAAGCGACCGAAAATTGAGCCATGCGCGCATTGATTGCCGGTTATTTGGCTTGCAACGGTCGACGAGCCTGGAGAATGAGGAACGTAAGGGTGCTCGATTTCCCACAACCAGGGTATCCGGTGGTACGGCTGGGCGGATATGCCGAAAGAACGCTCAGCGCGGCGAAAGCAGCGCTGGCAGCCGCAGACACGTTTTCGCGAAAACGCTCGTCGGCCTACTGCTAATTTAGCATCTTTGACATTACCCATGGACGGGCGACAAATTGCGCCCTTCGCAGCATCCGCGCCGGCGCCACTGCAACCAACTGAATGAGACCTCAAAGCGACCCGAACGCCACCGAGATCCAATATGACGAAGAGCCAAATATCGCGACGCAATGCTGCGCTAACCGGCATACTCGGGCGGCCCGAACCGCAGGGGCTTTATGATCCTGCGCACGAGCACGATGCGTGCGGCGTCGGCTTCATTGCAGACATGAAGGGGGGCAAATCGCACCAAATCATTACTGATGCGCTAAAGATCCTGCAAAACCTGGAGCATCGCGGAGCGGTAGGCGCTGATCCCTTGGCGGGTGATGGCGCGGGTATGTTGATCCAGATCCCGCACGATTTCCTCAAGCAGGAATGCGCTGAGCTGGGCTTTACACTTCCGGCCCCGAGCCGATACGCGGTGGGTTGCTTATTCATGCCGCAGGACGAGCGCTTGCGTGTTCTTTGCGAACTCACTTGGTCGCGCATCGTGAAGGAACAGGGCCTGGAGCTTTTAGGCTGGCGCTCGGTTCCGGTCGACAACTCGTCGCTATCTGAGATGGTGATCGAGACCGAGCCGGTGCATCGACAGGTGTTCATCGGCTGCCCGTTAACGATCCTCGACCAGGACGACTTTGAACGCCGCCTCTATGTGACACGCAAGGTCGTCTCCAATGCAATCCATCGCGCCTACAAAGGCCGCGATATCGGCCACTACACGGCCTCGCTGTCGAGTCGCACTGTGGTCTACAAGGGAATGTTCCTGTCGAAGCAAGTCAAGGCGTACTACAAAGACCTCTCCGACCCCCGTTTTATTTCCGCGATGGCGCTAGTGCATCAGCGCTTTTCGACCAACACGTTCCCGTCGTGGAAGCTGGCCCATCCCTATCGCATGGTCGCGCACAACGGCGAGATCAATACATTGCGCGGCAACGTCAATTGGATGGCTGCGCGCGAGGCAACCGTCTCGTCGCCGTTATACGGAAGCAACATATCCAAGCTGTGGCCCATCTCATATGAGGGGCAATCGGACACCGCCTGCTTCGACAACGCGCTCGAGTTCCTCGTGATGGGCGGCTATAGCCTGTCGCATGCCGCCATGATGCTTATCCCAGAGGCATGGGCCGGCAACCCACTGATGGATCGCAAGCGCCGGGCCTTTTACGAATATCACGCCTGCCTAATGGAGCCGTGGGACGGTCCGGCCGCCATGGCCTTTTCCGATGGGCGCCAGATCGGTGCAACGCTCGACCGCAATGGGCTTAGGCCTGCGCGCTACTTCGTGACGAAGGACGATATTGTGGTGATGTCCTCCGAAGCCGGCGTCTTGCCTATGCCGGAGGAGACGATCGTCCAAAAGTGGCGGCTCCAGCCTGGCAAAATGTTACTCATCGACTTGGAGAAAGGTCGCATCATCTCAGATGAGGAGCTCAAGAGCGAGATTGCGGCAAGCCATCCTTATGATACTTGGCTAAAGCGCACGCAGATTAAGGTCTCTGATTTACCGCTGCCCACGAAAGGCGCGTCGGCAAATAAGACCAACGTAGCGCTGCTCGACCTGCAGCAAGCGTTCGGTTACACGCAGGAAAGCCTCAAGCTTCTCATGATGCCCATGGCCGAAGCCGGGCAAGAGGGCACCGGCTCGATGGGAACCGATACGCCGCTGTCGGCCTTATCGTCAAAGTCGAAGCTGCTTCACACGTACTTCAAGCAGAACTTTGCGCAGGTGACGAACCCGCCGATCGACTCGATCCGCGAGGAGCTCGTTATGAGTCTCGTCTCCTTTATTGGGCCTCGCCCCAACATCCTCGATCTTGAGGGCACATCGCGTCAGAAGAGGCTGGAAGTCTATCAACCCATCCTGACGAATGAGGATCTGGAGCGCGTGCGCCAGATCGGCGAGGTGAAGGACAATGAGTTCTCATCCGTCACCATCGATATTACCTATGCGGCCGACAGAGGTGCGGAGGGTATGGGCCCCGCGCTCGATTGCATTTGCGCCGAAGCCGAAGAGACCGTTCGCTCGAGCGAGTACAACATCATTATCCTATCCGATCGCGCTGTGGGGCCGGATCGCATACCCGTTCCGTCGTTGCTCGCCACCTCGGCAGTCCACCATCACTTGATCAAACAAGGCTTGAGGACATGTGTTGGGCTCGTTGTGGAGACCGGTGAAGCGCATGAGGTCCATCAATTCTGCACACTCGCTGGCTACGGCGCCGAAGCAATCAATCCTTACCTCGCATTTGAAACGCTGGAAGGGATGCTGCCCGAACTCGACGACGACCAAACCGCGGACGAGGTGAAGAAAAGTTATATCAAGGCCCTTGGTAAAGCGATTTTGAAAGTCATGGCCAAGATGGGCATCTCGACCTATCAGTCCTACTGCGGTGCGCAGATCTTCGATGCCGTTGGTCTTAAGTCCTCGTTCGTCGATCGCTTCTTCACGGGTACGCACACGCAGATCGAAGGCGTGGGCTTAAGCGAAATTGCGCTAGAGACATTTAAACGCCACACGGCAGCCTTTGGCGACGTGCCCGTGCTCGACCATGAGCTGGACGTCGGCGGCGAGTACGCATTCCGCGTGCGCGGCGAGGCCCACATGTGGCGCCCGAACGTCGTCGCCGATTTGCAGCACGCTGTGCGGGCCAACCTGCCCGACAAGTATCGCTCGTACGCCAAACAGGTAAACGATCAGTCTGAGCAGCTAATGACGATGCGCGGCATGTTCCGCCTGCGCTCAGCCGATGCTATGGGCCGCACACCCGTTCCGCTCGACGAGGTTGAGCCGGCGGCTGAGATCGTAAAACGGTTTTCAACTGGTGCCATGAGCTTCGGCTCGATCAGCCGCGAAGCGCACACGACGCTTGCCATCGCCATGAATCGCATTGGCGGCAAGTCGAACACAGGCGAGGGCGGCGAGGAAACGGACCGCTTCAAGCCACTGCCCAATGGCGATTCCATGCGCTCGGCCATCAAGCAAGTCGCGTCTGGCCGCTTCGGCGTCACGACCGAATATCTGGCCAATTCGGACATGATGCAGATCAAGATGGCTCAGGGCGCCAAGCCCGGCGAAGGCGGCCAGCTACCCGGCCATAAGGTCGACGCGGTGATTGCCAAGGTGCGCCATTCGACACCGGGCGTGGGTCTCATCTCGCCTCCGCCTCACCACGACATCTATTCGATTGAGGACCTGGCGCAGCTCATCTTCGATTTGAAGAACGCCAACACCCGAGGCGATGTCTCCGTGAAGCTCGTCTCCGAGGTGGGCGTTGGCACGGTTGCTGCGGGCGTCGCAAAGGCACGTGCCGACCACGTCACGATAGCAGGCTTCGAGGGCGGCACCGGCGCCTCGCCGCTCACATCAATCAAACACGCTGGCTCCCCCTGGGAGATCGGTCTTGCGGAAACACATCAGACGTTGGTGCTTAACCAATTGCGCGGGCGTATCGCCGTGCAGGTTGACGGCGGTGTGCGCACCGGCCGGGATGTCGTGGTTGGCGCCCTGCTTGGCGCCGACGAGTTTGGATTCTCCACCGCGCCGCTCATTGCGGCCGGGTGCATCATGATGCGCAAGTGCCACCTGAACACCTGCCCTGTCGGTGTCGCCACACAGGACCCC
The DNA here is from genome assembly GCA_964622715.1 of uncultured Hyphomicrobium sp. Classification (GTDB taxonomy): domain Bacteria; phylum Pseudomonadota; class Alphaproteobacteria; order Rhizobiales; family Hyphomicrobiaceae; genus Hyphomicrobium_A. Next base: position 12,648 of record CAZURR010000046.1, on the reverse strand, counting down.
GTGCTACGCGCTAGATTCCAGGGCAAGCCCGAGCATGTTATCAATTACTTCTTCTTCGTCGCTGAGGAAGTGCGCGAGATCATGGCCGATCTTGGCTTCCGCACCTTTAGCGAGATGATCGGCCAATCCGATGTCCTCGACAAAGACCTCGCAGTCGATCATTGGAAGGCCAAGGGTCTCGATTTCTCCAAGATCTTCTACAAGCCGGAGATGCCCGAGCACGTTGCGATCTACAATTGTGAGCGCCAGGACCACGGGCTCGACAAGGTGCTCGATAACAAGCTGATCGAGTTGTGCCGCCCAGCCATCGAATCGCGCAAGCCCGTCAAGGAGGAGCTCGCGATTAAGAACACCGATCGCAGCACCGGCACGATGCTCTCAGGAGAAATTGCCAAGCTCTACGGTCATGCGGGCCTGCCAGAAGACACCATTTGGCTATCACTCAAGGGCACGGCCGGACAGAGCTTCGGCGCGTGGACCGCGCGCGGCGTGACACTCGATCTCGTCGGCGAGGCCAATGACTACGTCGGCAAGGGCCTTTCCGGTGGCAAGCTGATCATCCGACCGGACGCGAATTCCGGCATCACGCCTGAGGAGAGCATCATAGTCGGCAACACCGTGCTCTATGGTGCCGTTACCGGCGAGTGCTACTTCCGCGGCATTGCGGGCGAGCGTTTCGCCGTGCGCAATTCCGGGGCCATCGCCGTCGTGGAAGGCACAGGCGACCATTGCTGCGAGTATATGACCGGTGGCGTTGTGGTCGTGCTGGGGCGGACAGGGCGCAATTTCGCAGCAGGCATGTCGGGCGGTATCGCTTACGTGCTCGATGAATACGGCAGCCTTGAATCAAATTGCAACCTCGCCATGATCGACCTTGAGCCTATCACGGCCGACCAAGAAGCGATTGAAGAACTTACCAATGGCCAGACAGGTGACCTTGAAAGCCACGGTCTCGTGGAGATCATGAGCGACATGACAAAACGCGATGCAGAGCGACTCTATCATCTCATCGCCCGCCACGGCCACTACACAAATTCGGCAAAAGCCAAGCAGATTCTCAGCAATTGGCGGGGCTTTCTGCCAAAATTTAAGAAGGTTATGCCGCTGGAGTACCGGCGCGCCCTTGCAGAGATAGCCAAGGCACAGGCCGCCAACGCAACGGGACTAGAAGTGCTCGAGATTGGTCTCAAGACATCGGAAGCCGGCCGCAACTGACCCATTGGTTAAAATATGGTTGTCGACAGCATTGGCTGGACACTTCTTACAAGGATGAGACAGGACGAGCGGCGCGGAAGCCAAATGGTGCAACGCCGGTTCACGATACAGGAAGACGATGGGAAAGATTACGGGATTTCTAGAGTTTGAACGCGCCGATCGCACGTATGTGCCGGTCGAGGATCGCGTAAAGCATTGGCGCGAGTTCGTGCTGCCGCTCAGCGACGAAGACACTAGGGTCCAAGCTGCACGCTGCATGGATTGCGGCATCCCCTATTGTCACACTGGCTGTCCGGTCAATAACCAGATTCCAGATTGGAATGACCTCGTCTACCAAGGCGATTGGGAGCGTGCTGCGCTCAACCTGCACTCGACCAACAACTTCCCCGAGGTGACGGGACGCGTCTGCCCTGCTCCGTGCGAGGCCGCCTGCACGCTCAACATCGACGACGTGCCCGTTACTATCAAGACGATTGAATGTGCGATTGCCGACCGCGCAATCGAAGAAGGCTGGATTGCACCTGAACCGCCGGAAACAAAAACCGGCAAGCGTATCGCCATCGTCGGCTCCGGCCCCGCCGGCCTCGCCGCAGCACAACAGCTCGCGCGCACCGGTCACGAGGTGCACGTTTACGAGAAGCACGCCAAACCCGGCGGCCTTCTGCGCTACGGCATCCCCGACTTCAAGATGGAAAAGCAAATCGTCGAAAGGCGCGTGAAGCAGATGGAGGCCGAAGGCGTCATCTTCCACTGCAACGTCCACGTCGGTAAGGTCGTCTCTGTTAAGGACCTCGAGGCCAAGCACGATGCACTGCTGCTGGCCGGCGGATCAGAACACCCTTTCGACTTTTTCGCAAAAGCGCCGGGCCGCGATCTCGACGGGATCCATTACGCCATGGATTTCCTGCCGCAGCAAAACCGCCGTGTGTCTGGCGAAACGCCGCCGGCAATCACGGATGCCGAGGAGATCCTCGCCAAGGATAAGCACGTCATAGTCATTGGCGGCGGCGACACAGGCTCCGACTGCATTGGGACCTCTTTTCGCCAAGGTGCCAAGTCGGTTACTCAACTTGAAATTATGCCGATGCCGCCCGAGCATGAGAATAAGGGGCTCACCTGGCCCAATTGGCCGCTAAAGCTGCGCGTCTCCAGCAGCCAAGCTGAGGGTGCAGTCGTCGAGTACTCAATCTCCACAACAGGTTTTTCTGGTAGCGACGGCAAAGTCGAGAAACTCCATTACACGAGAGTCGACAATAAGCTGCAGCCTGTCGCCGGCACAGAGGGCGAGCTACCTGCCGATCTCGTACTTTTCGCTATGGGGTTTTCGGGGCCCATCGAGGACGACATCGTGAAAGAACTCGATCTTGAGGTCGTGCCGCGCGGCCGTTTCAAAGGCCTTGATGCTGATGAGCGGGACTACAAAGTCTCGGGCCGCAAGAAGGTCTTTGCCGCTGGCGATATCCGCCGCGGGCAATCGCTTGTCGTATGGGCGATCCGCGAAGGCCGGCAAGCTGCGCACGCCGTTGACAAGTTCCTGATGGGATCAACGACACTGCCGCGCTAAGTGCGTAACCGACGCTGGCCGGCGGCGAGTCGGGCGCACGCGCTAGCAAGCACCTCGTGCTGTTGCTTTGCGCCAACCCCTTAGCGATTTTTTGAACGTCGGCCCGCCACTGGCTTTAGCACAGGCTGAGACCTGACCTCGGCGGTCTCTTGCGGCTTTGGCCAGGAGACATCATCGGCACGGCCCGCTTTGGGAATAAGCCGTTCACCCTTTTCCAGCACGCGAAAATACGGCGTTTGCGTTGGCGACCTTTGCCGCCCTGCAGCTGAACTTATCGGGGGAATGATCGAACTCATGACCGTCAGGCCACCAGAGATTTGGTCGACCAGAACATCACCCATTTGCGAGGGGCGGTCAGGCCTTTCTTTACGCGTCACCAGTGCAACGACGGCGGCGGGGACGGCTGGCCGGACAATATCGACCGTCACGATCTCTTCCAGCCCGAACTGGTTGCGCACCTTGAGGTCAATCCTGCCGTGATCCACCTTTTGGTCACCGGCACCGTCGGACGCAGTCACGACGCCCTTCGCGTTCTTCGCTTTACGCCCAGTCTTGCTTTTGGAATCCTCGGTTCTCAAACGCGCCCTGTTGGGATTGATCCGCGCTTGCTCAGACGGGCTGCCCGCAAGCGGAATAGCCCGCTCTTGACGCGCCTGTGCTAGGTCGCGCTTAAGTTCACGCTGAACGAAATGGGCAAGCTTGCGATAGCCCGCGGTAGTAAAGTGCACGCCGTCGGAATCACGCAGGCGCCGGATCCTGCCAGTGACATCGGGGCCGTGAGGGCTGAAGCCACCACCATCATCGGCGAATCTCGCGTAGGCATCGATAAAGCGGACGCCATTCAGGTAGGCACGCTCGCGAATGATGTCATTCATCAATCGCGCGCGCTCGTTGTCGCGCCATCGCCGCATATTCGGCAGTCCGACCCAATAGACTGCTCGATTGCTTTGCTTCAAAGCCTTCATCAACCGATCCACTCGCTCGGCGTACATCTTGCGCCACTGTTCATTGCGCGAGCCCAACTGCCTGCTGCTGAGGCTAAAGCGATCGCTTGCTCCCAGCATCACGATGACGATGTGAGGCTGTTCGCCGGCGAACGCCGAACGAATATTGGCAAGATCATTCATAGACGAGCGGCGCATAAGGCCGGGCAAATCCCATCGTCTACGTTCGATGTTGACCCGGGCACTGCTGGCCGTGGGCTCGAGCATGCCATTGAGCAGCCCATCGGCTAACCAATCGCCCAACACCTGCACCCGGTAGACATCATTCTGTGGGAAGGGCGTGACAAAGCTGCCGTGGTACCCGCCGTCTTGCGCCGACGCCACCGATGCCAAGGCAACGGCGAAAGCCGATAGGATCGCTGTGACGTAGGCGCGTTTCACATTCGCTCCCGAGCACTTGCATCAGCCACCGCTCAGACTGCACTGAGCAACGCAACAGCATTTTCGCTGCTGCGTCGCATAAGCACAAGACGTAAACATGGCCCTACTGCGGCACAAGGAGCGGCCGAATTAAGCGGCCACAGCCTTATTGACACTCTTGTGCGGCACCGACAATTGCTTGGAGCGTGCAGCCTGCCACCTAAGGTCCCCGAGCTCCGAGCCACGGTGATGTGTCGTTACGACCACATCCTCGGCCTCAAAAGCGTTCCGAAGAACCTCGATGCAGGTCTGCGGCTGCGCATCGCCACACATAAACACGTCGAGTGCCGCGTAGCTGGCTTCTGGCCAACTATGGATGGAGATGTGACTCTCCGCCAGCACAGCCACGCCAGAGACGCCACCATTGGGCGTGAAGTGATGCAAGTGAATGTGCAAAAGCGTTGCGCCGGCGACGTTCACACATCGCTTAAGCGTTCGCTTAATGTGTTGAATATCATCGAGCCGTCGGGCGCCGAACAAGTCCACAATTAAGTGAGTTCCGGCAAACCGAACGCCATCGCGCTCGATGAAGAAATCCTTCCTATCTTCGTGCGCCACTTGCGCAGCTTCACGACGATCTTCCTCTTGGGCGGTGCTTGAACGAGTCAAGTCCATCCCCAATTGGAAGAGGGTGTCATAAAAGGCCATTTGACCCTCCCCAACCAGTAGACAGAGGTGACCCGTCCGCTCCTTACCTTTGGGGTGTAGGAATTCCTTGACCTTTGGGGCAGGTGGACGAACGGAGAGGGGTCATATGAGGCACCCCCCCCCCTTGCGCAAGGAAAAAATTACCCAGCGCGTCAAAAATTTTGTCGCTACGTTCCTGTATTCTTAGTCGAGACTACCAACCGTGGAACAATGAAGGCCGGCTCGCCAGATTCCGCCGCCCGTTGTGCGGGGGGCCACTCAGCGACCCAAAAAGCCGTCCAGTAGCTTCTGCGCTTTGGACGGTCCGCCATCCTTGCTCTTGCCGAAAAGGTCGTCGACGATCTCGTTGGCTTTCTTGCCCTCAAACTGCTTGCCAATCGATTTCACCGCCTCGACCGTGCTTTCACTATTTATGGCGCTGGCGAGATCGGGCGAGATCTCTGGGTCATCCCATGACCCCTTGATGTTTATGGGGACCTCGATACCGCTCAAGTCCGTCTCCCCGCCCTGCCCAGATAGAGTCGCGACCAGCTTGGGTAGCACTGTGTAGTTGAGCGAGCGTTGAGGCAGATTAACGGTGCCGGCACCCGTGGCGCGCAGCAGCGGACTTGCCAACTTAAGATCCTTGTTGTCTGCGATGCCGTTCACAATGTTGAAGCTTGCCGTAAGCGCGCTGAAGTCCGTCTTATCCGTGGGGGCGCTCGAAAAGTCCGGAATTTCGCCTTGTGATAGGGAGCGCAATGCGCCACCCAAGTTGAAACCGACGAGCGCGCCGTCGGACATGGCAACGTCGAACTTGCCATTAAGGGCGGCCACGATCGCGGCCTCGCTCCGGCCGCTGCCGGCCAACGCCAATTTGAAATCGCCCGTGCCCGCGAGCCAATCCATTCCCGCTACATCGTTAAGAAGTGGCTGGGCAGCGACGCCGGAAAGTGCAAAGTTTGCGCCAAGCACCGCCGTATCCGCTGCTCCGTTCAGCGTCACGACGCCATTTCCGCGCCCTTTATAGAGTTTCACGTCGGTAAATGTCGTCTTGAGAACGCGGTCCTTAAGCGCCACCGCGAGCTGGGTGGAGTCCAATTTGATATCGCCATAGGAAAGCTGCGCGACAGACAGGTTGGCGTCAGCGTCGACAAGGCCCAGAAGCGCCGTGTTGATTGGCTCGTTGCTCCATCCAGCTCGCTGTGTGTAGCCTCTCACCTGGGGTTCGGAGCGCTTCAGCAAGTCCTCGATTGATAATGGCTCGGTCGCTTTAGGTGTTGCACCGGATGCGTCCGGGCTGGGCCGCGCGCTGGACGATGTCCCGCTGCCGGGTTCGCCGACGACATAGTTGGACAGGTTCAGGCCGGAGACCTTGAGATCCGCCACCACATGCGGACGCGCACCAGACAAGGCGACGCCCACCGCGCCCGTCGCCGTCGCACCATCGAGTGCGACCTTAGCCTGCGACAAGCGTACGGTGTTCTCTGTCGTTAAGAGCTTTCCAGCGAGCGAAAGTTCACGGAAGCCGGGAGTAGGAGGAAGTTTCGTGCCAAGCCATTGCGCGAGCGCGCGCACAGAATTGGCCTTGCCATTGACGGCCCCTTCCAGCTTAAAAGCCTCCCCCAACGTCACCGAGCCATCGTAACTGATGTTGATCGGTCGGCTGGAGACGGTAAGCGCGAGCTTTGCTGGACGCTCTTCAAGCAGCTGCTGCGGTGACGCCAGCCTGCCATCAAACATTATTTTCTCTTTGGACCAGACGAGGCTGCCTTTGGCGCCCAACGGTTGCGAAAAAGACGCGAGATCGAGACTTGTGTTGATCTCGCCGACGCGCGCGCTGCTGCCGTCTCGCTCATCAGTGTAGCGCACGGTTCCATTCACGATGCGAATATCGCCGAGCACCAGTTCCGAGACTGGGCTCTGGGCTGTTGGCGTACTCGGCACCCCGCCTGCTGCGGCAAGCCTTTGAGTCGGCTTCGTCTCGAGGGCTAGATTCGCTCCGGACGAAAAGTCTCGCATCGTATCTCGTGCCGGGCCCACCTCAGCGTATCGTATTGGGCGCTTGGGTTCGCGCGCGGCCATGTCCCAGCTTTTTTGCCCGTTGCTATCGACACGAAGCTCAAACTCCGGATTGTAGAGCACGAACTTGTCGACCACGATCTCCTGACGCAACAGCGGCAGCAGGCGCACACCGATGTCAAGCTTGGAAATTTTAACGAAAGGTGGGCCACCCATACCCGGTGGCGCCGACAACGAAACATCGCCAATACGCACGCCGAGCGTCGGGTAAAACGAGAGGGACGTCTGGCCAGCGATACGTAAATCGCGGCCTGTCTCAGCTTTCACGCGTGCTACAACCTCATTGCGGATGAAGTCGATCGGCGGCGACATTACGAAGAAGGTAACGACGCCTACCGCGATAGCCAGCAGACCAATCGCACCATAGACGAGACCCACCATGATCGGCGAGCTTGCGCGCTGCGTTGGCCGACGGCGGATCTGTTGAGCGTGTTGGGGCATACGCTGATCCTCGGAGTGATGGTAGCCCTCATGAGGGCCAGGCGGTCTGCCGGGCCGCTGTCTATTCGTCATCGTCGATCTCGATTGGCTGTCGTTCCGCTATGCGGACAAGAATTACAACAGAAAAGTCGCAAAGGTCTCGGGCCGCGGTAAGGAGCAATTATGTCATGGCGCGGTCGCCAGCGAAAATGCACGGGGGCTCTCTCGGCGATCCCACATGAAAGGGCGATTCGCTCTGATTTCAAGTTGTGTCTCAAGGGGAACAGTCAGGTGCCCTACCGCCCCCTATAAGCTTCGATACGGCGACCAGACGTGCCTTTCCTCTGGTCAATATGAAATTTTTGGTCACATAATCTCGCAGTGCACGCGTGCTTCGCTGCGCTGCAGCGAAAAAGGGGGCACCCGGAATATGCACTATTTTGCCTATGAATTCGCACACGCGATGCTCGCACCCATGCGCTTCGGCGCCAATAGTATGCGCAGCGTGCTCGACTGGCCCTTTAATCCCTTAGGATCGACGCCGCTCGGTCGCCATCTCACGGCGGCCTGCGAGGTTTTTGAGAACGTCACCCGGCGCTACGGCAAACCGCAATTCGGTTTGAAGACGACGCGCGTTGGTAATGTCGAGGTCCCGGTCCGCGAGCACGTGGTCGCACGAACGCCATTTAGCGACCTTTTGCACTTCGAGCGCGAGGAAGCCTCCAGCGGTCCGCGCTCAGACCCTAAGGTGCTGATCGTCGCACCCCTCTCAGGGCACTACGCGACACTTTTGCGCGGCACTGTCCAGGCGATGCTGCCCGACCACGAAACCTACATCACCGACTGGACCGACGCGCGTGACATCCCGCTTGCCATGGGCCAGTTCGACCTCGACGATTTTATCGATCACGTCATCGACTTCATTAGGTTTATTGGCCCTGACACGCACGTGATTGGCGTGTGCCAGCCAGCGGTACCGGTTCTGGCCGCCGCAGCACACATGGCGGGCATCGACGATCCCTGCCAGCCAGCATCAATGACGCTGATGGGCGGTCCCATCGATACCCGGCGCAATCCGACAGGCGTCAATAAACTCGCCGAGTCGCGTTCGCTGGAATGGTTCGAACGCACGGTCGTCGGCACCGTGCCTTTTCCACACGCTGGATTCATGCGCCCAGTCTATCCAGGCTTCATGCAGCTTACGGGCTTCATGACCATGAATCTCGAGCGCCACATGAATGCGCATGTCAATCTGTTCAACGATCTGGTCAAGGGCGACTGCGATTCCGTCAAGCAACACCAGGACTTTTACGAAGAATACCTGGCCGTTATGGATCTTACTGCCGAGTTTTACCTGCAGACAATCAAGACCGTGTTCCAAGATCACTCGCTGCCCAAGGGCACGATGACCCACCGCGGCAGGCTGGTTGACTGCTCGGCCATCCGCGACACCGCGCTGATGACGGTCGAAAGTGAGCGCGATGACGTCTGCGGGCTGGGGCAGACGCAAGCGGCGCACGACCTGTGCGCCAATATCCCCGAGCACCAAAAAACGCACTACGTGCAAGAGGGTGTCGGTCACTACGGCATATTCAACGGTACGCGCTGGCGCACTGAAATCCAGCCGCGCGTTCGCGAATTCATCCGCACCATCGAGTATTCGCGCGGCGCGCTGCCAACCGATAGGCGCAACCCGCGCCGCTCCCGTCACGTCGAGATGGCCGTCTCACCGGTGTGAAACCGACACCGAAGACGGTGATCGCAATAGCAACTAATCGCGCGATCATCGCGGACAAAATCAAACGGCGCCCGGCGACCGAACGCCGTCTGCAATCACAACAACACTCGACGTGGTTAGATAATGTCGATCTCGGCCGGCAGGTATGACGTCACCTCTAGGCCAACTTCCTGCTCGCGCACTGCGGGCTTTGTCCAAACCTTCATGATCCTATCTCCTCCTTAACCGGGCGATCATTCGCCAGGCTGATGCTCGTTAATAGGGGCGTGCAACCATCAGCGCCAATTGCATTTTCTTGGGCGGAAGATAAGCAAGGCTAATGCGGAGGTCAGCACGCTTTGCACGCTGGCAGAGTTAATGCGCAGCTTCCCAGTTTTCGGCCGCTTTTGCGTCGACGTGGATCGGCACACTCAATGAAACCGCCGGAAGGGCGGCACCTTCCATTACCTGCGCCACCGTCTTCAACGTTTTGTGAACTTGCGCATCCTTTACCTCGAACACCAGCTCATCGTGCACCTGCAACAGCATGCGGGCGGAGGCAAGTCCTGCCTCGGACAGGGCGCCCGGCATCCGAATCATCGCGCGGCGAATGATGTCGGCGGCAGAACCCTGTATCGGCGCGTTGATCGCTGCGCGCTCCAAAAAACCGCGCATGCTTGGATTGCGCGTGTTGATCTCAGGATAATGGATGCGCCGGCCAAAGATCGTTTCCACGTAGCCCTGCTCGTGCGCATTCCTCTTGGTCTCATCCATGTAGTCGCGAATGCCAGGGAAACGCTCAAAGTAGGTCTTGATGTAGTCGGCTGCTTCCTGCTTGGAAATTCCGAGCTGGTTGGCGAGACCAAAGGCCGAGATGCCATAGATGATTCCGAAGTTGATGGCTTTGGCGCGCCGGCGCACGTCCGGTGTCATGTCTCTGAGCGAAACGGAAAACATCTCCGAGGCTGTCATCGCGTGAATGTCCACGCCCTCATCGAATGCTTTCTTGAGCTGGGGAATGTCTGCGATATGCGCCAGCACCCGCAACTCGATCTGGCTGTAGTCGGCGGAGACAAGCTTCTTGCCCTTATTGGCGACGAATGCTGTGCGGATCTCGCGTCCTTCCTCGGTACGCACGGGAATGTTCTGCAAGTTAGGGTCAGAGGAGGCAAGCCGCCCTGTCGTGGTCGCTGCCAGCGAATAGGAGGTATGGATGCGCCCCGTCTCCGGGTTGATGTAGTCCGGCAGTGCGTCGGTATAGGTCGAACGCAGCTTGGTGAGCTGGCGCCACTCCAACATCGTGTTGATCAGCTTGCGGGCGTCGGCCGGCAGTTCCTCGTTGGCGGCGAGGTCGTCGAGCAGTCCTGCGCGCGTTTCCCATTGCCCCGTTTTGGTCTTCTTGCCGCCCGGCAATTGCAGGCGGTCGAATAGAAGCTCGCCCAGCTGCCGTGGCGAGGCGAGGTTGAACTTGTGACCGACGAGGCCATTCACCTCTTCCTCTAACCGTGCACTTTCTTGCGCGAACTCGCTCGACAGGCGGGCAAGGATGCTGCGATCAACCGTGATCCCAGCGCGCTCCATGTCGGCGATGATGGGAACGAGCGGCCGCTCCAACGTTTCATAGACCGTCGTTCTATGTTCCGCTGCGAGCCGCGGTTTCAACATCATCCACAGCCGCAGCGTGACGTCGGCGTCTTCTGCAGCGTATTGTGTCGCCTTATCGATCGGCACCTCGGCGAACGACTTTTCCGATTTCTTACCGGGCACATGCGCCATCACTTGGTCGAACGAAATGCAAGCATGGCCGAGGTGGCGCATGGCGAGCTCGTCCATGCCGTGGCCGCCCTTGCCCGCATCGAGCGCGTAGGACAACAGCATCGTGTCGTCGAGCGACGCAATGAGAACGCCGTGGCGCGCCAGCACATTGTAGTCGTACTTGAGGTTTTGACCGATCTTCAGGACGGAATGGTCCTCCAGAAGCGGCTTCAACGCGGCGATCGCTTTGGCAATGGGCACTTGCGGTAGGTCTTCGTCGTCGCCAAAGTCGAAGCCAGCTGCGCTCTTGCGGTGTGAAAGCGGCACGTAGCAAGCCTTGCCCGGAGCGACAGCTAGTGAGAAGCCGATGAGATCGGCGCGCATGGGATCGAGGCCCGTCGTCTCTGTATCGATGGCGACGCGGCCCGTGTCTTGAGCGTCGGCGACCCATGCTTTGAGCCGATCTAAGGTGGTGACGGTTTCGTACTTGGTGCGATCAAACGGTGTCTTGGCAGCCGCTAGCGCATGAAGCACGGCGGCCTCGGGTGTTTCCGCTGTTGCCCGTCGACCCATCTTGCTGCTGGCCCCGCCTACCGTCTTCGCCTTGCCGGTCACTGTCGAGCCGACGGACGCCTTAAGTGGCGCGGGCGGTTCGGTACGCAATGCCTCAGCGATACGCCGCGTCAGCGTGTTGAACTCCATCCTCTGCAGAAAGGCTAGCAGTTCTGATGGTTCGGGATCGTGGACGCCCAGCGCGTCGACGCGCACGGTCGTGGCGACGTCGTCCTTCAGAGTCACAAGTTCGCGCGACAGCCGTGCCTGATCGGCAAATTCGATCAGTTTCTCGCGCCGCTTGGGCTGCTTGATCTCCGAGGCGCGTTCCAGAAGCGTATCGAGATCGCCGTACGCGTTGATGAGCTCGGCTGCTGTCTTGACGCCGATGCCAGGCACGCCTGGCACGTTGTCGGTCGAATCGCCGGCAAGCGACTGCACGTCAATGACCTTGTCGGGCGGCACGCCGAACTTCTCGATCACCTCGTCGCGACCGAATTTCTTGTTCTTCATGCCATCGAACATGACGACGCCGGGGCGCACGAGCTGCATCAGGTCCTTGTCGGACGATATGATCGTCACGTCGCCGCCGTCTTGGACCACCTCACGGGCGTAGGTAGCGATCAGATCGTCGGCCTCGTAGCCCTCCTGTTCGATGCAGGCAACGTTGAAGGCCTTTACGGCATCGCGAATGAGCGGGAACTGAGGAATGAGCTCGTCGGGTGGCGGCGGACGGTTGGCCTTGTAGTCCTCGTAGAGGTCATTGCGGAAATTCTCGCGCGCCGCGTCGAAGATGACGGCGAAGTGAGTGGGCGCTTCGGAAGACTTCGACTCGCGCAACAGCTTCCATAACATGGCGCAAAAGCCATGCACGGCGCCGACCGGCAAACCATCAGACGGCCGCGTCAGAGGGGGGAGCGCGTGAAAGGCGCGAAAGATGTAGCCCGATCCGTCAATGAGGTAGACGTGACTGCCTTTGATGATGGGCGTTGCCTCACCCGCGGGAACGGTCGAGGTGCTGGCATTCTTCTTGGGTTGGCTCTTGGCCTTGCTCTTTTCTTTGGTCATGGCGCGCGACTATAGGCGCTCGGCGCGCGGCGGTCAGCCGGCATCGCGACGGTTTTCGCGCTGGGCGTTTGTGCCGGATGTTGACGTCCAAACAGCGCTTATCTTGGGCACTGTGCGGCTCCAGCGCGTGTGTTTGCCCGGGCGCGGCGGATCGGGTATCAAGAGCGCCCTGCCCTAGCACCCGTAGCTCAGCTGGATAGAGCGCTGCCCTCCGAAGGCAGAGG
>CAZURR010000045.1:11661-20261 GCA_964622715.1 uncultured Hyphomicrobium sp. | reverse complement strand
ACAAATGGCGATGCCCGCGTCTTTTTGCTTAAGGCTGCCCCGGGCACCAAACTTCCCGAGCACACACATACCGGCGTGGAGCGAACCCAAGTGTTGGCGGGCGCATTTACGCATGGGGGTGGCCGCTTTGGCGCAGGTGATTTCGACGATGCCGAAGGCGACACCGAGCATCGGCCGCGAGTCGATATGGATGAGGGCTGCATCTGTCTCGTCGCCATGACGGGCGGCATCACATTAACCGGTCGTATCGGCCGCCTCATTCAGCCATTCGTTCGACTTTGACAACAAGAGCAGTTTCGCCAGATCGGCGGGCACAATCATGACAATCTGGATCTTGATCCAAACTACGCTGGTGTTTGCTTTCGGCCTTTCCATCATTATGGCCATGGCGTGGGCTGCGCGGCGGCAAACAGGAAACTCGGGTTGGGTTGACGTCTTCTGGACGTTTGGCCTCGGAATAGTGGCGCTTGTGTCGGCGCTTTTCGTGTTGCCTGGCGTCGATGGATGGACCTGGCGCCAGTTCGTCGTGGCAGGCCTTATCGCGCTGTGGTCGCTGCGTCTTGGAGGTCATATCGCACAGCGAAATCTGGCGATCGCTGATGATCCGCGATACGCCGCGCTAGCGAACGAGTGGGGCGCGCAGGCGTCCTCACGCATGTTCTGGTTGTTGCAAAAGCAGGCATTGGTCACAATCCCGCTTGCCCTTTCGGTATTCCTTGCAGCTCAAAATCCAGCGCCAGAATTTCGTCTGCAGGATCTGCTAGCTATTATTATGGCAATGATTGCAATTGCGGGCGAAGGACTCGCGGATCGGCAATTGCAGCAGTTCAAGTCACGCTCGGCTGCGACAAATGGCGTTTGTGATAGCGGGCTGTGGCGCTGGTCACGTCATCCTAACTATTTCTTCGAGTGGCTGGGGTGGCTCGTCTACCCGCTTTTCGCGATCGATTTATCTGGTGCTTACCCATGGGGATGGCTGGCGCTCGTTGGCCCGGTCTGCATGTATTGGCTGTTGCGATACGTGTCGGGCATCCCGCCTCTCGAAAAACACCTGCTTCAATCTCGTGGTGCGGCCTATCGCGCCTATCAAGCCCGCACGAGCGCATTTTTTCCATTTCCTGCCAAGTCAGCCGGTTGAGGACAGTAACCTGTGCAATTCATTTCCAACATAATCCCCGTTATCGAGCGCAACCGCATACCCGACACTGTTGCCCGCCTCGCGATCAGCCTGCTCGTGGCGCGCACCAGCAGTTCGCTTTCGGCGCGAGAAAAAGACGGTACTAATGCATTTGCGCGCGCGATGAGCGAAATGCCGATTGCCACCAATGTGGCCGAAGCCAACGTTCAGCACTATGAGCTACCTCCAACATTTTTTGAGCTGATTCTCGGCCCGCGCTGCAAGTATTCCTGCTGCTATTACGAGAGTGAGGCTAGCTCGCTCGCTGATGCGGAGGAAGCCGCGCTCGAGGCGACGGTCCGAAATGCGGACATCGCCGATGGCCAAACCGTTCTTGAACTCGGCGGCGGGTGGGGATCCTTCGCTCTGTTTGCTGCACAGCGGTTCCCAAAAGCAAAGATTGTCGCCGTCTCCAATTCCAGTGCGCAAAGGAATTTCATCGAAAAGCAGATTGTCGCTTTGGGACTCGATAATCTTTTGGTGGTCACAGCGGATATGAACGACTTCCAGCCCGATCGCACCTTCGATCGCGTTGTGTCGATCGAGATGTTTGAGCACATGGCGAACTGGCCCCAGCTACTGGCCCGAATCCGGTCATGGCTCAAACCCGAAGGCCGGTTGTTTATTCATATCTTCAACCACCGCAGCACACCTTATCGTTTCGATCGCAACACGAAGGGAGATTGGATCGCGCAACACTTCTTCACCGGCGGAATCATGCCGAGTCATGATCTACTTCGCAAATGTACGAATGATTTCCGGATCGAAGACGAATGGCTTTGGAATGGCTCGCACTATCGACAAACGGCCGAGCATTGGCTCGACAACTTCGACCGCCACACCGATGCGATCGAAGGCATTCTGTGTGATGTTTACGGGGACGAAGCGAATGTGTGGCGGCAGAGATGGCGCTTTTTCTTCCTCGCTACAGCGGGCCTTTTCGGTCACAAGAACGGCCAGGATTGGGGTGTGAGTCACTATCGTCTTAAACCTGTCGCGCTCCAAGTGTGAAGCGCGGTTCCGGCGGGGTGCACGACAGTCGGTTCAATGCTTGATGCTAAAAAGCCAATCGGCAATTGGCGGTGCAATGAGATAGGCAAGACCGGCGACGCCCCCAACTACAATGCAACCGTAGAGAATGTCGATGACGGTCAATTGAAGAGTCCAGTTCCGCAAAGTCGCAAAATTGGTAAGATCGTAAGTTGCGTAGGTGGTTCCGCCGAGTAGCGCACCCAGCAACAGTGCGTCGACCAACGAGCCGGATTTGAGCGCTGGCGCGATGGAAAAAACTACCAGACCGACAGGGTACAAAAGGTAAAATGCCAAAGCGGGCATAACGCGGACCGTTGGGGCAAGCATGTCGCCCAAGACGGGTCTGTAAAGCACGCTCCCAATGAGCATCAGCCAAACAATGTCCAACGCGGCGAAGAGCGCGAAGGCGACGATATAACAGATGAGATAGATGCCCATCTCGACCTCTCCTGCGCGTTGATGGCATTGTCTGAAGCGACGTACATTCAACGGTTGCCGACGCGCAGTGGATCACTGCGCTGATGTCCCGATGGCAGCAGGACCGGCTCTTATTGCCAAATGTTTCGCCTGGACAGTCAATGCCACGTCACTCTCAAGGCCCGCGAGCGGCCTCGACACTGAATTGGTGGAATAGTCTGAAAGCGCTTGACCCCGAACGGCCGATTAGAGAAGCGGACATAGCCCGACCAACCCGCCCCTCCCGCAGCGGTCCACCCAGCACCTCAACGCTGCTGGTATCTCGATGGCCTAAACGCAGACGAGCTTGTGAGGGCATGCCGTCGCTATCCAGTTTCCAGACGACCGACTGCGCAGGCGGCTTTAAGTTCTTGCCGACCATTCGAGATGTATTGACGGCACTTGGCGCGCTCCTCGGCGAAAAGCTGAGGGCAGCGGTCGGTATCTTCAGCAGCTCCCCGCTTTCCATCACGACAATTTCGATGTCCGCTGTCATGCCTGGGAGAAGCACCAACTCAGGGTTTTGGGTTCGAATCACGACGGTGTAGGTCACCACATTCTCTAGCAACTGTGGCGCCTTGCGAATCTGGAGGACTTCGCCCTCAAAATTCCGTTCCGGAAAAGAATCAACGGTGGAGAACACCCGTTGACCAATCCTGATTCTTCCGATGTCTGTTTCGTCTATCCACGCGTTGACTTGCATTTCGCGTAAGTCCTGCGCGATCGTGAACAAGGTAGGTGCTTCCAGCGTGGCGGCGACCGTTTGCCCACGCTCAACGCTTCGATCTATTACAATGCCGCCGATCGGGGAGCGTATAGTGGTTCGCTGTAAGTCAATCTCTGCGATCTTCATCAAGGCTTGCATTTGCGACACGTTTCCAGACGCGTTGGCGAGTTCCGCTCGAGCGCGTTCCAGCGCCGCTTCCGCAGCGTTGATCTTCTCCTTTTCAGCAGCAATTATAGCTTCGGCCTCGCGAATGGTCGCAGCTGCGACAGCTCGCCGGGCCTTTGCCTCATCATAGTCTTTGGCGCAAACTATGTTCCGTTTTTTCAGCTCTGCAATTCGTTGGAAATGCTCATCTGCTGCGGCGAGGTTGGCACGTTCTTTCTCTAGACGGGCCTGAAGAACCGGGATCTGCGCCTTAGCATCGCGGATACCAATCTGGGCGCCCTCCATTTCTGTAAGTCTAATATTGACTTCGGCTTTCGCCGTCTCTAGAGCCGCTCGGGCTTCCGCAAACTTGGCCACGAAGCTCTTCTGGTCAATTTGAGCAAGTGGCTGACCCTCCTTTACCGGATCGTTGAAGTCGACGTAGAGGTTATCGATCAGACCCGAAGTCTGCGATCCGACCTCGACAGTGACGACGGCCTTCACAGTGCCTGTAGCTGAAACCGTTTCTCTTATATGGCCGCGCTCAGCAGCCTCTGTGAGATATCCTGTGGGGCTGTCGACCTCTGTATCACGATCCAACCAATATAGACTGCCTGCGGCTACCATTATCAAAATGAAGACGAGAAGAACTTTCCGCATACGCGGCTCCATCACGTGCATATTTAATGAATTTTAGCGCTACTAGAACGGTTAGGTGCAATTTCTGCTCCGATTGGATAACGCCGGTTTTGTGTCTGCCGAGCCTGAGCCAGGTTGCCTTTGGCTTCGATCACCAAAGAGGGCCTCGTGTCGCCAACGCAAATCTGCTGTGTGAGAATCGAGACCCCTATGTGCCCCAGCCGGGCAAATCTCATCGCTGGCGCTGGTCCGCGGTTTCCGGAGTACATTCTTTCACCAGATAGCACGGCGGCGGTTTCGGTCGCGGAGATATCAGCGGATGCGGCTAAGCACAATTTCTTTGACGCGCTCGACGACCGAGCGAATCTCAGTGCGCCTGAGACGGCGACCATCGGGTGGTCCGAGAACCTCGTTGATAATCCGATCGATCTCGGCTGATTCGCCGCGCTCCTGGGCATTGCGGATCAAGCGCTCTAGGCGCCGTCGGATCAGGTCAATGACTATAGGATGCCCATGCCGGTGCGTCGGTGCCCACGGGACGGATGTAAGTGAAGTGGCGCTAACCTCAGCTTCTATTTCGGTCCCACTGAGGATATCAACGGCGTGGGAGTGAAGCAAAGTCGCGGTGCCGTGGAAGGGAAGGCGTACGCAGATCAACACTGTGTTGAAGTAATCAATCGCGACGAGTAATTGATGCTGTGCTGGATCGGAGAAAAGGACAATGACGTGACCGACAGCGGCCACGGCTTGTAAAACAATATTTCAATTGATTACAGACTATGGGCGAGTTGCGTCTTTCCGGGGGGCGACCACGGCGGGCAGGGAGTTCAAATCTCCCCGTTCTGGCCAATTTTTTCGTGGTCCTCTTGAGCCGCAATTCCTCGCAAACCTGAATGGCCGCCTCGCTTCGCGCTCCGCTGTCAGAACAGCGGCGTGGGACAGCGCAGCGTGCACTGGCTTGCCAACTTGGAAGGTCGTTACCAGTTCAAATCGTTGGTTTGGCATCCACTTTCATAGCAAACGCGACCGTTAACGTTGATTACCATTGAGCACTCCACCTGCGCGGCTAGTATGCGTAAGGATGGCTTTCTCGCTGGGTCTCCCTTGCTACTGTGCCGACCAGCTGGGCAATAGGCAGTTTCGATGGGGGCGCAGGGCAAGGTCCGCAGGCAGCCCCGCCCCCGGCAATCGTCTGATTGCCGGCGAGCCGGCTGCGATGAGCCCTGTCGATAAGAGCAGTGTATTGGGCAACGGCCCTGAGCCAGGCGCCCTAGCCCGTGGCGAAGGGTCCGATGTGACAATGCTGTTGCAAGAAGTCGCAAAAAAGGGCTTATGAGGGGTTCTGAACGGGTCAAACCAGCCCTTTGAAAACGTTGTTTTTTCGTGAGGTAGATCGTACGAGGATGAAAGTTATGAGACAAACGCCTCGCCCCTGAATAGCTGACTTCGCGGTTGCTTGTGCGAGATCGCAGTTTCCCCGCTGATTGGCAGGGGTGTTCCCATAGGAAACGAGACCACCGGAGGCGTCATTCGTACGCGTATTCATGGAAGAGGGCTGTGCCGCTGAACGGAGTTGGGAACGATTCTGTTGCAGCAGGCAGACGCGATTCGTCGGGCCGCTTCAATTTGCCCATTGCGGCCAGCTTCCGCATTTGTTTGAGACCTGCCCCGGCGCTTGGATTGCGCGCGGAGAAGGCAGTGGCGCTATTGAGCATGGCGTCATGATTGAAGCGAGCAAAAAAACTGTTCGGCGTAACCTGAGGAGTCAGGACAATGTTGCCCGCTAAGAAGTGCGCCGATCGCGCCGACAATGACGTCTTCTGTCGTTACGAATCTAACGTCCAATCGTACGCGCGGGCCTTTCCTCGAATTTTTACGCGGGCGAAGGGTAGCGAATTGTGGGATGTGAACGGCCGGCGCTACCTGGATTTTCTATCAGGCGCAGGATCGCTGAACTATGGGCACAACAATCCCGTGCTCAAGCAGGTGCTGATCGAATACATCGCCCAAGACGGTATTGCCCATAGTCTCGATCTGCACACGTCCGCCAAGGCGCAATTCCTCGAAGCGATGCAAGAGATTGTGCTGGAGCCTCGCGGACTCGACTACGTCGTCCAGTTTACCGGACCAACTGGAACGAATTCCGTTGAAGCTGCCCTAAAGATTGCGCGCAAGGCGACGGGTCGCACTAACATCATCTATTTCACCAATGGCTTCCATGGCGTGTCCCTAGGTGCGTTGTCGATCACAGGCAACGAATTCTACCGGCGCGCGGCAGGAGTGCCGCTGCAATACGCGACGTCGATGCCCTACGAAGGCTATCTCGGAGACGACGTCGACACGATCGATCATCTTGATCGCGCGTTGTCTGATCCCTCCAGCGGTGTCGAGCTGCCCGCAGCGGTGATCCTTGAGGTGGTGCAGGGTGAGGGCGGTCTCAACGCTGTAAGCATCGCATGGCTTCGTCGCCTTGAGGCACTGTGCAAGAAGAAGGGCATCGTTCTCATCATTGACGACATTCAGGCTGGATGCGGCCGCACTGGTTCCTTCTTCAGCTTTGAGCCGGCGGGCATATCACCTGACATCATCACTTTGTCGAAATCGCTTTCGGGATACGGTCTGCCTTGCGCGGTTGTGCTGCTCAAGCGAGCACTAGATTTGTGGGAGCCCGGCCAGCACAATGGCACCTTCCGCGGCAATAACCATGCGTTTATCACCGCCGCGGCAATGCTCAATCACTACTGGCGGACGACGGAGTTCGCCGAGACCGTGGTCGCGAAGGGCATACATCTTGGCAATCGCCTGCAAAAGTTGGTCGACTGCTTTTCGCCACACCTCCTCGGCGTACGCGGCCGGGGCATGATGATCGGTGTGGTTTGCGCCGATCCAAAGCGTGGCGCCGCGATTACATCCAAAGCCTTCGAACACGGTCTCGTCATCGAACGCAGCGGGGCCGAAGACGAAGTGATCAAATGCATGATGCCACTGACGACCTCTTATCGCGAATTGGACGAGGGTGTTGACATATTGGCGCGTGCTATTGCCGAGGAGCTGGGGTTGCGTACGCTTAGAAGCCGAAAGGCTGCAAGCACGCACTCAGAACACGATTTTGAGCTCCAGGTCTGATCCAAGCCGTGAAAGCGGGGCTTAAATGCTCGTCTGCAAGACTGCGGACAACGCCATTCGTTGGAATGAGGGCGAGAGGCTCGACCATCTTTTCCAGCAGCGTTGTGATCGCCTGGAAGCAGAAGGCGAGCAGGACCACCTAGCGATCGACACCGGCGACGTCACCTTGACCTTTCGCGATCTCGACGATCGCGCCAATCAGGTCGCCCGTTATCTTGCCGGGCAGGGCATAGGCTCCGGGGATCGCGTTGCGTTACTCTTCGACAAGTCTGTCGAAACCTATGTCGCGCTTTTGGCGGTGTTGAAGGTTAACGCAGCCTACATTCCGCTCGATGCAAGTTTTCCGAAGGAGCGCATCGACTTCATTCTGCAGGACGCTGGAGCGAAGGCCATCGTTTCACTGTCGGATTTTCGCGCCACACTCGATGCGTTCGGTCTGCCGCTATTTTTGCTCGATAGTGCCAAGGCTGAGATCGACGCCAAAGCAACCCGACGCCTGACAGAGGCTGAGAAGGGGCCGCCGGCAAACGAGCTCTGCTACATTGTCTATACGTCTGGGACGACCGGCAACCCGAAGGGCGTTCCCATCGGGCACCCCAGTATCTGCAACTTCGTCAAGGTGGCCGGCGAGGTGTATGGAATTCAGCCCCGTGATCGCGTCTACCAGGGCATGACCATCGCCTTCGATTTCTCTGTCGAGGAGCTTTGGGTTCCTCTAATCGCGGGTGCCACATTGGTGCCGGGCAAGTCGGGAACGACACTTGTCGGCGACGACTTGGAGGCGTTTCTTCGCACGAACAAGGTCACGGTTTTTTGCTGCGTGCCAACTCTGCTCGCGACCATCGAGCAGGACCTGCCGCATCTGCGAATCTTGCTGGTTTCGGGCGAGGCGTGTCCGCAGAATCTTGTTAGGCGCTGGCATCGTCCGGACCGCACGATCCTCAACGCCTATGGCCCCACCGAGGCCACGGTTACGGCGACGCTGGCGAAATTGCACCCGGACAAGCCTGTCACCATTGGCGGCCCGCTACCGACTTATTCAATCGTCATTCTTGATGAGAATGAGGACGAGGTGCTTGAGAGGGGTGCGCTCGGCGAGATCGGTATTGCCGGTATCGGCCTTGCTGACGGTTATCTCAACCGAGAGGATCTCACAGAAAAGACGTTTATTCCCGATTTTCTAAACAT
This sequence comes from uncultured Hyphomicrobium sp., assembly GCA_964622715.1. Lineage (GTDB taxonomy): Bacteria > Pseudomonadota > Alphaproteobacteria > Rhizobiales > Hyphomicrobiaceae > Hyphomicrobium_A. Next base: position 11,772 of record CAZURR010000045.1, on the reverse strand, counting down.
TCCAGGCAATCCATCAAAACGCATTTACCGCACAGGTGACGTTGGCCGTATCAACGAACAGGACGAAATTGAATTTCACGGCCGCAGCGACACGCAGGTAAAGGTGCGCGG
>CAZURR010000045.1:9181-11561 GCA_964622715.1 uncultured Hyphomicrobium sp. | reverse complement strand
GCCCGCGCGTTGCGGCGGGAAGCGGTCAGTTTGTTGCGCCGAAAACGAAGACGGAAAAGGCGCTCGCTTGTGCGCTCATCACGGTGCTGAAAGTCGACCGCGTCTCGGTCAAGGACAACTTCTTCCACGATCTGGGCGCGCATTCGCTGCTGATGGCTCGCTTCTGCTCCGCCATTCGGCGCGAGTGGGCCTTGGCCAATGTCTCGATGAAGGACATCTACCTCAACCCGACGATCGAAAAGCTTGCCCAACATCTGGGCTCGAGTCCTGAGGAGGTTGTGGTTGAAGAAAAGCGCGATCCGCTGCGCATTCCTTCCGATCTGGAATACTACGGATGCGGCGCGCTCCAGTTCGTCTTTTATCTGCTGTACGGTATGTTCACGCTGTGGGTTTTCGTGAGCGGGATCTCGTGGACCTACGCGGCCATGGACAATTTTGCAGAACTCTATGTGCGCATTGTCGCGTTCAATGTGGCGATCTTTGTTGGCCTGAGCGCCCTTCCCATCGTTGCGAAGTGGCTCTTGATAGGGCGATGGAGACAAGAGGTCTTCCCCATCTGGGGCCTGCGCTACCTTCGCTTGTGGATCGTCAAGACGCTCATTCGCAGTGCACCTGTCGCCTTGTTCGTTGGCAGTCCCATCTACAATGTCTATTTGCGGCTGCTTGGCGCGCGTGTTGGCCGCAACGCCGTGATCGAGTCGAGAGTCATACCTGTTTGCACCGACCTCATTTCGATCGGCGACAACACGGTCATCCGAAAGGATGCGGTCTTAACGGGCTACAAGGCCCAATCCAATCGCATTTATACAGGGCCGGTGCGTATTGGTGACGATGCATATGTCGGCATAGCCAGCGTCCTCGACATGGATACGATTATCGAGGATCGAGCTCAGCTCGGTCATGCCTCCTCGCTGCAAAGTGGACAGCGCGCGTTCAAGGGAAGGCGTTATCACGGCTCTCCGGCACAAGAGGCCACGGCCAATTTTTGCGACATCGATCCAAAGATCTGCTCGCCGCTGCGGCGCGCGCTCTATTTTACCATTCAGCTGACAGGCGTGTTGGCCATCTATATGCCGCTGTTCCTGATAACGATCTACTATCTGTATTCATCGCTCTTCGGACAATTGGCCGGCGCAGAGATCAATCTTGAAGCACCAGGAGCAGGCTTGCTTTCCTTGGCCGGCCCTGTGCTGTTTGCAAGTGTGACGCTGTACTTTGGAGCCTTGCTCGTTGGGCTGCTGATCGTTGGCCTGGTCCCAAGGCTGCTCATGCCCTTCTTGGCGAAAGACAAGAAGTACGTGCTCTATGGCGCGCATTACGCTGTCTATCGCGCCATCGCCTTGCTCAGCAATTCCCCCGTTCACAATCTCGTGTTCGGCGACAGCAATTACATCGTCACCTACTTGCGCTGGGTCGGGTACCGTTTGAACGCGGTTGTGCAAACCGGCTCAAACTTTGGGTGCGCTCAGCGCCACGACTATCCGTTTCTGTGCAGCGTCGGCAGCGGGTCGATGGTCTCCGACGGTCTGGCGATGAGCAATGCGGTCATATCGAGTTCGTCGTTTAAGCTCTCCGAGGTCAAGATCGGCGATCGCAACTACTTGGGCAATAGAATCCACTACCCAGCCGGAGGCAAAACCGGCGCCAACTGCCTTCTTGGAACCAAGGTCATGGTGCCGATCGATGGTCCCGTCCGCGAGAATGTCGGGTTGCTTGGTTCGCCTTCCTTCGAAATCCCGCGCGTGGTGGATAGAGACAAGCTTGCCGTCCGCAAAGTCGAAGGTGAGGCGCGCAAGGAGCGGATCGCCAAGAAGCTTTGGCACAACAGCGTTACGATCGTTGCTCTCCTTCTGTGTGTTTGGCTGTTCTGTTTTGTCCTTTTGTTCGCTGGCTACGTCGGGTTGCTGTACTACCCGGTTTTTGGGATCTGGAGCCTCTTCGCAAGCAGCGTATTCGCGTCGTTGTTCGGCATCGGGTTCTTTAGCCTTATCGAACGGGGCAGTTTGGGCTTCAAGAAACTGCGACCACAACTCGTGTCGATGTACGATCAGTATTTTTGGACCCACGAGCGGTATTGGAAATTGTCAGGCCATCCTCTTGCCTCGCTCTTCAAGGGGACGCCATTCAAGAACGTCATCTCTCGCTTGCTGGGTGTACGGGTCGGAAGCAAGGTCTTCGATGATGGCTGCAGCTTCATCGACAAGAGCTTGGTCGAGGTCGGCGACTATACGAACCTTAATGAGCTTTGCATTGTGCATGGGCACTCTCTCGAAGAGGGCGTCTTTAAGACAGACAGGATCAAAATCGGGAAAGGGTGTAGCATCGGTTTGTCGGCGTTTGTGCACTATGGTGTGCGCATGGGCGACAACGTTTTGCTCGG
>CAZURR010000045.1:0-9081 GCA_964622715.1 uncultured Hyphomicrobium sp. | reverse complement strand
GCTAGTGGCCCATTTCGACAAATTCCATTCAAAAAATGGGCGGGGTGCCGCCTTCGTTCAGCTTGCTTTTGCCCACGTGTCGCTTCATATAGATCGGGCCGGTGCGATCCGAGGTGGACCGCGCCCTCACGAATTTTGGATTAGAACAGCGCGCCACCGGCCGTTTGCCCTTTCCCAATGACTGAGACTCCGGGTGGATGGCGTGCCATTCGGTGACTGGCTTAAAAGCACGCCATTGGAAAAGGAATCCCATGGACCGCATCACCGGCACCGTGAAATTCTTCAATACGACCAAGGGCTACGGTTTTGTGTCGCCCGAGGATGGCGCCAAGGACGTGTTCGTCCACATCAGTGCGTTGGAGCAGGCAGGCATCCAGGGCCTCAATGAAGGTGACAAGATCACCTTTGTGCTTGAGGATGACCGCCGCGGTCGTGGCAAGCAGGCCGCCCAGATTGAGCTCGCCTGACGCTCCCCGTTCAGGATTGAGACGACAATGCCGCCGGTTCACCCTGGCGGCATTTTTGCGGTTGGAAAGCGGGCATAAGGGTTCCGCTGTGCGCCTGATGCGGTTGCGAGCTGACCAGTGTCACGCATGCTTGAGCAATCTCCCGCGCCATGCCCCATCGGCTTCTCACGCTTGCAGCGCGTCCTTGAAGAACGTCACCTGCTCTTGACTCGACCGCTCGAACCACTCGCCCTTGTAAATGTCGAAATGCCCGATGGGCAATTTTAAGAGCCGGGCCTTGTCACCGATACGCGCTGCAACAGCTTCTGTCGCGCGCGCTGAAGCCACGCTGTCCTTGAGGCAAACAAGAATAAGAGATGGACACTTCACCGCCTTCGCATAGGACAGGGGCCGGTAAAAGGGAAAGCTCAGGAATAGGCGCGCGGCAACCTCATTGCGCCACGTTGGCTGAACGAGCGCAGTGTAGCCTTCATAAGCGTCCGCGCTCGCCAGGGCCGCAAGCCCGCCATGTGGCGCAACCAGCGGCACGTATTTGGGTCTTAAGCCGAAAAACGCACGCAAAGTGTCGTTGATCGCCGCGAACCCAAGCCTCATGAAATTTCCCGGCCCGGACGCCCGCCGCGCCATCTGCGTGCTCGCGCGGCCATCCATCATCGGGCATTGCGCGGCGATTGCGGCGATGTGCGGGTCTTTGGCTGCCGCGATAACGACATGCCCTCCGGAAAGCGAGGTTCCCCACAGCCCGATGCGAGTTGGATCAATGTTCGTCTGATGGCGCGCAAACGTAATGGCGGCGGCCCAATCCTCAAGCTGGCGGGGAATCGAAATGAGCTGGCGCGGCTCCCCGTCACTGTCACCCTGATGCCGGTAGTCAAACACCAGGACGAAAAACCCGGCCTCGCAGAACCGCTGAGCAAAGGGTTCAATTGCGTCGCGGCGGGTACCGCCCAGGCCATGTGCCATCACGATGCAGGGCGTAGGCCGCGTGATGGATGTATCAGGCTCATAGAGCCAGGCCCGGCAGGTAACGCCGCCGCTCTTGAACTCAACATCGCGACGCATCGCCGACATCGCTCCTCACCGCTCGCAATGCTACATTCTTACGCTTCCGCCGAGGACTGCTTTACGTCACCCAGATCAAGCGCTGCGCGCAGTAACATGCGATCGGCGTTCTTGGGCGCAATTAACGAGAGGCCCATCGGACAATCGTTCACAGTCGCTAGCGGCATGGAAATTTCGGGCTGGCCCAACATGGGCGAAATGCAGCAGATCCGAAACATGTTTTCTCGAAGAGAGAGGGCGGTGTTGTCGTCGATGCCTCGCTTTGGCGCGATTGTTGGAACAGTGGGCAGCATGAATACGGCGTCGTCACCGAGCAATTGGGCGGCCTTGTCATGTATGTCCGCGCGAAACACCCAGGCCTGCCTCGTATCGGCGTTGGCGGCACGCTTGGCGGCGGCGAAGCGCTGAGCCACCTGCGGTCCGAAATGGGGATTAACCTGTTCGATCCACGCGCCGTGGGCGGCCCAAATCTCTGGCGGGCGCAGCACATTGAACGCTGCGAGCCAATCATCATAGCGCTCCTTGCTCAGTGACGCCCTTTCAATTGGGGCGAGAGCCTGGGAGACTTTGCGGATCGCTTCTTCGAGGGCCGGACGCGCCTCGGCGTCGGCGAGATCGAAGGCTTCTTCAAGAAGCAGAATGCGCCGGATGGGTTTGACATCTTCAGCGTCGGCGCCGAGCATGACATCGCCGACGCGATTGAGAACCTTAGCGTCCCGTGCCAGCCAACCAACGGTGTCAAAGCTGCGCGATAGAGGGATCACACCGTCGACAGAAATGCGCCCGTGCGTCGGGCGCAAACCGTAAATGCCACAAAAACTTGCCGGAATGCGGATCGAGCAAGCGGTATCAGTGCCAAGCGCAAAGTCGACCGAGCCGCCAGCCGTGGCCGACGCCGAGCCACTCGATGAGCCCCCGGGGACACGATCGGTTGCTGCGGGATTAATCGGCGTCCCGTAGTAGAAGTTTTCTCCGAAGGAGCCGAACGCCAGCTCGTCGGCAATGGTGATGCCAGTCAAGTGTGCACCCGCGGCCAGGCACATTTGCACTGCGGGCGCAGTGTCTTGCGCAGGTTCGTGAGTGGCCAACCAGTCGGGATTGCCGCCACCAGTCGTGATGCCGGCAACGTCGAACATATCCTTGACCGCGAACGTCGTATCGGCCAATGGGCCATCTTTGGCGGCCTCATTGCGCATGTCCACGCGCAAGCGGAAAGCCCCAAGATTGTCGCTCATAATCGACTATTGCTCCCGCTTTCGCATGCATGGGGTCGGCACGCCTCGGCAATCTGTACTCGCCCGCGCATATCTCCCGTCGCCCGGTCGCTATCTAGCGGCGACATACCCGACCCACAAAAACTGGCGTTATCGATCACAGAGAGCCCAGCCATGGACGGGGCAAGGCGTGCCTGTCGGGGGAGTGCTGACACAGGACCATAAATCCGTCCACAAAGAAATGCGATGGTCCCGCCGGTGTTGGGAGGGCCGTTTATCCGCAACAAGCTTTATGGCTTGCCTAACTCGGTCACCGTGCGTTGGCGCCCAAGCGGGCGCTGGAGCTAGGGACAACAATCCGCTCCAACAAGTAGGACGAGGAGAAGAAACATGATGGGCAAATTGGGCATTGCAATTGTCGTTGCGCTTTTTTGGTAAGCGCAGCGCCGGGTCCAGTCGAGGCGGCCGTCTGCAAGGGCTCGAAGATTTCTGCGCTTGGCAAATGGCAGAACACCATGTTCGGGGCCCGTGCCAGTGCACGTTACGCGTGGAAGCGCAAAGCGCGTGCCATCTATGGCACAAGGTTCGACACCTCGTGGCGGTCGGCCGACAAGAGCTACGGCTGCTGGTCATACAAGAAGCGTGAGCGGTGCCGGGTCAAGGCGCGCGCGTGCCGCGCGGGCTCCTAAACGCTGAAAAGAGCAACGTCGATGGCGGCCTTAGCGGTTGCCATCTGCCTAGTTCACGATCAAGGGTTCCCGTTTACCTGCGAACCGGGCGCGTCCCTGGACAAATCTTGTGCGACGGTGAGCGTTCCAGGTGACAGTACCCTAATAGGAACGCGTCTGAATTGCGTCTAGGCGTTGGTGGCGACCTTGGCGACGCGTGCTACACCGGCCTGCTTTTTCAGACGCTTGCGCACGGCGGCCGTATTGCCCTGGCTGCGCGTCAGCTTGGCGCGGGGAATGGCCCGGCGCTTCTTTTTCTTCTGCGCCTCAACGTGGCGGTGGGTACGCTTGTTCATGGGCTTCTACCAGGATCTAGAGGTTCAATGGCCGCGCGAGGGCCTTGCATGTTCGCCCTCCTCTAGGTGATCCGGACCGCAGAAGCAAGGTATTCGGAGGTGCGGGGTCCGGTCTGACATAAAATCGTAATAGGAGTCGACTAGCCGAACTCCTGGAGTCAGATGCGACAGCGCCAAGCTGCGGCAATCGCGGCATCGCTGTCGAGGATCACGGGGAAGGCATGGCCGCAATTCACGACGCTATAGCCAATGAGGAGGCGCCGCTCCGGCGCGCACGCAATCAGCGCCTCCGTCAAGCTGTCCATCGCCACAAGCCCGTATCCCGGCAAGGCATCCAGGAGCGGCTTTTCACGCTCGCCTTCAGCGGGCTCGTCTATCCTCAGATCTGGGAGGATCCGCTCGTCGACCTCGAAGCATTGCAGCTTCAGGATGGCGAGGAGCTCATCGCCATTGCCTCGGGCGGCTGCAACGTCTTGAGCTATCTCGCCGCCGCGCCCATTTCCATCATGGCGGTCGACCTCAACCCTGCGCACGTCGCGCTTAACAAGCTTAAGGTCGCAGCGCTTAAACACCTGCCCGACTACGCCACATTCTACCAATTCTTTGCCGAAGCCGATGGCCGCCAGAACATTGACGCCTACTTCGCCCAATTGAAATCGCACCTCGATGGCGCGACGCGCAAATACTGGGAATCGCGCGATCGCCTCGGACGGCGGCGCATTGGTTACTTCGGCAGCAACGTTTACCGGCACGGTCTACTCGGCGGCTTTATCGGTGCTGGCCATCTTTTCGCGCGGATGCACGGCGCCAATCCACGCCGCTTGCTTTCCGCCAAATCCCGCAAAGAGCAACGCCATATCTTCGAGCGCGAATTGGCCCCGCTATTTGCAAAGCGCCACATTCGCTGGCTGCTCGATAAGCCGTTCGCGCTGTTTGGGCTCGGCATTCCGCCCGCACAGTTCAATGCTCTTAAAGGGAGCGAGGCCAGCATGGCCAGTGTGCTGCGCGCGCGCCTGGAGCGTCTTGCTTGCGACTTCGATCTTGCCGACAACTATTTCGCCTGGCAGGCCTTCGGTCGGCGTTACGCGAGCGGGGGGAGCGGTCCGCTGCCGCTCTATCTGCAGCGCGACAACTTTAAAGCCTTGCGCGCGCGTGCCGGTGATATCGCCGTTTTGCACGCCTCACTCACTGAGCATCTGGCTCAGAAGCCAGCCGCCTCGCTTGACGCCTACGTGCTGCTCGATGCGCAGGATTGGATGATGGACGCGCAGCTTGAAGAATTATGGACGGAAATTGTCCGCACGGCGCGGCCTGGCGCCCGAGTCATCTTCCGCACGGCCGGCGAGGAAACCATTTTACCTGGTCGTGTGCCCGACGTGATCCTTTCACGCTTCAGCTACGACCGCGAATTTTGCCGTGAACTGACCGCGAAGGACCGTTCCTCGATCTACGGTGGCTTCCACACTTATGTGCTCAGCGCTTAAGGGGAACCGCGTGGCCCACTCTACTGTCACCGCTGCTGCGCACATGGACGCGATTTACCGCTATCAACGGTACATCTATGACGCTTCACGCAAATACTATCTTCTGGGCCGCGACCGCTTGCTTGATGAGCTCGAGGTGCCGGAGGGCGGAACTGTGCTGGAGGTTGCCTGCGGTACGGGGCGCAATCTCATTAAGGCGGCACGGCGCTATCCTGATGCGAAGCTCTACGGTTTCGATATCTCGCAAGAGATGCTCGCCAGTGCGCGTGCCTCGATCATGCGCGCGGGATATGCGGACCGTGTGAGTGTGGCCAAGGCAGATGCCTCCAATTTTTCAGGTGAGCAGCTGTTCAACATTCCAACCTTCGACCGTGTTGTCGTCTCGTATGCGCTATCTATGATTCCTCCCTGGCGCCGCGCCCTGGAGCAGGCCATGATGAGCGTCGCGCACGGCGGCGCCATTTATATCGTTGACTTCGGCGCACAGGGCGAACTGCCAACTTGGTTCAAGGCTGGCCTACGCGCCTGGCTTGCCAATTTCTCCGTTGAGCCGAGAGACGACTTTGACGATGAGCTCAAAAGAGTTGCTTCCCGGCACGGCCTCGCGGTGCACAGTGAGTGCCTCTATCGCGGCTATGCAACCTATGCGGTCGTGACGAAGGCCACCGATCATGTCAGTGGCCCAACAACCAAGCGACTCCAAAAAAGCTTGGTGCGATGACGCCGACGGACCATAGGAAGGCGGATGCGACGTTGGCGATCTGAAACGGAACTTGGCGCATTGCGGCCATTCCCGCGATAACGGGAATGACTGCACGAACTGGCCCAAAGAAGTGGCCAAGGAAAACGGCTAAGGCGCCATACTTATCGAAGAACACCCGGCCGCGCTGCATCATCTCGGGATAGGCACGAAACGGCCACACGCTGTCGATCGAGTCCTTGAAGTAGAGCCCGATCCAGTAGGACAGCGCATAGCCGAGCGAACCACCAAGGCCTGCCGCAAAAACGACGTGCCACACATCGACCGAGCTTGCGCCTAGCAAACCACCAATGGCTACCAAGATTACGGTGCCCGGCACGATGAGGGACAAGAACGCAAGACTTTCACCGAACGCCAGCGCAAACGCGACGGGCGCGGCCCAAACTTGATTGGCTTGCACGAATGCGACGGTTGCGTCAGCGAATTCCTGTACCGTCATTCTCTAAAACCTTCTCGTCGCGGGGCGGGATGCTCATTGGGAGATTACGAAGGCGGACCAATGTTGGACCGGGCAGGTCGAGAAGGGAAGCGCCATGTACGCAATACGTACAAGGAACGAGCACGGTCTAGGATTTGCAACGTCGCCGCATTTCTCTGGCAAGTTCGCGCGACACCTCGCTAGCCAATATAACGCCGCGCGAAACCTGCGCCGTCGTTAGCTTTGCGCCCGCAGGACCGCGCAGCACGGCAGGCGCCTTGTCGGCCTCGCGCCGGCCGTGCGCGAGCTCGCCGCAGGTTAGCTCCTTCTTCTTTTTCCTAAGGGCAAACAGGCGCACACCTGATGCGTAAGCCTCTGGTGGCGGCTTTTGCTTAATCCAAGCGCGGTCCGTGTCATTCTCGAGATGGCGCAGCGTGGTCTGCCGACGGCTAATGCACTCTTCTGAATCATCCACGCACGTCATTCCCGCATATGGGCGGCCGGTTGAAATGTTGGATCCTGCGCAGCCCAATGGCGCGACAACCGGCAGCAGCAGCGCTAGGATCAGCACGCGCCAGCCTCGATCGTCGCCAAAAATCATCATTGCTCCCTTGTCCGCCCGCCGTATGAGCCCGTAGATGGCCAGGATGGCAGCGTCAAGGCAACGGGCGCGAGCCGGCGGCCGCACAACGAATAGAGGGACCACAATGGCGCAGGCAGTCAGCATCCATGAATATGGGGGTCCAGAAGCATTGAGCTGGGGCGACGTTGATATCGGTGATCCAGGACCCGCTGAGGCGCGCATCCGTCAAACGGCTGTTGGGCTCAACTACATCGATGTCTACCATCGCACGGGCCTATACAAGCTCCCAAGCCTGCCGGCGATCATTGGCATGGAGGGGGCCGGTGTGGTTGAGGCGCTGGGCGCTGGCGTCAGCGACCTCAAGATCGGTGATCGCGTCGGGTATGCAGGTGTGCTTGGCGGTTATGCGGGCGAACGTCTCATTCCCGCTGATTGGCTGGTCAAGGTTCCCGACAGAATCGCCGACGCCACCGCAGCTGCCATGATGCTGCAGGGTATGACCGTGCGTTATCTGCTGCGAGAGACGTATGCTTGCACAGCGGAGACGGTTTTGTTGTTTCATGCAGCAGCCGGCGGGGTTGGCCTTATCGCTTGTCAGTGGGCTAAGGCGATCGGCGCGACCATAATCGGTACCGTCGGCTCAGAGGAAAAGGCGCAGGTTGCGAAGGAGAACGGCTGCCAGTACGTCATCAACTACCGCACGGAGGATTTCGCTGTGCGCGTTCGCGAGATTACAGATGGCGAGGGCTGCGACGTTGTTTACGATTCAATCGGCAGGGATACATTTCCAGGCTCGCTCGATTGCCTCAAACCCAAGGGGATGTGGGTGAGCTTTGGCAACGCCTCAGGCCCGGTACCGCCGTTCGATCTTGGCATACTTTCGATCAAAGGATCGCTTTTTGCCACGCGCCCATCGTTGATGACCTACGTGGCATGCCGCGCCGACCTCCTCGCCAATGCGGGCGAACTCTTCGACATGGTCGCCAAGGGAGCCATCAAGATTTCCGCAAGCCGAACCTATGCGTTGAAGGATGCAGAACAAGCTCATCGCGATCTGGAGGCACGCGAGACGACGGGGTCAATCGTGCTGCTGCCGTGAGCCCAATTGCCAAAGGCAGCGCTCAGCTGTTTTCGCGGTACGGTTATTAAGCAGCAGTTATGATCGTGAACGCGAGACCGCGCACGAAATGACGAGGAGCGCGATCTCACATGCCCTACGACTCGCGCGCGAGTAGATCGCTACGCACTAAGGAACCAGCCTCGCTTTAGCAGTCGCTGAAGAACGAGCTTAGACACGTCCACGTCTTCTTTGCCGCATTGCCCACCGCATCCCCGGCCTTCTTGAGGTCTTTGCCGGTACCTTTCGCCATATCTACAACGGTCTTGGGTTCTGCTTGCTGCGCGGGCTCCGCGTTGTCGATAGCGTTTTCGGATGGCGGTTCCTGATCTGGGGGAGGGGCTGCCGCCTCCTCGCCAAAGGGCGCTTCGTTTGTTCCAGGCGGCGGTACGAATGCCTCGTCGGGGATGACAGAGTCGTCCGGGAACATCACAGTTCTTGGTACCCCGTCGCATGGCCCTGATGACGTTCGATCGACGCGGCAGCTTTCATGCGAGCCGCTTTTCGCCAGCTCCTTGATGCAAAGAATTTGCCCACGCGCACTGCGCTCCCCAGGCGTCGCCTTGCCACCTATCATGCAGCGATAAAGCGCGTCTGGGCCGGTGCAGGCGACGCAGTATTCTTGGGCTGACACGTTTGGTGCGAGCACGCAGATCAAAAGGATCAAAAAACTGATACTGATCGATCTTGGCATTCGGCCACTCCCCCGCTTGACGCAGGTTTCTGATTTTCTAAGACGCCGAAGTTGTAACGATGCGAGCCTCTCGCCCTCGCGTCAAGAGGCCAGAGATGCCCAAAGGATGGTGCGGTCCGTGCTTGGCTTGCAATCCGGGCACCCCGCATCTATTAGGGGGCTTGCCTCGCTGGAGACGTGGCCGAGAGGCTGAAGGCGGCGGTTTGCTAAACCGTTATACGCTATAAAGGCGTATCGAGGGTTCGAATCCCTCCGTCT
>CAZURR010000044.1:13657-20490 GCA_964622715.1 uncultured Hyphomicrobium sp. | reverse complement strand
TCCATGGGGTAACGGCGCCACAAGAGGCGGCACGGTCACGCCTTATGGCGCAACTGCCCGGCCATTGCAAGTAAGGAGCCGCGCCCGCTCGAAAAGTCGCCGCAAGTGCATTGCCACCAGCCTCTAGCAAGCCCGGTCAGCTCTTGTCGCCGGTTCCAGCTTTGATGTAATTCTTAAGCGAGCAGCTTGTGAAGCCCTCGTTCGAAAAGATCGATTTGACCTCACTAAGTGCCTTTCTCTTCGTACTGGCGACGCCGGCGGCGCAGCCCATTCTCGGCTTCGTGCAGCACATGATGGCAAAGTAGTTGTTCATGCCATCAGTGCTGGCGGCTCTCGAGGCACACGTATCAGAAACCCGCTGACATGCGTCGATGGCGAGCTGCTCTGCCTGATCCTTGGTCATCGCCCGCACAACTGTCGACGAGTTCTCGCCATTTGGTACAATTGCGGCCCATCGCTCTTGCGCCAATGCAGTGACGGACAGCAGAGGCAGAACCAATGCCATCGCGACGACGAATAGCATGAATTTTACGGGCATCTTCTCTCCTATTCTCATGCGCTTGCAATGCTACAGCTGTCGCCATCTATCTTAAAGCGCACTAACCTAGCCAACAACCGCGGCCAATTGTGAACTTCGACACCTTGATGCCAAGCCCACTTGGCGTCATAGCGGAGACCGGTTAGGTATGCCACGGTCACCGTTAAAAAGTTGCTGTCGAACGCACAATCGCACCATGCCCGCAACCCGTCAGGAATTGTTTACCCGTCTTGCCGAGCTTGGCATCACGACGCGCACAGTTGAGCATGAGCCGCTGTTCACGGTCGCGGAAAGCAGTAAGGTCGAGCATGAGCTTCCGGGTGCCCACACCAAAAACCTATTCCTCAAGGACGAAGGCGGCGAACTATTTCTCGTCGTTGCACGCAGCGAGACCCGTGTGGATCTCAAGGCGCTTGCCAAAAGAATTGGCGCCGGTCGCTTCAGCTTTGGCAAGCCCGAGCTTCTAATGCAATCACTCGGCCTGCCGCCGGGATCGGTCACGGCGTTTGCGGTCATCAACGATCCAGCGCGTCGGGTGCGGGTGGTCATTGACGCGGATTTGATGAGGCACGACAGTGTCAACTGCCATCCGCTGGAAAATACCGCCACCACGAACATTGCGCGCGACGACCTTTTGCGGTTCATTCGAGCGTGCGGCCATGAACCGAGGATTGCTGTGCTCGGAGGGATCAAGTTCGAACGCGAGGAACCGTGATGGCCATTCCACACCCAGACTTAATGCTTTGGCGCCGCGTTTCCCCTGCAGTATGCCCTCGCCATCATAATTTGCCAGTTTCAGGCGACGATAGCGGCACCGAGCGCTTATATCTGGTTCGGATAAAATCGGCCCCCCGGTTGGGGCTTTGGCAGGGTTGCCGCGAAACGATTGGCCGGACCAATACGACGGCGAGGTGAAGCAGATGGAATTTGGGGTGCTTAAGGGGGCAGCGGACGCAGAGCTGATCAAGAACTCGACCACTTCGGGCTTTGCTAAGGATGTGATCGAGGCCTCGAACGACGTGCCTGTGCTCGTCGATTTCTGGGCGGCGTGGTGCTCTCCCTGCAAACAGCTCGCCCCGCTTTTGGAGAAGGTCGTCAGGAGCTATGGCGGAAAAGTTCACTTGGTGAAGATTAATGTCGATGAGCACCCGGCAATCGCGGGGCAGCTTCGAGTTCAATCTTTGCCCACCGTCTACGCCTTCCGCGACGGGCGTCCGCTCGATGGCTTTATGGGGGCCCAGCCCGAGAGCGCGATCCGTGCTTTCGTTGATCGCGTCTTGGGTGAAGAGGCCGAGGCGGATCTCGCCACTATGCTTGCCAGTGCCGAGGAAGCGCTGCAGCAAGGTGACGTACAGACTGCGGCGGGTGTGTTCGCGGCAGCTTTGCAGCAGGATCAGCACAACCCTGCCGCACTCGCTGGGCTTGCGCGCTGCTATCTTCAAACAGGCGACACCGAGCGCGCCGAGCAAATGATTGTGCTCGTTCCGCCCGACTCACAAGATGTTGGCGCTGTCAAAGGCGTTAAGGCGGCGCTTGAGCTGGCGCGCAAGGCCGGTCAAGATGACAATCGGTCCGAACTCGAATCTCGTATCAATTCGAACCCTGCTGACCACCAGGCCCGTTACGATCTCGCCGTCGCGCTGGCCGCGCGCGGCCAGAAGACTGAAGCTGTGACGCAACTGCTCGATCTGGTGCGCCGTGACCGCGAGTGGAACGACCAGGCGGCACGCAAGCGGCTCGTTGAGCTCTTCGATGCGTGGGGCCCAAGGGACTCCGCAACCATCGAGGGGCGCCGCCGTTTATCGTCGCTGTTGTTCTCCTAAAGGCCGTCGAACCGGGAAGGACAAAATCCTAGTGTCACCGATCGACCGCTACCGGCGCCCTGCGGACCTTTCGCCCCGCATTCCCTTGTTTCCATTGCGCGGCGCGATCCTACTGCCGCGCGCAACGTTACCGCTCAATGTTTTCGAGCCGCGTTACCTGCAGATGCTTGACGACGTCATGGCAGGCGATCGCCTGATTGGCATCATTCAGCCGGCGACGGGTGAAGGTAGTGAGGACGAGGAGAGCCCTATCGGCCGGTCGGTCAGTTTACGGAATGTTGGATGCGCCGGGAGGGTGACGACATATCAGGAAGTCGAGGACGGGCGGCTCGTCATCACACTCACCGGTGTGGCACGCTACGACGTAATCGACGAAGTGACCGCCGACAAGCCCTATCGCTTCGCGCGTGTCAGTTACGATCGCTTCGCCACCGATCTCAACGAGGGGCTCGGCGAGGAGCAGGTCGATCGGACCAATCTGTTGCGCGTACTGCGCTCCTATCTTGATGCCAACAAGCTGGAAGCCGACTGGGCCGCCATCCAGCGCGCGTCCAGCGAGTTCCTCATCAACGCGTTGTGCGTTATGTGTCCTTATGGTCCTGAGGAGAAGCAGGCGTTGCTCGAGGCAGAAGATTTGAAGAGCCGCGCTGATGTTCTCGTCGCGCTGGCCGAGATGGAGCTTGCCTCCTCAAGTGGTGGTGGTACGCTCCAATAGAGCGGCAAGGAGGATCACATGAGCGACGCTTCCCGCACGGGTCCGGCAAATGAACAAGTTGACGCTAAGTTGCTTGAAATTCTGGTGTGCCCACTCACCAAAGCAACATTGCAATATGACGCTGCAGCCCAAGAACTGATCAGCCGCGCTGCGGGTCTCGCCTATCCCATTCGCGACGGTGTCCCACTCATGATCGTCGAAGCGGCCCGCGAGATTGACGACAAAGCTCTCGCTACGGACCATACGCAATCGAAGTAATTCGCATTAACTTTGCTGCTTCAGGGTTTGGAAAGCCAACTTTGTTTTTTGCGGCGCCCAAAGGTTTCTGGCGTTGTAGGTTGCGGCCAACGTCGGCGAGCATTTTTTTGGTTCGACGTTCATATGAAATGGGCGCAACGCAAAAGATCATTGGATCCAGCGCACCAGTTGCGAAATGTCGCCGGAATGCGGATCACAGGAATCTGGACGAGACTACGAGACCCAGTTATGCCGCACGCATGGCTGGCTGGATCGATGTCGCTGCGCCTCGCCGCAACAGGCGCCGTCGTCGCGCTTCTCATCGCATTGTCATCGGCGCCAGTGCCATTCGGTGCCCATGACGTTTTTGCCATTCTCGGTGTTGGTCTGGCGCTCCTTTCCGTTCATCTTGCGCTAAAGCGAACAAACGATACTGCAGTGCCCGATGCCGCGAGAATTACCGAGATCGGTGATCACCTTACCCGTCAGCTCGAGCAGCTTCAGGACTCGCAGTGGGTGCTCAACGAAAATGAGGCCCGCTATCGCGGTTTGCTTGATGCGCAGGACGACATGATCTTGCGCCGCGATGGAGCTGGCAATCTGACATTCGCGAATAGAGCGTTCATGGAGATGTTTGGCGTCACGCCCGAAAGCGTTCTCGACAAACCGTTCCAGTTGCGGGTCCGCGAAGGCGAAAGCACCGCACCGCTCTCTACGATTGACAATGTGCGTCAACGACGAGTCACGCAGCTCCTTGAGTCCGCGATTGGTCCGCGCTGGATCGAATGGGAGGAGCAGCTTGTTCCGGCCGCAGACGGCTCCAATTTCGAAGTGCAGAGCATTGGCCGCGACGTAACCGAACAGCGCCGATCACAGGCACAACTTTCAGAGGCCCGCGATCAGGCAGAAGCGGCCAACCGGGCCAAATCGCGATTCTTAGCGGCCATGAGCCACGAAATTAGGACGCCCATGAACGGCATCTTCGGGATGGCAAGCCTTCTTCTGGAGACACAACAGACACCGGAGCAGCAGACATACACTCACGCAATCGACCAGTCGGTGCGCGCCCAGATCGCGCTCATCGACGAAATTCTCGACTTCTCCAAGATCGAGGCCGGCAAGATCGAACTCAATGAAGTGCCATTTGTACTCGAGACTTGCGTCCAGGGCGCGGTCGAGCTTTTGGCCCCGAGCGCACATGAGAAGGGCCTGGAGTTGGTCTGGTCCGTCGATCCGCAACTACCGCGGTTCGTCAAAGGAGACGAAGTGCGCATCCGCCAGATCTTGATCAATCTTGTCTCGAACGCGGTGAAGTTCACAGATGTTGGTGGTGTTTGCGTGAGAGTAGCTGGGGGGGATGCCGCTTCTGCGAAGTCCGCAAACGACTTCCGCATTCAGATAGTCGTGAAGGATTCCGGCATTGGTCTGTCGCAGGAGGACATGAAGGGCCTGTTCACCGAATTCGAGCAGGCCGACGCCGCCATCCAGCGGCGCGAGGGAGGAACCGGCCTTGGTCTGGCGATCTCGAAGCAACTGGCGCGCGTCATGGGTGGTGACATTCACGTCGTGAGCGTACCCCGCAGGGGCTCAACATTTACCGTCGATCTCACTTTAAGGCAGGTGCCGCCGGTCGCTGGAGAAGAAGAGCACAGCGTGCAAGCCGCCTCTTTGATGAGGCTGATAAGGCTACACAAGCCGCAGCCGGCAGCGCGTGATCACTATGCAAGCGAGTCGTATGATCCAGGATCGAACTCGCCGGTAGGGGGCGGCGCGGCGCAGCGGCGCGTGCTACTCGCTGAGGACAACGAGATAAATTCTCTGCTTGTCAAGAAGGTCTTAGAGAAGTGCGGTTGTGACTACGTCGCCGTTAGCAATGGCGCGAAGGCAGTGGCGGCCGTAAGGGCGACGCTCAAGGGGGAGGAATTTCCGTTCGATCTCGTTCTTATGGACATCTTTATGCCGCAGGTCGACGGCATTGAGGCAGCACGCGCCATAAAGGCGATGTATGCTGACCGGCGGGAGGGAGAAGGCCGTGCACCCCCGATCGTGGCGCTGACGGCGAACGCGTTTGCCGAGGATAAGAAGCGCTATCTCGAAGCCGGGATGGACGATCATCTTGCAAAGCCGTTCGATATGGCGAGCCTCCAGGCCGTCCTCAGGCGCTGGTTTGCACAGACCGCAGGCGGCGCTGCGGCCTAAAGGTACGACTTGCATCACCACCATGGCCATCTAAAGTCTGTCATGGAATCGTGATATGCGCCGATCGTAATCGGAAAAATACCCGATCTTTTGCGTCGCCGCGCTGGGGATCGCACGGTTGTGTAGCATCTAGGGGATCGGGGTGCGCTGCGTAACTTATCGCGGTGGCAAAAGGGAGACGAAGCATGAGGATCACGGCACGGCGCATGGCCAGCCGCTTGGCGAACAGCCCAAAATGGCAGGCGATGCCACGTGGTCTCTTGGCGCTCAAGTCCCTCAAGGATGGCGGGGGCGCTCGAGCATTCATGCGGTGGATCCCCGAAAAGGTCTACGGCCGTGTTGGTGATCTGGAGGTCAGGCTCGCCCGCACCCGGCGTGACCTCAAGTTTGCGCAGCGTCTGCGCTATAAAGTTTTTTACGAGGAGATGTCGGCCGTCCCCAGTGTGAGGGCCGAGATGCGCCGTCGCGACGAGGATCCTTATGATGCGATCTGCGATCATCTTCTTGTCGTGGACGCAGCTGCTCAGCCTAGTGCAGAGGGGTGGGGTGGCTTGAGGCGGCAAAAGGTCGTCGGTACTTACCGCGTGTTGCGTCAGGAGTGCGCCGAGCGCAGCCTCGGTTTCTATACTCAGAGCGAATACGACATCGCGCCGCTCGTTGCCGCCAAGTCGCCAAGCTACCGATTTATGGAGCTCGGCCGCTCGTGTGTGCTTGAGCCCTACCGCAATAAGCGCACGGTTGAGCTGTTGTGGCATGGCCTGTGGACGTATGTGCGCGAGCACAAGATCGATGTGATGATCGGCTGCGCAAGCTTCCCCGGCACCGATCCTGATCAACACGCTATGGCGTTGAGTTTCCTGCACCACAATGCCCTTGCGCCCCCGGAGTGGCGCTGCCGCGCGCATGATCACCTTCATGTCCCGATGGACCGGCTCCCGGCCGACCAAGTGAACGCCAAGGCGGCGCTTAAGGCGGTGCCTCCATTGATCAAGGGCTACCTCAGGCTCGGAGCTTTCGTCGGCGATGGCGCGGTAATCGATCGCCAATTCGGCACGACCGACGTACTCATCATCTTGCCTGTTGAGAAGATTGATCCGCGCTACTTTGAGCATTTCGGCGCGCCCGACGAGGTCAAAAGCCGCATCGCAGTCAATGCCTGACACCAGACAGGCCGGCTCGCCTTCATGCCCGTGCCCGGAGGTGGTTCATGCGGCCTGCATAGCGCGCAGGCATCATATCGAGCCGATCCATAACTTCGCGACTGGCTGGCACTCGCGGTAATGCATGACGACAAAAAATCAGAACCGAACTTGGAGTCATA
>CAZURR010000044.1:0-13557 GCA_964622715.1 uncultured Hyphomicrobium sp. | reverse complement strand
TACAAGGGTCAGGCCTCGCGAGGCAGGGCCCGCTGCTAGTAGAGTCTGGAGGCGCGTATGGCCGATCAACAATCTCAGCCTTCCAATGGGACGAGCAAGCACGCCGCATCTGAGGCGCAGGTAACAGATACGGATCTAACCAAAGGGCTTTCCTCTAACGAGGCTGCCACGCGGCTGGCTCAATACGGCCCCAACGCAATTGAAGAGAAAAGGACGACGCTACTTGAGCGTCTCGTTCGCTACTTCTGGGGTCCCATCCCGTGGATGATTGAGGCGGCTGCTATCCTTTCGCTGATCGTGCGCGACTGGACGGACTTTGCCATCATCGCTGCGATGCTGCTGGTCAATGCAGGCGTCTCCTACTGGCAGGAAAGCAAGGCCGAAGATGCCATCAAGGTTCTCCAGAAGCAGCTGGCGCCTGTCGCGCGCGTTTTGCGTAATGGCATTTGGAGCACGATGCCGGCCCGCAATCTCGTGCCTGGTGACGTTATCGCCCTGAAGATTGGCGACGTGATGCCGGCCGACATCAAGCTTGTGAGCGGTGACTATCTAAG
Source organism: uncultured Hyphomicrobium sp. (assembly GCA_964622715.1). Classification (GTDB taxonomy): domain Bacteria; phylum Pseudomonadota; class Alphaproteobacteria; order Rhizobiales; family Hyphomicrobiaceae; genus Hyphomicrobium_A. The sequence continues at coordinate 13,003 of CAZURR010000044.1, read as the reverse complement.
CGCTGATCAATCGGCGCTAACCGGCGAATCCCTTCCTGTCGATAAGAAGGTGGGAGACGACGCCTACTCCGGTTCAATCGTCAAGCTCGGCGCCATGAACGGTATCGTCACGGCCACGGGTTTAAAAACATATTTCGGGCGCACCGCCGAGCTGGTGCAGTCCGCCGTGATGCACTCTCATTTCCAGCGTGCAGTCTTGCGCATTGGCAACTTTCTGATCATGGCAACGATCGCCCTGATCATACTCATTCTCATCGTTTCGCTATTCCGCGAAGAGCCTTTTCTCCAAACGCTGCAGTTTTGCCTCATCCTGACGGTTGCGGCTATTCCCGTTGCGCTACCGGCCGTCTTGTCCGTGACGATGGCCATTGGGGCGGAGCGTATTGCGCGTATGAAGGCAGTGGTCTCGCGACTCGTTGCGATTGAAGAGCTTGCCGGCATCGACATCCTGTGTTGCGACAAGACGGGCACGCTGACGAAGAACCAGCTGACGCTTGGAGGTTTGCTTCCCGCAAGCGGCGAGTCGTCTGACGAGCTTCTCGAAGCGGCAGCACTGGCTTCCAACAAGGAAAACCCCGATGCAATCGACACCGCGGTCATTGAAGGCTGGAAGAAGGATGGCGGCAAAACGCTTGCAAAGCTTGCCAAGTTCGCACCTTTCGATCCGATCAGCAAACGCACCGAGGCTGAGGTCAAGCGCGATGGCAAAACACTGCGCTATAGCAAGGGCGCGCCGCAGGTCATTTTTGATCTGTGCAAGCTGAGCGCCGGCAAGCGTAAAGACTATGAGAACCAGGTCGACAAGCTCGGCTCGGAAGGCTATCGGGCCCTTGCCGTTGCGGCCGCGGGAAGCGACGGCAATTGGCGCATTCTCGGACTTATGCCACTCTTCGATCCGCCGCGCGATGATGCTGCAGAAACGCTCGCCAAGACTCGCAGTATGGGCGTAAACGTTAAGATGGTCACAGGGGACCATGAGGCCATAGCAAAACAGATTGGGGCCAAACTCGGGTTTCACGGTCAAATGCTCTCCGCCGATGCGCTCTTTGATGGCGCGAGCGACGACGTCATTCGCGAGCGCATTGAGAACGCGGCGGGCGTTGCGCGCGTGTTTCCTGAGCACAAATTCAAGATCGTCAAAGCGCTGCAGGCTGGCGGTGAAGATCACATCGTCGGCATGACCGGCGACGGTGTCAATGATGCCCCAGCCTTGAAACAGGCCGACGTCGGCATTGCGGTGAGCGGTGCCACGGACGCTGCGCGCGCGGCCGCCGATCTCGTCCTCACCGCTGCCGGTATCGGCGTAATCACCCACGCCATCGCTGAGGCCCGGCGCATTTTTGAGCGCATGTCGAGTTACGCAACCTTCCGCATCGCGGAGACGATGCGCGTTCTTCTCTTCATGACTGGGTCGATTCTCGTCTTTAACTTTTACCCGGTGACGGCCGTCATGATCGTGCTGTTGGCGATGCTCAACGATTTGCCCATCATGATGATCGCATTCGACAATGCGCCTACCGCAGAAAAGCCAGTGCGATGGGATATGCGCCGCGTGCTAACCGTGGCGACAACGCTCGGCGTTTTGGGACTGTTCGCGACTTTCTTGCTCTTTTGGTACGCGGACCGCGTGCTGCACTTGGACCGCGAGCTCATACAAACACTGATCTTCCTAAAGCTGCTTGTTGCAGGGCATCTCACGCTTTACGTCACCCGCAATCAGCGATGGTTCTGGTCGAGGCCGTGGCCCAGCTGGAAGATGTTCGCAGTTCTGGAGGCGACTCAGTTGGTCGGGACCTTGTGCGCCGTCTACGGCGTTCTCGTCTATCCAATCGGTTGGACTTACGCGCTTCTCATTTGGGCCTATGCCTTGGCTTGGCTACCCATCAATAGCGCTGTAGCGATCGCCGCTCGCCGACTATTCGATATGGAATGGGGCTTCCACAAACGCCATTTGACCGGTGTCGAAGGTCACGTGAGCCGTGCCGGCGCTTGAGCCGCCGAGCTACCGGCGAGCGCCATAGGCGGCGATGGCTGCCATATTGACAATGTCGGTGTCCTTGGCGCCGAACAGGCAGATCTGCACCGGGTACGAGAGCCCAACGAGGATCGGCCCGATGATCGTCGCGCCGCCAAGTTCCTTGAGCATCTTGGTTGAGATCGAGGCTGCGTGGAACGCCGGCATGATGAGGACGTTGGCGGTGTCGCTCAGGCGGCAGAATGGATAGTGCACCATCAGGTCGCGGTTGAGCGCGACGTCGGCTGCCATATCGCCATCGTACTCAAAGTCGACCTGGCGGTTGTCGAGGATTTCAATGGCCTCGCGAACTTGATCCGATCGCTCACCGCGGGGCTGGCCGAAGGTTGAGTATGCGAGTAGTGCCACCCGTGGCTCGATTCCAAAATCGCGCGCGGCGACAGCAGCCTCAACGGCAATATTGGCAAGCTCTTCAGAGGTGGGCATAGCGTGCACGCTCGTATCGGCAATCAGAACCGCGCGACCGCGACACAGCGCAAGAGTCACCCCTATCACATTCCGGCCGGGTTTCGGGTCCATCACGCGATTCACGTCCTCATAGACGCTCATCCAGTTGCGCGTAGCACCAGAAACCATGGCGTCAGCATAGCCGTGCACAACCATCAGCGCGCCGAAGACGTTGCGCTCGTTGGCGACGAGGCGCAGGCAATCGCGCCGCAAGTAGCCGCGGCGCTGTAGACGCGCATAAAGATAGTCTGTGAATTCGTCTACGTAGCGCGAGTTGCGAATGTCGATGAGCTCAAAGTCGGGCCGTAGCGTCATGCCAAGAGCCTGAAATTGTTCGCGGACCGTGTCGGTTATGCCAATCAGAACAGGTTGTCCGAAGCCTTGGGTAAAGTAAGCGTGCGCTGCACGAATTACTGCGGGCTCTTCGCCCTCGGTGAAGACGACGCGTTTTGGCTCCGCGCGAACGTCACTGAACGTCGACTGTAACCATCCTGCGATCGGGTCGAGGCGCCCTTCAAGCCGTGCTGTGTAGCCCTCGATATCGGCGATCGACCGTCTTGCGACGCCTGTATCCATCGCGGCTTTTGCAACAGCGAGAGGTACGTAACTGATGAGGCGCGGATCGAACGGCGCAGGAATAATGTACTCAGGCCCGAATGTGGTGCGCCGACCGTGATAGGCGGCGGCGACCTGATCGGGAACCTCCGCGCGCGCCAGTTCGGCCAGCGCTTGGGCGGCCGCGATCATCATGGTGTCGTTTATCGTGGAGGCTTGCACGTCGAGCGCACCGCGGAAAATGAAGGGGAAGCCCAGAACGTTGTTGATTTGATTTGGGTAGTCCGACCGGCCGGTAGCCATGATGGCGTCATCGCGCACAGTCGCGACTTCCTCCGGCGTAATTTCAGGATCCGGATTGGCCATGGCAAAAATGATGGGCTTGGGCGCCATTGATTGCACCATGGCCGGGGAGACCGCACCCTTCGCCGACAAGCCGAAGAAAGCATCCGCGCCATCAAGCGCCTGCGCCAGCGTTCGCGCCTTCGTCTTGGAGGCGTACGCTGACTTCCATTGGTTCATTCCTTCCTTGCGGCCTTGGTAGATAACCCCTTTGGTGTCGCACAGAATGACGTTACTCTTTGGCATGCCCATTGCGACGAGGAGTTGGAGGCAAGCGATCCCGGCAGCGCCGGCGCCATTCACGACGAGCTTGAACTTCTTCATGTCGCGGTCTGTGAGTTCCAGCGCATTAATGAGCCCGGCTGCCGCGATGATCGCGGTCCCGTGCTGGTCGTCGTGGAAGACAGGAATATCGAGAAGCTCTTTTAGCTTCTGTTCGATGATGAAACAGTCGGGCGCCTTGATATCCTCAAGATTGATGCCGCCAAACGACGGCGCCAAATAGCGCACACAGTTGATGAACACATCGACATCCTCCGAATCGACCAAGAGATCGATCGCGTCAATGTCTCCGAAGCGTTTGAAGAGCGCGCCTTTGCCTTCCATCACTGGCTTGGATGCCAGAGCGCCGAGGTTGCCAAGCCCAAGAATCGCCGTGCCGTTCGAGATGACGGCGACGAGATTGCCTTTGTTGGTGTATTCGTAGGCACAGGACGGGTCCCGAGCGATGGCATGAACGGGAACGGCGACGCCGGGCGAGTACGCGAGCGAAAGATCACGCTGTGTTGCTAGCGGCTTCGTCGGTGTGATTTCGAGCTTGCCTGGCTTGCCTTGGGCGTGGAACTGAAGGGCTTCTTGCTCGGTGATGCCGGCTTGCGTGAATTTAGAGTTTCTTCTGCTGCTCATGCGTGGTTACGACCATGGGGTTAGGGACGACCCAAAGTAGGGCCAGGGGACGCGCAAAACAATCGAACAGCTGTTAATGATCGCCGGATGGTTTCTACGGGCTTTGTGCCGGGCGATCGGTGGCTTTCTCCTGCAGCTCGGTCTGGCTATCTTAGCCGACTATTGCAGATGGCGCTTAGGGATGGGGCAGGCGGGGCGATGGGGTCCAACCGACCACGGACGAAAGGTCAGGCGGCGCAGCACAGCGCCGCTCCCCGAAAGGCTGCCAAATTCGAGGCGCAGCCCGGTTCTGCCGGCGGTGAAGCGACGCCGTCGATGGCTCAGTACCTGAAGATCAAGACCGCCAATCCCGATAGTCTGCTCTGGTATCGCATGGGCGATTTCTACGAGCTGTTCTTCGACGACGCGGTGGTGGCCTCCAAAGCGCTCGGCATCGTCCTTACGAAGCGCGGCAAGCACCTGGGCGAAGACATCCCGATGTGTGGGGTGCCAGTCCACCGCGCCGATGAGTACCTGCAACGTTTGATCAGGCTGGGGTACAGGGTTGCCGTCGCAGAGCAGCTGGAGGACCCGGCCGAGGCGAAGAAGCGTGGCGCCAAGGCCGTGGTTCATCGCGACGTGGTGCGCCTCGTGACACCGGGGACTTTGACCGAGGACGCGCTACTCGATGCAAAGGCGCGCAATTACCTCACCGCTCTGTTCGCTCCAACCGATGTGGCGGCCAATCCCGTGGTTCAATCCGACGCGCCGATGGCTCTCGCCTCGCTCGATATTTCCACAGGTGAATTTGAGGTGGGCGAGGTGAGAGGCGTTGATCTGCCGAGCGAGCTTGTGCGGCTGGCGCCGAGCGAGGTCATCTTAGCCGATAGGCTGCTGGCCGACCAAGAGTTGACACGCTGGATCGAGCTGGCGGGCGCTGCCGCCACTCCGGTGCCGTCTGCCTACTTTGACAGCCTTGCCGGCGAAGCGGCGCTCAAGTCGCAGCTCAAGGTGGCCGAGCTGGGCGGATTCGGAGGATTCACACGGCCCGAACTTGCTGCCATTGGCGGGGCGCTCAAGTACGTCGATCTTACACAGATCGGTCGCAAGCCCGTGTTGCGCCCCCCGAAGAAGTCTGGCTCGGACACAAACCTTCTGATCGACGCTTCAAGTCGCGCAAGCCTGGAGCTTACGCGGTCCGTGTCGGGCGAGAAGCATGGCAGCCTGCTTTCTGCGATCGATCGCACGGTGACGGGGCCGGGAGCACGCGAGCTTGCCGCGCGACTGGCGAGTCCTCTGCGTGAACCAAGCCAGATCGATGATAGGCTCGATTCCGTTGGCTTTCTGATGGAGGAGGAAGCATTGCGCGAGGATGCACGCGATGGCCTTCGTTCAGCACCCGATATTGCGCGTGCAGTATCGCGCCTTGCATTCGCACGCGGTTCGCCGCGCGACCTTACTGCGGTACGTGATGGTCTCGCTATCGCGTCGCGGTGTGCAGGTTTGCTTGCCTCACAGCGCGAAGGCATGGGTCTGCCCGATGAGCTGGGGCAGATCGCAGCACGGCTGCGCGCCGTTGGCGGAGAACTTCACGCCGCGCTGACCGCCGCGCTCGTTGACAATCCTCCACACTTGCGCCGCGACGGTGGTTTCGTACGCAATGGTTATCGTCCCGAGCTCGACGAAGCGCGTAGCCTCAAGGAGGACAGTCGCGGCGTCATGGCCACGCTTGAGGCAAAGTATGTCGAAAGCACGGGGATCAAGTCGCTCAAAGTCCGGCACAACAACATTCTCGGGTTCTACGTCGAGGTTTCGCAGGTCAACGCTAAGCCTTTGTTCGAAGATCCGTTTTCCGACACATTTCACCACCGGCAGACGATGGCGAACGCCGTGCGATTCTCGACCGCTGAGCTCGCCGAGACGGAAGGCCGGATTGCTTCGGCCACACAGCGCGCGCTGAGCCTGGAGCAGGATATCTTCGCCGAGCTGGCCGTGGCGGTGCAGAAAGAAGAGCAAGGCTTGGGCGAGGTCGCCGCTGCACTTGCCGAGCTCGACGCAACTGCCGGATTGGCCGAATTGGCACGCATGGAAGGGTACGTTCGACCCGCAATCGATGACAGCCAGGCCTTCGAAATACGCGGTGGGCGACACCCGGTGGTCGAGCAAGCGCTCACAGCGTCGAAGGCGGGCCCCTTCATCGAGAACGATTGCATTTTAGGTCGCGTCGAGATACCGCCGACGTTCGGATTCGACGAGGGAGCAGATGCGCGCATTTGGCTCGTCACCGGTCCAAACATGGCCGGCAAGTCCACGTTTCTGCGTCAGAACGCGCTCATCGTGGTGCTTGCGCAGATGGGCTCTTATGTGCCGGCTCGTGCGGCCACAATTGGCGTCGTCGACCGGCTCTTTAGCCGCGTCGGGGCGTCCGATGATTTAGCACGCGGACGCTCAACGTTTATGGTTGAGATGGTAGAGACGGCCGCCATCCTCAATCAAGCAACAGACCGTTCGCTCGTCATCCTCGATGAGATCGGCCGCGGTACCGCAACGTTCGATGGCCTCTCAATCGCTTGGGCAACCGTCGAATTCCTGCACGATGTCAACAAGGTACGTGTGCTATTTGCCACCCACTACCACGAGCTTACTGCGCTCGCTCGCCGCCTCGATGGCGTCGCCAACGTGACCATGGAAGTGCGGGAGTGGCACGATGAAATCGTATTTTTGCACAAGGTAAAGCCGGGTGCAGCCGATCGCTCTTATGGTATCCAAGTCGCCAAACTCGCTGGGCTACCGGCGCATGTTGTCGGGCGTGCACGAGAGGTTTTGGCGCTTCTGGAAAAAACGGAGAGTAAAAAGGGTGCGCGGGATGGTCCGCTCGACGAGCTGCCGCTTTTCGCGGTAACCCGTCCCCAAGGCCCGTCAGCTGAGAATCAGGGGCCGTCACCTGTGGATGAGGCTGTCGACGCTCTAAAGCCCGATGAACTCACCCCACGCGCGGCGCTCGATGCGATCTTTCGGCTCAAAGCACTGCGCAATGCCAAAATGAAGCCTAAACGCTAATCTGTAGAGTCGGGTCCAACCAACGGCCAGGCCGCTGTAGACTTGGAAGCATGGACAAAGCGATTCACACGTCTGCTCCCTATTTCGACCCGGGCGAGCTTCGCGAGGAGCTTGCCGCGGTGACGCGTGCAGCAGCTACGGCTTCCGAAGCGCGCAACATTGTCGTTGGCCGGCTGAAATCGCTCGCCGAGGAGGCGCGCCAGGCCGCGCGTGCCGCCCTTGAGGTTGATCGCAACGGGCGTCGTTGCGCCGCTGGGCTCTCCCAGTTTCAAGATGAACTGGTGCGTCTGCTTTACGACCACACGGTCAATTATGTGTACCGGGCAACCAACCCCTCAGATGCAGAGCGCATGGCGATCGTTGCCACAGGCGGTTACGGACGCGGTCTTCTGGCGCCGCATTCCGACATCGATTTGCTGTTTCTGTTGCCGTATAGGCAAACGCCGTGGGGGGAGAGTGTTGCAGAGTACATTTTGTACGTGCTCTGGGATCTCGGCTTCAAAGTTGGTCATGCAACGCGCACCGTCGACCAATGCGTGAAACTCAGCAACTCGGACGTCACTATTCGAACCTCTCTGCTCGACGCGCGGCTCGTTCACGGCGATAGCCAACTCTTCGCTGAATTCGAACGTAGCTTTCGCAAAAAAGTCGTTACAGGCACGGCCCGCGCTTTCATTGGCGCCAAAATGGCCGAGCGCGATGTGCGCCATCGCACGGCGGGTGAAAGCCGCTACAAGGTTGAGCCCAACATCAAGGATGGCAAGGGTGGACTTCGCGATCTGCACACGCTGCACTGGCTCTCGAAGTATCTTTACGGCCAAGATGTAGGCACCGCCACGGTTGCCGCGGGGATCTTCAAGCCGGAAGAGGTTGCGACGTTTCGCCGATGCGAAAACTTTCTTTGGACCGTGAGATGCTTCTTGCACTTTCTGGCGGGCCGCCCCGAGGAAGTTCTGACGTTTGAGGTTCAAAAGTGGATGGCCGAACAGCTCGGCTACAACACTCGCGGCGGATTGCGCAGCGTCGAGCGCTTCATGAAGCACTACTTTCTCGTAGCCAAGGACGTCGGCGATCTGACGGCGATCCTGTGTGCAGCCCTTGAAATGCAGCAGCTAAAGGATGCGCCGGGACTCAGCCGAATTTTAGCGCCGCTGAACTGGAGGGCGCGGCGTCAGGTTCGCACGCGTACCGATTTTCGCATCGACAATGATCGTTTGAACGTCGCCGATCAAGGTGTGTTCAAGCGCGATCCTGTCAACCTCATCAGGCTCTTCGCAGAAGCCCGGCTCACGGATTCCTTTTTGCACCCCGATGCCATCCGGCTATTGCGTCAGTCTCTGCGCCTGATCGACGACAAACTTCGCGCCGACCCGGAAGCGAACCGCATCTTTCTCGACCTGTTGATAGGTGAAGGCAACCCGGAAATTACGCTGCGGCGCATGAACGATGCTGGCGTGCTCGGCCGGTTCGTGCCCGACTTCGGTCACGTCGTCGGCATGATGCAATTCAACATGTACCACCACTTTACGGTCGACGAGCATCTGGTGCGCACCGTGGGCATGTTGACGGACATCGAGCGCGGCGGCGCCTCAAGCGAACTGCCGCTGTCGACTGAAATCATTAAGAGCATCAAGAACCGGCGGGCTCTGTTCGTTGCCGCCTTTTTGCATGACATCGGTAAGGGTCAAAAGGAGGATCATTCGACGATAGGCGCGCGCGTAGCGCGCAAGCTTGGCCCGCGTTTTGGGCTCAGCACCGCGGAGACGGAGACAGCCGCGTGGCTCATCGAGCAACATCTCACCATGAGCAATTTCGCACAGAGCCGCGAAATTACCGATCCCAAGACGATCCGAAACTTTGCGGATATCGTGCAGAGCCCGGAGCGGCTGAAGCTGTTGTTGCTGCTCACAGTTGCAGACATCCGCGCCGTCGGTCCCGGTGTCTGGAATGGCTGGAAGGGTCAATTGTTGAGGACGCTCTACTATGAGACCGAGCCGGTGGTCGCCGGCGGGCATACGCAGGCAAAACGTAGCCAGCGCATCGCCGAAGCGCAGGAAGAGCTGCAAAGTGTCCTACAGGATTGGCCGCCCACCGAGCTAACAGGATTCATTGGCCGCCAGTATCCGGACTACTGGTTGCGCACGGATACGACGCGCCAGGTCGAGCACGCAAAGCTATTGCGGCGCGCCGATGAGCAAGGCTTGCAGCTTGCCACGGAGACCAAAACCGATGCGTTTACCGCGGTCACCGACTTGACCGTTGTCGCGCCCAACCATCCGCGCCTGCTCGCACTTTTCGCGGGCGCATGCGCTGCAGCCGGTGCCAATATTGCCGGCGCCCAGATCATTACGACACGAGATGGTTTTGCCCTCGACACCTTCCTGCTCAATCGCGAGTTCCAGAACGACGAGGACGAGATCCGCCGCGGTAAGCGTATTGGAGATATGATAGGTCGGCTATTGAGTGGTGAGGTCTGGCTCAAGGATCTTCTGGCCTCACGGCGCTCTGTGGCGCGCCGCGTCATGGCCTTCACCGTCGAGCCCGAGGTCATCATAAACAATGCGATATCCGACCAATTCACTGTGATTGAGGTAGCCGGACGCGACCGGACGGGTCTGCTTTATGAGCTGACGACTGCGCTGTCCGACCTATATCTCGACATTACCTCAGCGCACATCACGACATTCGGCGAAAAGGCAGTTGATGTCTTTTACGTGACCGACTTGACGGGCAAGCAGATCACGCACGAGCCGCGGCAGAAAACAATCCGCGATTGTTTGGAGATGGTTTTGGCGAATTCGGAAGCTTGACTGTCTGGATGGCTACCGGTTTTCATCTCGGGGCGATCGTTCGTTTCCTTAATGCGATATAATGAGTTCGACGCGGCGATCGAGCTGGTAGAGCTCTTCGAGCTCGTAGTCGCCCCGCTCCACACCTGAGAAAGGCTCCGACTCGCCCTTGGGTATAAGTTCCAGCTCGCCTACAAATCCCGAATCTCTGAGAAAACGCTCAACTGTCGCCAGCCGTTCGCGCGACAGAGCCAAATTGAACTCGTCTGTTCCTCGCTCGTCGGCGTGCCCGGTGAGCGATATCTTGGGAAATTTCTTTATTTGCAGGTACTCCAGCAGGAGTGCCGCGGCCTTCCTGCCGTCTTCAGTAAGGGTCGACTCGTTGAAAACGAACGTGATGGGGACGGGAATTGTCTTGCGCACCAATGGAGCGGCGCTCGTAATGGGTACCTCCGGTCCGGTACTGAGTGCCGTTGCCACCGTTGGAGAGCTGCGCGTCGGTTGCAAAGTCGGCGAACTGCTTGCTGATGCTACCGTTGGGGACGTGTCGACCACTGCAATGGTAACCGGCGCTGTGACATCAGCCTGCGTGGGTGGGGGAGATTGCGGATCCGTTGTTGCCTCTTGAATTGCAGCGGTACGTGCCGTTTTCACCAAGTCTTTGAGGTTATTTAGCAGATTCGAGGTGACGGTTTTGGCTGACGGTCGTGCTCGTGGCTCCGTCCGAGACCCGCTATCGTCTGGCGGCGCGGCCGCCGCGCCTGGATCGCTGACTGCAGGCGTCGGCACATCCTTTGTCGGGCCAAGCCCGGCGACCTCACCTGGCTTCTTCGGCGGCTCTTTTGATTGTGACGGCCTTTTTGCGACGATCGCCAAATCGGGATCATTGTTAGCGAACCTGTGGTCGACGGCCATCGTCCACTCGCCGTTCTCGTCCGCCTGCGCTGTGCCGATCTCGCGCCCATCGCCCAACACGGTAACAGTGGCGCGTGGTACCGTGCGGCCGGCAAACACGGATGTGCCCTCAGGATCAATGCGCGCGATGTCAAACTCGGCCGGCAAATTTTCGGAGGGGGCTGACTGGGCCTGCTCTTTTGTTTTAGCTGCAGCCGGTTTGGCTTTGGATGGCGGCGCCTGAACTGTCGGGCGTGGTGTTTCTGTCGTGGTTGAGCGCAAAAACTCTCGAAGATGCAGCGGGCCAAATAACGACCACGCCGCTCCCGCGAGCAACATCAGCAACAAAACGACGACTGGCCAAACCAGGCGAGTCATGGGCCCAATCCCGCTTCCCAGCCCCCCGGCTAGTTCCGCATTTTCCAGTAAAACATAGGCACGTTCAAGCCAATGGCCAATAGCGGCGTGGGAAGCCGCGCAAATCTCAGACATTGCGGCGCGAAGTGGGCGTATTGCGGCCGGCACAGAAGATAAGGCTACAAGAGGGATAACCAACGCCTGTGCAAAAATCGCTAATACGATTTGGCCAAACAGGCGATCCCGCCGATGTCTGCGGTGCTGGTGGCAATCATGCCGGCCCTCCTGGAGGGCGGCAACGCTGCCGGATGCCTGGGGCCACGAGCGCCACGACGTGCCAAAGGTTCTTGCCCTGGCCGCGGCGCTCCGCTACCGCTCACGGCCCATGAGGGACTCATGAGGCTTTATCGCTCCTTCGCCACTGTGGGCGGCTTAACTCTGCTAAGCCGCGTCTTTGGCTTCCTGCGCGACATTCTCATCGCCGCAACGCTGGGTAGCGGGGCGGTGGCCGACGCCTTTTTCGTTGCTTTCCGTTTTCCCAACCTCTTCCGCCGCCTGTTCGCCGAGGGCGCCTTCAACGCGGCGTTCGTGCCGCTGTTCGCCAAACGCCTGGAAGGCGAGGGCCGCGAGGCGGCGCGCGCCTTCGCCGAAGAGGCGATGTCCGGGCTCATCTTTATCATCCTGGCGATCACGATTGTCGCCGAGCTCGCGATGCCCGTTCTTATGTACGGCCTTGCGCCAGGCTTTAGCGAGACACCTGAAAAGTTCGACCTCGCCGTGCTGCTCACTCGCATCACGATGCCGTACTTGCTGTGCATGTCCCTCGTCGCGTTGCTCTCCGGCGTTTTGAACTCATTGGGAAAGTTTGTCGAAAGCTCGTCCGTTTCGATCGTGTTAAATCTCACCATGATGGCGGCGACTCTGATCGCCATGGCGATGGGACTGCAAAATGACCCGAAGGCCGGCATCATTCAGGCATGGGGCGTGTTTGTAGCGGGCCTTTTGCAACTCGGGCACTTGGTTCATGGCGTTCGGCGCAACAACATTGCGCTGAAGTTGCGTTGGCCCCGCATGACGGATGGCGTACGCCGTCTCATTCAACTTGGCATTCCAGGTGTGATTGCGGGCGGTGTCACGCAGATCAACATCGTCATCGGAACAGTCATTGCATCTTTGCAAGGCGGCGCAGTCTCGTACCTTTACTACGCCGATCGCGTATACGAGCTACCGCTTGCGATCGTTGGCATCGCCATCGGCATCGTGCTGCTTCCCAGCGTGGCGCGGCACCTGCGTGCGGAAAACCACGAAGCGGTGATGGAAAGCCAGAACCGTTCTTTAGAATTCGCCATGCTGCTGACGATACCGGCGGCCGTCGCGCTCGCGGCGGTGCCTGGCCCAATCGTGGCAGGGTTGTTTGAGCGGGGCGCCTTTACCGTCGCCGATACGCCGCCGACAGCCTATGCGCTCGGCATCTTCGCGCTCGGACTGCCATCGTTCGTGATGATCAAGGTGTTCTCTCCGGCTTACTTCGCGCGCGAGGACACCAAAACGCCGATGCGCTATGCGGTCATCAGCCTGAGCGCCAATACGCTTGGGTCGATCGCGCTTTTCTTTTTGTTCCGGTCTTATGGACTGATGC
>CAZURR010000043.1:0-20519 GCA_964622715.1 uncultured Hyphomicrobium sp. | reverse complement strand
GCCGAGTTAGCGTGGTGGACAAGCGCCACGTTCTCGACGTCGTAAAGCGAGCCTTTCATCTGGCCGGCTTCTTGTAGCAACTTCTCGATTCGCTCGTTTCCGGTATCGGTGAGCGAGACTTGGCGCTGCTTCTCGTCGAGCTCGAAGTCCTCTGCCGCCAGAAGGGGGATGAAGCCGTCGAGAGTGGTATAGAGCTCGGAGCGATCCTCCAAAGGCCCCGAAATGATGAGAGGCGTCCGCGCCTCGTCGATCAGGATCGAGTCGACCTCGTCGACAATCGCAAAGCAATGCCCGCGCTGGACCATCTCGTCCTTGTGCATCTTCATATTGTCGCGCAGGTAGTCGAAGCCAAGCTCGTTGTTGGTCGCGTAGGTAACGTCGCAGGCGTATTGCGCCTTGCGCTCTTCATCGTCGAGATCGTGCACGATGCAGCCCACGGTGAGACCCAAAAACTTGTAGATCTCACCCATCCACTCCGCATCACGGGAGGCGAGATAGTCATTGACGGTGACGACGTGCACCCCATTGCCTGTGAGCGCATTGAGATAGACGGCCAACGTGGCAACGAGCGTCTTGCCCTCGCCTGTCTTCATCTCGGCGATCTTACCCTCGTGCAAGACCATGCCGCCGATGAGCTGCACATCGAAGTGGCGTTGGCCCAACGTGCGCTTGGCGGCCTCGCGCACGGTGGCAAAAGCCGGAACGAGCAGCTCCTCTAAATCGGTCCCTTCACGAAGCTGCCGACGAAAGGTTTTGGTCCGCTCCTTTAGCTCAGCATCGCTCAGAGCGGCGATCTCTGGCTCAAGCGCGTTGATAGCCTCGACGCGGGGACGATAACCTCTAACGAGGCGCTCATTTGAGGTGCCGAAAATCTTTGACGCAAATCCGCCAATCTTGGATCCAAGCGTGGAGCCGAACGTGGAAAGGGAGAGCATGCGAAGAGTTCCTATTGTCCCAGCGGGTGCACATTGGGCACCCTGTGCGGCAAAACCATGCCTACCTCAGAAAGCCGCCGGATGGGCCGTTGACGGACAGGCCCTCAGACCGACGGGCAGAAACGGTGCTTTTTGGAAGCGCCGTTGGCGGACTGATTCCTGCCGGCGGGCGAGAGATAAGGACCGCACCATAGGGTTGTCAACGCGCCGGAGATCGGCTAGGCGCGGCTTTCTGCCCGGAAACGTCAACCAACTGTCGAATTCTTAACTTGGCAGGGGTCGGCAGGACCACTATCCATAGGCCCCCAAATGACCACCGCCCGCGCATTATCCTCCACAAACGATTTACTGGAAGCGCGGATTGTGATGCTCCAACATCAGCATCCGCCCAGCCCTCGAACAAAAAGGACGTATCTCGTGTTCTCTAAAAAGCGCTCGTTCTTGGCCGCTACCTTGCTCACCCTTGCCGCCTTTGGCGCGAGCTTCAATCCCAGCACTGCTGAAGATGTCACGGTCGTTGCCAAGGTCAACGGCAAGGTCATCACCGAGGCGGACATGCGCTTCGCCAACGCCGAGATTGGGAGCCAGCTCGGCGACATCCCTGAAAACGTCAAGCGCCGGGCCCTGGTCGAATACCTCATCGACAATGCCCTCTTCGCCGAAGCCGCCATCGCGGCCAAGATCACGTCGGATCCTACGTTTGAAGACCAGATGCAATACCTCCGGCGGCGCCTATTGAGAGAGCGGTATTTTGAAAAGCAGCTCAAGGGTGCCGTCAGTGAAGCCGACGCAAAGACGATCTACGACCAGCGCGTGGGCCAGCTGAAGCCTGAGGATGAGGTGGCGGCACGCCACATCCTGGTCGACAACGAAGAGAAGGCGAAGGAATTACTTGCAAAGATCAACGCGGGCGGCGACTTCGCAGCACTCGCCAAAGAGAACTCGGCCGATACTGGCTCCAAGGACAATGGAGGCTTGCTCGGTTATTTTGCGCATGGCCAGATGGTGCCGGAGTTCGAGGCCGCCGCCTTCAAGATGATAAAGGGGCAGGTCTCCGAGCCCATAAAGACGAACTTCGGCTGGCACATCATCAAGCTGGAGGACCGCCGCCGCAAACCCCCGCCATCGTTCGATCAGGTCAAGGAGACGATTATGAACTCGTTGGCCGTGCGCAAAGCCCAGGAAGAGGCCGGAGCCTTGCGCAAGAAGGCCGAGGTGGAATACGTCGACGTCGAAATCAAGAAACAGGTTGAAGAGCAAGAAAAGAAGAAGGCTGACGAAGCCAACAAGAATGCTCCCGAGCCTGGAGCGGCGCCCAAGCAGTAGCGCCACATGCCACCTCAAGCTTTTGCATCGGGCCGCTTGATCTAGACGGCCCGATCTGTTTCGTGGGGCAGATTGTGTAGCCCGCTTTGTGGAGACCTGCCATGGGCAAAACGAATCTTGTCTCGCCGTTTGCTCCCCAAGAGCTTCCTGACGTCCCACCGATTGCGGGCGTCCGCTTGGCGACGGCTGCGGCTGGTATTCGCTATAGAGGCCGCACCGATCTCCTGCTGGCGGTACTTGATCATGGGACGGTGGCGGCCGGCGTCCTAACGCAATCCAAGACGCGTTCCGCCCCTGTCGAATGGTGCGCCAAGCGACTGGAGACCGGTTGCGCCCGGGCGCTCGTCGTGAACGCCGGCAACGCCAATGCCTTCACGGGAATGAAGGGCCACAAGGCGGTCCAGATCACAGCCAAGGCTGCTGCAGAAGCTGTGGGGTGTCCGGAAGTCGAGGTATTCCTGGCCTCAACGGGCGTCATTGGAGAGCCCATGGACGCTGGTCGCTTTGAGCATCTCCTCGACCAGCTCGCACAGGATGCCGTGCCTGACGCATGGCTGGCGGCAGCTCAGGCGATCATGACGACGGACACGTATCCTAAACTCGCCACTCGCACGGCCAAGATTGGCGACACCCACGTGACCCTCAACGGCATCTGCAAAGGTGCCGGAATGATCCAGCCTGACATGGCGACCATGCTTTGCTTCGTCTTCACCGACGCCTCAATCGGGCAGCCCACATTGCAAAAGCTCGTAGCGCCAGCAGCCGATCGCACGTTCAATTGCGTAACTGTCGACGGTGATACCTCGACGAGCGATACGCTTCTCGCGTTCGCTACAAGTGCCGCCGCGACGCGCGGCTGTCCACATATCGCTGACGCGGCCGATGCCCGGCTCCAGGAATTCACAGCTGCACTGCATGACCTCCTGAAAGAGTTAGCAATTCTTGTCGCCAAGGACGGCGAGGGGCTTACGAAGTTCGTCACGATTGACGTGCAAGGCGCCGAGGATGATCGCGCCGCGCGCAAGATCGCGTTGGCCATCGGAAACTCACCGTTGGTCAAGACCGCCATGGCCGGCGAGGACCCGAACTGGGGGCGCATCGTCATGGCAGTCGGCAAGGCGGGTGAGGCAGCCAACCGCGATAAGCTTGCCATCTGGTTCGGCGATACGCTTGTCGCCAAGGATGGTGAGCGCGCGCCGGACTACGTGGAAGAGCCCGTGGCTCAGTATATGAAGGGCGCGGAGATTGCCGTGCGCGTCGATGTCGGCGTCGGCGAGGGCCGCGCCACCGTGTGGACCTGCGACCTGACGCACGGCTACATCGAAATCAATGCCGACTATCGTAGCTAAAAATCGTCCAACGGAACGTTAGGTCGTTCCCCGACTGCTCATGAACGGCTTCTGGGCCGCATTATTGATGCTGAGCCATGCTGCCGTGAGGGCGTCGATGATCGCAGCTCCCCAAGGCACGAAGAACCACCACTCCAACGTGTCTGTCCCGATGAACCACCCCGCCCAGCCCGTGAAGATGATTGCGGTGAGCGAGCTAATCACGGCATCCCATTGCAGTGCCGCGACGACGGTCTCTCTGCTCGTCACAGAGAAGAACTCGCCAACGAGCCATACCGCCGACAACAGCACCATAAGCAACAACCAACCATAGACAGCCTGAGGAATTGGCCATACCAGAGCGGGCTCACGCAAGACAGCGGCGGGTTCATAGAACACGCCTCCGAAATAGGCGCAGGCCGCCAACAGGTAGGGAAACATCCAGATCCCGAGTATCGCCGTCTTCCGGCCACCGCTCATTCTTGTTGTAGGCTGAGCTCCAGGCTGCAACTCGCTCATGGACTTCCTCCCAGTCGACCAAACCTTAGGCGGCACCCAGACGTCATGTGGTCGCATAACGCGCCAGCACTAAACTTTTTTGGGGGCAGCGAACACCAACTGTTCTTGGCCCGCGCTAATTCTAATCGAAGGTTAGTGTACCGTATGCAAGCTGACCAGCCTTGAAGCGCCCTTATGCGGCACAAGGACCAAAGCGTACAAAAAGCACTTAGCAGAGAGGCGAGCATTGGCCATGACACCGGAAGAGATCGGATTTGGACCTGATTGGCGACTGGACGGTTTCCTGACGCAGCTCTAGCAAGCCACGCCGAGCCATCTCAGTCGACCTCATTCGTCACCTAAATACGTTTGCATCATTTTGCGGTGCTTGCGGCCGGCTGCGGCCGCAGCATCGTCACGAACAAGACGCCAACGATGATCAAACCGGCGCCGACATAGTGGTACCACTCAATCGACTCGCCAAGGATTAACCAGGCCAAGACCGCGGTGAAAATCATTTGCGTATACAGCAGGGTGCCTGCGCGCAAAGGACCCAGAACGTCGATGCTCCAGTTAAAGCAGAGGTACATCAAGGCACCGCCGGGGACGGCAGCATAGAGCAGAACCATGTAGCCCTTGAACGCCAAGTCCGCGTGCTCGCCATTCCAGATCTCCCAAAGAAAAAATGGCACAGTGGATATGGCACCGGCGCAGAGCAAAACGAAAAGCAGCGGCAGCCGATCCAGTTCGAATTTGGCACGCTTGAGGAGGACCGTATAGCAGGCGAACATCGCGGCCGCAGCCATCACAAGCAAGTCGCCGAACCGCAGCTGTAGGTCCAACAATCTATCGAGGCTTCCATGTACGGCAACCATGACAATTCCCAAAAAGGCGATGGCCGACCCCACGGCCTGCCAAGCGTTCATCTGCTCGTGGATGACAAAGTGCGCGAGAACCATTGTGATGATCGGGGTCGTGGCAAAAATGATCCCGGCGTTAATCGCGCTCGTATAGGTCAGCGCCGTGAAAATCGTTCCCTGTGTGAGACCAAGCCCAATCGCACCGATGAAGAGCGCCTCAGGCCACCGCTTGCGAACAAACTCCACGATCTCGTGATGGTGGCTCATGACAAACGGCATTAGGACGAGCGCCGAAAGGAAAACCCGCCAGCAGCAGAGCGTCCAAGGAGGCATCTCGTCGGCACCCAACTTGACGGCGACGAAGACGCCTCCGGCCAGCGCCCACGTTAGAAGTCCGACGGTATATCCAACCGCCTCTGAGTCACCCGAAACGCGTCCTCTGTCGCCAACCGCATGGGAAACTGACCAATAGAATGAAGCCATGACCTCACCGCTCTGCTGCAACTTGATCGGAACCTTGGACGCAACGCGTGACGCCAGTCAACGGCTGGTCAACGTGTGAGGAACGCACTCTGTTGGCGTTACTCTTCAACCAATCACTTTTTTCCAGATCGCGGCGATACTGTCCGTGAATAGGACAGTTCGACCGTTCGTATTCGTGAGCAAGAATGTGATGACAGCAACCGTCGCGACCGGAAAGACAATACGCTGCAGCAGGGCGACGAACCAACTGAAAACTCTGCTCTTCATTTGCCACAAATTGTCCTTGAGGATCGACAATCCGATCATGAGACTCACGGCGGCGTAGGTCATCATGAAGATCTTGTCCGACAAGGTCGCCTGATCAGAATCAACCTTGGGCAACGCTAGGTAGAGTGCGATTGACGAAAGCAGCGCTGTCACCTGTATCGCCATAATCGATTCGAAGCGTTCGTGCGGTAGGTAGACCGAGAAATATGTGACAAGTAAAATGAACGCGAGCGGCACAACAACACGTAAGTAATAGTCTACTGCAATGCGCCGAACGACCCAGGTGACGTTAAACTTATAGAACGGGACGATGCGCCTCTCACTCAACGATGCGCCAATAGTAGGGATGATGTCCTGATCAGATCCCACATATTGCTCATCCAGTTGCCAGCCGTCCGAAGCAACGTCCGACTGGCGCGTTTTTTGCGCTGACGGCTGGACGAGGAATGATTGCTCGGCACTAGTTGGCTGGAAGGAGACTGAGAGGCGTTGGGTGTCGAAGGGATAGTTTCCGAGGTCTGGTTCGAACACGAACTTGCCAGACACCTTGTAGAGCTTGACACCTGCCGTAAAATCGGATCCGCCAAGCCCATTGTGAATCTCTCGCACGCTTACGAGCCGGCCCTCTCCGGCTTGCGATCGATAGGCGTTTGTGAATTCGATATTTTTGATGTCGACGCGACCGTCTGTGCTCTTCATCGACAAGTAGAACTCGGCGTCGAAGCTCCTATCATTGGAGTTGATCCGCGACAGGTTGATGAGATCGATGGACATGTAAACTGTTGGGCTGCGCTGAAGCGTCCCGTTGATGCGGCGGTATTGGACGGGCGCGAGAATCGGGGTGTCGTCGTTCGTCGCCTTGCTCAAGATGAGCGTGTCGTCTGCTGCCGTGCGGTCGGTGGTGAAAGCCCAGTCCTGCCAAAGTCCCTTAAGCACGTGGCGGCCTTCGACAAAGTTGCGCAGCTTGACCCCAATGTGACGGCGCAGTTCCGCAACGTCGGCGGTGTCAGGTGCGGACCGCGCCGCTTCGATGACGAGCTGCAACATATCGCGGTACTGCGTGCCCCGTCCGACGGCGCGGCGATTTGCAGCGTCAAAGAGCCGCCGCGCGGTCACGTCCGTTCGCGCCTCACACGTTCCCGACTTCCAGCCAGGCGCATCGTCGTTACGGGTGTCATCGAACACCCAAGTATCCTTACTGGAACGCCAGATCCTCTGCCTCAATCGCTCGCTATAAACGTTGGGCACGCCTTCACGGGCAATTTGCGAAATCGTACCGGCGTAACCTTTCGCGCCCGGTAGGTTTGTGATGCTCGATATGCGGCCGAGCAATACAAATACAGGGGCGTCGACGCCAACTTCCTTCAGCTGGTTGAGGAGAGTTGCGCTCGGCCCGCTGTGGATGGACAACAAAATGAGGTCGGGGTCTTGGCGCTTGATTTCCTCAACGACGGGCGCACTGGCGGCAGGATCAAGCTTGTAGTCGCGGACCGGTACTTGATAGCTCCCCGCCAGCGTAGGGCCGCCCGGGATCTCCTTCACGCCATCACCGAGCGCGAAGCTATAGAGATCATCGTCAAGACCGACGAACACGGGCCGACTGTAGCCGCCCTCGGCGATAATCTTCCGCACGACTTCCAGTTCATTGCGCACCGAGCTCGCCATCGTGAACACGCTCGGGTAGTCGTGAAAAATCTTGTCGAGCGACATTTCGGTAATGAACGGAATCCCCTTGTCTTGAATCTCGGGCCCCAACGCATTGAAGACGGCACGGCCACGCGTTGAGCTCGAAACGCCGATCATCGCCATCATCGCGGGATCATCGATGGCCATTTTGATATTGGCGACCGTCGTTGAAGACTGCTCGAAATCGTCGAAGAACGTCAAAGCAACTTTGCGACCGCCGATTCCGCCGGTGTTGTTCACGTGATCGGCAAGCTTCGTGGTGAAGTATTTGATTGCCGTGACAAGCCCGGGCGTAAAACAGCGGTTGCCATCTGAGCTGATGAAGAATCCCACATTAAGGGGTTTTGAATCCATCGCTGAAGATTGGGCCGCCGCTCCTTCGACTGTGACTTTTAACGCCAGCCCCGCGGCGGCGGCGACAGCAATCACAGCGAGCTTAAGCGTCCAAGATAGTAGCTGCGTCGCTGCCGTCCTGCGCCATCGCTGCGCATCACACTTGGTCCGCTTCATCCTCGTCCGCCCCGAATTGCCAGAGATCTCGTGAAGCGTTCTTAGATGTTTCCTGGTCGAAGATGGGTGCAGCAACACCACGTCTATGCTTCAAAGATCTACGCCACCTGCTCACACTTTCGAGGTTGAAACTTCTAAGTTCTTCTACCGCACAAACGCCACCACACGTGCAGGCGCGCCCGAGCCGCCTGCAATCTTCATCGGCAAGGCAGCGACCCAGGAGCCCGTAGGTGGCAGCTTGTCGAGGTTTGTTAGGTTTTCCAGACCGACTACGTCGGCAGCGCCTGCGATTTGGTGCACAAGAAATTTGCGCGAGGGCCCATTGTCGATGCTCGCCGTGTCGACGCCCAGCACTGTCGCGCCACGCTCGATAAGCAGGCGGACAGCGTCCGCGCCGTAGGATGGGAAGTGAAGGTTGCTGGCGTCACCAGGCGTATCGTCGCCAAGGTAAGCAAGCTTGTCGGGCCAACGGCTGCTCCAGCCGGTGCGTAATAGCACAATGGCACCGGCCGGGACCTTGCCATGCACGTCCTCCCATGCGGTGACATCTTCCACCTTGAGCGTGTAGTCGGGATCCTTTGCGGCCTGAGCGGAAATGTCGATGACAACAGCCGGCCCAACGAGGCGCTTCAGCGAAATTTCGGCAACCGTCCAACCGCGCTCAGCGAAATGAAAAGGCGCATCCAGGTGGGTGCCGCCGTGCTCGGGCAGACAGAACTTGTAGGCTGCGTAGAAAAAACCTTCTTTGGTCGATCCCTTGAATAGCTTGGTCAGCTTAAAACCATCCGTTTCGGTCGGCCAGAAGATCGTTTCTGCGTCGAGGGCATGTGTAAGATCGATCAAATTTGCTCTGGTAATGTCGAGGCCTTGTGCCCGTAGCGATACGATCGACGTGGCAAAAAGTGACGCTAAGAGTGCGAATGCAAAGAGTGTACGGCAGTTGGACAGCATAGCGGTTTCCTCGGAGAGAATGCGAAATGCGGCCATCCATGGTCGCCAAAGATGGGCCGCGTGGCAACACCGCGTCGCTTCGCTACACGAGGAAGCACGCGACGTTTTTTTTCTACCCACACAGCGAAACTCCGGCTATGCCCCGCACATGAGCCGAAAGATCTTGCTTGTAGCAGCTGCCGCTCTCGTCGATCGCGACAACCGCGTGCTGATCGCCCGCCGCCCCGCCGGCAAATCCATGGCCGGGCTGTGGGAGTTTCCCGGCGGAAAGGTGCAGTCCACTGAGACGCCCGAAACCGCACTCCGCCGCGAGCTTTTCGAGGAGCTTGGCATTGACGTGTGCGAGACTTGCCTTTCGCCATTGACATTCGCAAGCCACGCCTACGACGATTTTCACTTGCTGATGCCTCTCTATCTCTGCCGACAATGGGACGGCACAATCGCCGCAAACGAAGGCCAGGAGATCGCATGGGTCCGGGCAGTTCGGCTATCGCACTATCCCATGCCACCGGCCGATGAGCCGCTGATCGCACCGCTACGCGATTTGCTAGGATAAGAGATGCTACTCGCGAACCTTGCGCTCGGAAACGCCCAGAGCGTCGGCGAGGCGCGTCTGCGCCGAGCCTGGCCGCAGGGGCTTGGGCTGGCTTTCGTCCGGCGCCCAGGCAGTCAATGTGAGGATCTCAAATGTCGCAGCCACGCGCGCGTCCGGCTGCGAAAAGCGCTCCGCGTAGATCCCGGCAACACGTATGAGAAGCCCCCTCGTCACTGGAATGCGCCGGCGCTGGATGAGCATATTGCTCGCGCCCATGGCCTTGAGCTCCTGCATGAGTGACAGCGGCGATGCGTAGCTCGCCGTAACAGTTTCAGAATCAACAACGGGAAGCGCGAAGCCGGCTCGCTGTAAGAGTGCGCCCATGTCACGCACGTCCGCGAACGGGGCTACGCGCGGAGACACACCTCCGGTAAGCTCCGCTTCAGCGGCGAGCCATGCTTCGCGTAGCTCTTTGAGCGTTTCACCCCCGAGCATGGCTGCGAGCAACAATCCGTCCGGCTTCAGAGCGCGACGGATCTGAACGAGGGCGCCTGGTAGATCGTTGACCAGATGCAGCGCCAGACCCGATACGACAAGATCAAGCAAGCCGGCAGAGAAGGGCAGCGCCTCCTCGTCAGCGATGACGCACGGACGATCGCAACGCGCGAGCAGTAATTCCGATCGCTCTACGTTGATGATGCGTTCGATACCCGCAATGCCGCGAATGCGCCGCGCTAGGAGTCCGTGATAAGCGCCAAGGTTGACGGCAAGCGGAAACGTGCGACGGATGATCCCAAGCCGCTCGGCGATATCGTCAGCAACACGACTGAGAAGAAAGTCGTGCTCTTGTGCTGTTGACGCAATGCGATCGCGTCGACGCACAATCAGACTACGTTCAAAGATCGGGGTCGGCTGGTCAGACGGCAAGGGTCAGTATCCAACGTGATCAGGCCTCGCGGCGGCTCGAACTGCAAGCTAGCATGAGGTGGCGTTGCATTCGCTAGCAGAGCGCGCGCTTCAGGGGGAGCATGCTTCGTAACCGCGCCGATATTGAACGAAGCCATGGGCCCCTGCGCCGCGCGGCCACTGCGCTGGCAGATCTCATTATGCCGCCGCTTTGCCTGGTATGCCACAAGCCGCTTGCCTCACACGACGCGCTCTATTCGCGGTGCTGGGGCAAGATTGATTTCATTCGTCCACCTCTATGCGACCGGCTGGGTTTGCCGATGCCCTATGATACCGGCGGAACAATGATCTCCGCCGCCGCCGCAGCCGATCCGCCTGACTACGATCGGGCGCGCGCAGTTGCCCGCTTCGACGGCGTCATGCGCGAGCTCGTGCACAATCTCAAGTTTCGCGACCGGCACGATGCCAGGCGCCTGCTCGGACGCCGGCTGGCCCAAGCCGGTGCGGAGCTCCTGATTGATACGGACGTCATTGTGCCCGTGCCGCTACCGCGCGGCCGACTTTTTCGCCGCCGCTTTAATCAGTCCGCGATTTTAAGCCTTGAGGTCGCGCGGCTGGCACGCGCTGGGTTTGCACCTCTGGCGCTAGTTCGCACCCGCAAAACGCCGCCGCAGGTGGGCCTCACCCGGGCCCAGCGCCGTCGGAACGTCGCGGGAGCATTTGCCGTACCATCCGAAGAATTGCCTGACATCGCAGGTGCGAAGGTGCTGCTGGTCGACGACGTTATCACCACCGGGGCCACGGTTGGCGCCTGTGCGCGCACCCTAAAACGCGCCGGCGCCTCACATGTCGATGTCTTGGCGCTGGCAATGGTCATCGATAGCGCCTAGGCCACACCTTGAAGTTTTCAGTCCCTTTGCATCGCGGATCATCTTTCCGTCGATTAACGGAACGACTAGACTGCAAGCAGGTGACTCGACGGCACACAAACGAATTGCAAGCGACCTATGGCGAAAATCACTGTCTACACCACCAGACTTTGCCCATACTGCCACATGGCGAAACAGCTGTTACGTAAGAAGGGCTGGCAATTTCAGGAGGTCGATATCAGCGTCTGCAAGGAGTTGCGTGCCGAGGTGTGCGAAAAGGCGGGCGGGCGTCATACGGTGCCGCAAATTTGGATCGAAGAGCGCCACATTGGCGGGTGCAACGATCTCTACACGCTCGATCGCGAAGGCAAGCTCGATTCACTGCTCACCATCTAACCGGCAGATCCAATTTACCAAGAGGTAGCTGCCCATGACAAATCCGCACGCACCGCGCACGTTCCGCGTTGGTCTGGTGCAGATGTGCTCGGGCCGCGACGTTGTGCGAAATGTCGCCGCCGCCTCTGACCTCATTCGTAGAGCGGCCCAGCGCGGAGCAGACTACATTCAAACGCCCGAAATGACGACATTCATGGAGATCGATCGTACGCAGCTACTTGCCGCTGCGCGTCCTGAAAAAGAGCATCCCGCGCTCGAGCACTTTTGCGATCTTGCGCGTGGACTGAATGTCTGGCTGCACATCGGCTCGATGCCCATCCTGCTCGACAACGGGAAGATCGCCAATAGATCGCTGCTGATCTCATCGGAGGGGCGCATCACGGCCCGCTACGACAAGATCCACATGTTCGATGTCGATCTTGGCGGGGGTGAATGTTACCTGGAAAGCGCCAACTACGAACCCGGCCGACACGCCATCATTGCGGATTTGCCATGGGGACCAATTGGGCTCACCATTTGCTACGACCTCCGCTTTCCGCATCTTTATCGAGCGCTCGCAAAGGCGGGCGCCAAGTTCATAGCCATCCCTTCGGCCTTTACCGTGCCCACCGGAATGGCTCATTGGCACACACTGTTGCGGGCGCGGGCGATCGAGGCGCAAGCCTATATCTTCGCCGCCGCGCAAGGCGGCAGTCACGAACACGGGCGCCAAACGTTCGGACATAGTCTCATCGTGTCGCCGTGGGGTGAAATCCTGGGCGAAGGCGACGTGCACCCAGCAGTCATCACTGCCGATATCGATTTGCAACTTCTCGATGATGTGCGCAGCCGCGTGCCTTCGCTTCAGCATGATCGCCCCTTCGAGGTCGTTTACACGGCGGATGCAAAGGCTACCGAGGTGCAATCGTGATCAAGTATCGCCTCAGGTGCACCTGCTGCAACGAGTTCGAGGCCTGGTTCCAATCAAGCGCGGCCTATGAGTCCCAGGTCGAGGCCGAGCAACTCGCATGCCCCCACTGCGGAAGCCACGACGTCGACAAGGCTATCATGGCTCCGAACTTGGCCGCGTGCGGCGATCGGGAGAAAAAATCCTGCAGTACCCAAGCGATGCCTGCGGAACTCTTGCAGACTATGCGAGAGATCCGCCGATCGCTGATCAAGAACGCTGAAAACGTTGGTACGTGCTTTGCGCAGGAAGCCCGCAAGATTCACCATCAAGAGGCCAAGGCTCGCGGAATTTACGGCCAGGCATCTGGCGAGGAAGCAGCCGCGCTCGTGGACGAAGGCATAGACATCTTGGCGTTGCCCCCGCTTCCTGAAGACGCGAACTGATCGGGCTAACGCTCAGCTTCGCTGAATGCCATCTGTGTATGGACAGAAACTGATGCAGGCTTGGCATATGTTGCGGTACGTGAAATGAAATCGTGACCTTAACTGACCTCAGCCAGGTAGTAGTTGTCGCGCAGATAGCAACGCCCAACGCGTCTCTCGATCGGACGACCATCGATCGCAAAGACGACGCGATCCAGCTTCAGCACAGGCGTACCCTCTGCAACTTTCAGGTCTTCGGCGACATCGGCCGAAGCCGTCGTCACAGAGACTTTTTCCTCGGCGCGCGTGAGCAACACCCCGTAGTTGTGAGCAAGGACCACAATGCTCGGTGCGATCGCCGCCTCTTGCGTCAGCCCGGGGAATCTGGACTGCGGGATGGTCGACTCCTCGACCAGAAATGGTGTGTCTTTGTTTGTCCGGACGCTGTTGATGCGGAAGACGGGTTCGCCAGGACGTAACTGCAATATCCGCGCCTCATCCTCGCTCGACTGGGCCGAGACCAGTTCGCATCGCTGAATATCGCCGCTAATGCGCACACCCTCCGCGTTGCGGATATTGCTGAAGCGGATGGCACATTCGTCGGAGGTCTGGTCTATAATAAAGGTACCGCGACCCTGCCGCCGTGAAATAAGCCGCTCACCTTCCATCTCATCCAGGGCCTTGCGCACGGTCCCGACACTGATGCCAAGCTCGCGCGAAAGCTCGATTTCGTTTGGGATTGCGGCACCCGGCCTCCACGTCCCGCCGACAAGTCTTTGAACCAACGTATCTTTCACTTGCAAATAGAGGGGGCGAGTCGAAAAACGTCCTACCGCTGTCATTGTGTGGCCCTCAAACGGTGAGGCTTTTACTGCCTCGATACGGATCAGCCATAAAACAAGCAAAGCACAGCGTTCTCCGGCATTTTTATAATATATACTATATAGCAGGCCTCGTATTACTAGTGGTAATAGCTATAAACTTAATACGCTGAAGAACAGCCGAAGAAACTTCGATGCAATAATAGCATGGAATGCTTTGGGTCAGACGCTGTTATCCACCAGTATTTTAACCCTTTAACTACACACTTCGACATGTGTGCGCGAGCCTGTGTTTGGTGGGCTCTGTCGAATGAACGCCGCCGGAATGCAGTTTCCTTGTTAACCATTTGGCGCGCAAACCGTCCGTGTCAAGAGGACATTCGCACAGGTGCCGGTTCTGGAAACAGGCCAATGAGGGCACCATTTGAACTCTGTTCGTATACGTACTAATTCGACAGGAGACGCCGTTTTCAGGCTCCTTATGGGGGTTATCTGAATTCAGCTTCACATGATCCGTTATCGGATAATCTTCGTAGCTCAGTGATTATCTGAGCGGCGAGACATCAGTTTTTCTTTTTTGGAAGCGCTACGATCTCAAAGCAGACGCACGGAATAGACCATCACGCAGGCCCAGACATCGCTCCTCTTCGATCTCCAAGAATAAAGGGTCCGGCGAAGAAGCCCGCAGCCCTTGCGCTGACCTTTTCTGCCTAGCTGGCTCCTGTCAGCCCAAGTGCCGCGCCAAGCCTACATCTCCGCCGCCTCCGGAACGCTTCCCGGCACTCACCAATTGCAGTTACAGCGCTATGCTAACGACGATAGTCCTTGCGAGGCCGCCCCTTGCCGGTGCAAACATCTGGCGAGTAAATCGCTCTTGCATCTCAGCCCGTCACCGGAGAATGAGCAAAAATGGACTTGCGGACGGCGGAGGCCCGCTCCTCAGGCCCTGAAGCCGATCACAGCGTGCGCCACAATTGGACGCGCGCCGAGACCCAGGCCCTTTATGACTCTCCGTTCAATGACCTCCTGTTCATGGCTCATACCCTGCATCGGCAAAACTTCGAGCCGAATACGATCCAAAAGAGCCAGCTTCTGAGCATCAAGACCGGGGGATGCCCAGAGGACTGCGGTTATTGCAACCAGTCTGCACGTCATACGACTGGTCTTGCCGCGTCAAAACTTATGGACGTCGAGCAGGTCTTGCATGCGGCACGCGAGGCGCGTGCAGCGGGCGCCACCCGATACTGCATGGGCGCGGCTTGGCGCTCACCCAAGAGCCGTGACATGCAAGCCATGTGTGCCATGGTCAAAGGGGTGAAGGCGCTCGGCATGGAAACCTGCATGACCCTCGGCATGCTTTCAGATGAGGACGTTCTGAATCTCAAATCTGCCGGGCTCGATTATTACAACCACAACATCGATACATCCGAGCGCTACTACAGCGAGATCATTACAACGCGAACTTTCTCCGATCGACTTGACACGCTAGCACGCGTGCGCGAGGCCGGCATCAAAGTTTGCGCTGGCGGGATTGTCGGCATGGGAGAGACGCCCGAGGACCGCGTCGACATGTTGGTGACGCTGGCCAACCTTCCTCAGCATCCTGAAAGCGTCCCCATTAATATGCTGATCGCCATCTCGGGTACGCCGCTTCAGGATACGGAGACAATCGATCCCATTTCCTTCGTCCGCACG
Source organism: uncultured Hyphomicrobium sp. (assembly GCA_964622715.1). Lineage (GTDB taxonomy): Bacteria > Pseudomonadota > Alphaproteobacteria > Rhizobiales > Hyphomicrobiaceae > Hyphomicrobium_A. The sequence goes on along the minus strand of CAZURR010000043.1, from coordinate 5,142 downwards.
ATCGCGCTGGCCCGCATCATGATGCCAAAATCATATGTGCGCCTTTCGGCCGGCCGCACGGAGATGAGCGATGAGACACAAGCGCTGTGCTTCTTTGCTGGCGCCAATTCAATCTTCGCGGGCGAGAGACTGCTGACGGCGGAGAATCCTGACGAAGACTCCGATGAAAAACTCTTCGCCAAGCTCGGCCTGAAGCCGCTTGAAACCAAGCCGCGCTCAGGTGCGCGGACCCATGCACGAGAGTCATGAACGTGCGCTCCAGGCGCTAGCACGACGCGGCCGTCATCGCGCGTTGCAACCGCGCAGAGGTGCCGACTTCGCGTCCAACGATTATTTGGCGCTCGCGTCCGCACCGGAGTTGATTGACGCAGCACGCGCCGCAATCGAGCGTGGCGTGAGCATAGGTGCGGGCGGCTCGCGGCTGTTGCGCGGAAACGATCGCGAGCACGAAGCGCTCGAGGCAGAAGCCGCAGCCTTCTTTCAAGCAGAAAGCGCGCTGTTCTTTGGCAGCGGTTTCATGGCCAATGTAGCGCTTTTCTCAACGCTTCCCCAGCGCGGCGACCTCATCGTACACGATGCCCTGATCCATGCGAGCGTCCACGACGGGATGCGCGCCAGTAAGGCGGAGCGCGCCGAGGCGCACCACAACGATGCGGCGTCTTTTGAAGATGCAATCAAGGACTGGCGCGCGGCGGGCGGCACCGGCACTCCCTGGATCGCGGTCGAGAGCCTTTACAGCATGGATGGAGACCGTTCGCCGCTCGGTGATCTAATTGAAATTGCGGAACGGCACGGCGGTATCCTCATTATCGACGAGGCGCATGCAACCGGAGTCCACGGCCCGGAAGGACGCGGGCTGGGGGCTGGCCTTGAAGGCCGCGCCGACGTGATCACGGTTCACACCTGCGGCAAGGCGCTCGGCGTGATGGGTGCGCTGGTCTTAGGACCTCAGGTGCTATGCGACTATCTCGTCAACCGCTGCCGCCCCTTCATCTATGCAACGGCGCCATCGCCGCTGATCACGGCTCTCGTGCGCGCCTCACTCATTATCTGCCGCTTCAACGGAGGACGGCGCGAGCGCTTGCAAAAGCTCGTAGATTTTGCCGCTGGGCAGCTCGCCACGCACTGCAACGTTGCGCCTTCGGGCTCGCAGATCCAACCAGTAATCGTTGGCGTCAGCGACCGCGCGAGCCGGCTCGCGTCCGCCATGCAGGCGCGCGGTTTTGACATTCGCGCAATACGCCCGCCCACTGTGCCCGAAGGCACCGCGCGCTTGCGCGTTTCGGTGACGCTCAACGTTGCGGAGGAGCACATCGCGGCCATGGCGGAGGCCTTGGCGGAGGAACAGGCGAGGCTGGCGCCATGAGGCCGTGCTTCATAGTAACCGGTACCGATACCGACATCGGTAAAACAGTGTTTGCTGCCGCACTCGTGTGTGCGCTCGATGGGGCATACTGGAAGCCAGTGCAAGCGGGTTTGACGGGCGAGACTGATGCAAACGTCGTGCGCCGACTATCTGGCGTTTCGCAAGATCGCATCTTGCCCGAGGTTTATAAGTTCTCGACACCGGCTTCGCCGCACGAGGCTGCAAAGCGTGATGGCCTTGAAATCGATGTCGACAAGCTGGCCCTGCCCGATACGCGTCTGCCCCTCGTGATCGAAGGAGTCGGTGGACTTTTGGTGCCCCTGACGCGGCACGCTTTGCAGATCGACCTGTTCGGCTTATGGAGCGCGCCGGTGATCCTGTGTGCATCAACAAAGCTCGGCACCATTAATCACAGTCTGTTATCGATCGAAGCCCTAAAGCGCCGCGCGATGCCTTTCCTTGGGATTGCGTTTATCGGCGAGGAGAACATGGAGTCCGAACGTGCCATTATCGAGATGGGTCAGGTACGCCGCCTTGGGCGGCTGCCGCATCTTGATCCGCTGAACGCGTTGACCTTACGCACGGCCTTCGATAGCCGCTTCCGCCGCGCCGACTTTGCAGTGGAGATGACGTCATGACCGCGCCCGAAGCGTCGCCGATCTGGCATCCCTTCACCCAACATGCGCTCCAGCCGGATATGATGGAGATCGCGCGCGCAGAAGGCGCTTGGCTGGAAACGCCGAGCGGGATTCGCATCCTCGATGCGATTTCGTCATGGTGGGTGGTGACGCATGGTCACCGCTACCCGCCCATCGTCGCCGCGATCAAGGAGCAGGCTGATCGCCTAGACCAAGTGATCTTCGCCGGCTTCACGCATGAGCCGGCCAAGCGCCTCGCCCGAGACCTCATCGAGCTCGCCCCACCTGGTCTTTCTCATGTCTTCTTCTCCGATAGCGGCTCCACGTCAGTGGAAGTGGCGCTCAAGATGGCGCTGTGCTACTGGCGCAACATCGGTAAGCCGCGCAATCGCATCTTAGCGCTGGAGCACGGTTATCACGGTGACACGATCGGCGGCATGTCGGTTGGCGCGCGCACCATATTCAATGCCCCCTATGCGCCGCTGCTGTTCGAGGTTGGCCGCATTCCTTATCCTGCCACTGGGCATACGCAGGACAGCATCGACGTGCTCGATGCCGTATGTGCGGAAGGCTCGGTCGCAGCACTCATCGTCGAGCCGCTGGTCCTGGGCGCGGGCGGCATGCTGATGTATCCGCCGCACATTTTGTCCGAGATGAAGCGCGTGTGCGAAGCCCACGGCGTGCTCTTCATTGCCGACGAGGTGATGACGGGCTGGGGCCGGGCGGGCACGCTATTTGCTTGTGAGCGAGCGAACGTGGCGCCCGACATCATGTGTCTCGCCAAAGGCCTGACTGGAGGATCGGTGCCGCTCGCCGTCACGCTGTGCCGGCAAGAGATCTTCGAGGCGCATCACTCGACCGACCGCAGCAAGACGTTCTTTCATTCGAGCTCGTACACGGCAAATCCCATCGCCTGCGCCGCCGCAGCAGCCAACATTGAGGTGTGGAAGACGGAGCCCGTCGCAGAGCGCATCGCGACCCTCACCCAGCGCCAGGCAAAACACCGGGCAGCCCTGCGCACCGATACGCGCTTCAAGAACATTCGCCAGCTCGGCACCATCACAGCGTTTGAGCTCGATGCGCCAGATGCCGGTTACATGGCCGCGATCGGCCCAAAGCTCTACGCTTTTTTCTTAGAGCGGAACGTATTGTTGCGTCCGCTCGGCAATACGATCTACGTCATGCCCCCCTATTGCATCTCTGAGGCGGAGTTGGATCAGGTCTATGACGCCATTCGCGCCGCCACAGAGTGCGTTGATCTCTGGGCTGCGTCTTGAGCGAAGATCCCATGAGATGCGAAATCGTCGGTCTTGGGCATCATGTGCCCGAGCGGCGTATCGGAAATGCTGAGATCGAGCAGCGTTTGGGGTTAGAGCCCGGCTGGATTGAACGCCGCACCGGCATACGGGAGCGCCGCTATGCAGCGCGCAACGAAGCGCTTACCGACATCGCCGCAAAGGCTGGCGAAACGGCGCTGCAGTCCGCTGGAATCGACCGCTCGACAATTGCGCTGACACTGCTCGCCACCAGCACGCCAGATCATCTATTGCCACCCTCGGCACCGCTCCTCGCGCATAGATTGGGGCTCACAAACTCGGGCGGCATCGACATGGCGGGCGCGTGCGCTGGGTTCCTCTATGCGCTGACGCTGGCCGATGCTTTCGTGCGCACCCAACGCGCAGCCGTGCTCGTCGTCGGCGCCAACATTCTGTCGCGCCGCCTTGATGCTACTGACGCGGGCACGTCTGCGCTGTTTGCCGACGCGGCGGGCGCCGTCGTACTCTCGCCCACTGATCGGCCGAACGCGGGCGTCCTTGGCGCACGCCTTTCCTCCGATGGCAGCGGTTATGATCTGATCAAGATCCCGGCCGGCGGCAGCCGCCGACCCTTTGAGCCCGACATTGCCGATGAAACGCTGATGGTCATGTCTGACGGTAAAGCCGTGTTCGCGAAAGCTGTCGTTATGATGGTGAGCACATCGCGCCAAGCCCTTGCCAGCGCCAACATCAGCATCGTCAACATCGACCGCTTCGTGCCGCACCAGGCCAATGCGCGCCTTATCGCTGCCGTCGTGCATCAGCTCGAAGTGCCTGAGAGCAAGGTCATCTCAACCGTTGCCGACTATGGCAACAGCTCGGCTGCGACCATCCCCCTTTCGCTTTCGCTCTCAGCGCAGCAGAAAGGTTTGGCGCACGGCGAGCGCCTCTTGATGTGTGCGGCGGGTGCCGGATTCACCGGCGGCGCCGTTGTCTTTGGGGTCTAGGTCAGGTGTTCCCGCTCACCTCCCCCCAACGCCATTCCCGCGTCGTTCATTGCGACCGCATTAAGCCAGCAGCGGCGCCAGCGAGCCGTCCGCAACCATTTTGTCCTTCACTTTTTGCGGAATGGGATACAGCACGCCTTCGCCCTCAAGCACGTGCGCGCCGTCCTTGTCCTCGACCCAGCAGGTGAAGACGACGTTCTTCTCTCCCTTTTCCTTCACGAGGGCGACGGCGGTGTAGGGCTCATCCAATTGCACCGGGGCAAGGAACTTCACATTCTGGCTGCCCCAGATCGCGCCCAGACCCGGCATGTCCATGCCGAAGATGCCGGAGAACTTGGCGACCGAAATCATCCCATGGGCGATGCGGTTCTTGAAGATCGTGCCCTTCGCATACTCCTCATTGAAGTGCGCGGGATTGAAGTCGCCGGAGATTTCCCCGAACTTCTGCACGTCGCTATCGCTGATGGAGTATTTCTGACGGAACGTGTCGCCCACGTTCAAGTCATTGATGCTCTTGCAGGCACGCGGAAGCGGATTGGTCATCGGGAGGGTTCCTTTTCAAACCGAGACGATGAAGTCCTCACTGACGGCCTCGTGGAAGAGGTCGCTCATTGAGTTTACGAAGATCTTTGTAGGCTTCTTCCAGGCGTGTGGGATGTCGAGTGAGACATGGTCTTCACGAACGAGGCCGTTCCAAACAGCCCGCTTGCCGCTCTTTCGGGTCAGGCCCTGGTACTTCTGCACCCCCATAGCCTCGAGGCGCTTTGCCATTTGCATGGCGTAACGGTTGGTGGAGCCGGCGGTTACGATGGAACATCCCGCGACAGGATTCCAAGTCGCGTCCGTCCATTCAATTTTGGTCGTTGTCGGCATGT